>NZ_AP022584.1:0-304880 GCF_010731675.1 Mycobacterium marseillense
GTCGAGCACCTGTCGACCAGCGCCGGCCCGGAACCAAGATCGAGCCGAGCCCGACCCGGATCAGCGCCCGATGGATCTGCTGGGCTCACCGCAGCTGGCCTACCCGTCGATCCATGTCGCGGGCACCAACGGCAAGACCTCGGTGGCCCGGATGATCGACGCGCGATCACCGCGCTGCACCGGCGCACCGGGCGCACCACCAGCCCGCATCTGCAATCGGCGGTCGAGCGCATCTCGATCGATGCCTGCCGATCAGCCCGGCGCAGTACGTCGCGACCTACCGCGAGATCGAGCCGTTCGTGCAGATGGTCGACGCCCAATCACAGGCCGCCGCTGGCCCGCCATGAGCAAGTTCGAGGTGCTGACCGCAATGGCCTTCGCCGCGTTCGCCGACGCCCCCGTCGACGTCGCCGTGGTCGAAGTGGGCGGACGCTGGGACGCTACCAACGTGATCAACGCCCGGTGGCGGCCATCACCCCGATCGCCATCGACCACGTCGACTACCTCGGCGACGACCTCGCCGGCATCGCCGGGGAAAGGCCGGCATCATTACCAGGGCCCCGACGGCGCACCCGACACGTCGCGGTCATCGCCCGCCAGGCACCCGAGGCGATGGAAGTGTTGTTGGCCCAAACCGTGCAGCCGACGCCGCGGCCCGCGAGGATTCGGAGTTCGCCGTGTTGGGCCGCCAGGTCGCGATCGGCGGACAGATGCTGCAGCTGCAGGGTCTCGGCGGAGTGTATTCCGACGTCTACCTCCCGCTGCACGGAGAACACCAGGCGCACAACGCGGCGCTGGCGCTGGCCGCCGTCGAGGTTCTTCGGCGCCGGCGCGCAGCGTCAGCTCGACGTCGAGGCGGTTCGCGCGTTCGCCGCCGTCGCCAGCCCCGGCCGGCTGGAGCGGATGCGCAACGCGCCCACGGTGTTCATCGACGCCGCGCACAATCCGGCCGGCGCGGCCGCGCTGGCCCAGACGCTGGCCGGCGAATTCGACTTCCGCTACCTGGTCGGGGTGCTCAGCGTACTCACGGACAAGGACGTCGACGGCATCCTCGCCGCCCTGCAACCGGTGTTCGACGCCGTCGTGGTGACCCACAACGGGCGCCGCGGGCGCTCGACGTCGACTCGCTGGCCCTGGCGGCGCGCGAGACGTTCGGGCCTGACCGGGTGAGCACCGCCGAGACCCTGCGCGACGCCATCGACGTCGCGACCGCGCTGGTCGACGACGCCGCGCTCGACGGGGACGCCGAGGACTTCTCGGGGACCGGGATCGTCATCACCGGCTCGGTCGTCACGGCCGGCGCGGCGCGGACCCTGTTCGGGCGTGATCCGCAGTGACCGACCAGGACCGGCCCGACCCCTGGCGCAGCTTCGGCGCGGTGATGGCCCTGACGCTGTTTCTGGAAGCGATCGTGGTGCTGCTGGCGATCCCGGTGGTGGGTGCGGTCGGTGGCGGCCTGACGACGGCGTCGCTGACCTACCTGATCGGCTTGGCCGTGCTGCTGATCCTGATGGGCGGGGTGCAGCGCAAACCGTGGGCCATCTGGGCCAACCTCGGCGTTCAGGTGATCCTCCTCGCGGGCTTCGCGGTCTATCCCGGTGTGGGGTTCATCGGCGTGCTGTTCACCGGGCTGTGGGTTTGATCGCCTACTTCCGGGCTGAGGTTCGGCGCCGTCAGCAGTGAGGACGGCGGCGCTCACCCGCCGCGTTCGCACCTGGTTATGTACGCTGTCCGCCGTGACCGAACGGACATTGGTACTGATCAAGCCGGACGGCGTCCAGCGACAGCTGGTGGGGAGATCATCGCCCGCATTGAGCGAAAAGCCTCACCATCGCCGCGCTGGAACTCCGGCACGTCAGCCAAGATCTCGCCGCCCAGCATTACGCGGAACATGAGGGCAAGCCCTTCTTCGAGTCGTTGCTGGAATTCATCACCTCGGGCCCGTGGTCGCGGCCATCGTCGAGGGACCGCGGGCGATCGCGGCGTTTCGGCAGCTCGCAGGCGGTACCGACCCGGTCGAGAAGGCGATCCCGGGCACGATCCGCGGCGATCTCGGGCTGGAGACGCAGTCTCGTGCACGGCTCGGATTCGATCGAGTCGGCCAAGCGGGAAATCGCGCTCTGGTTTCCCGGCGCCTGAGCTGCGACGATCGGTCGCACGCCGCGGCGCTGACCGGATCCGCCCCAGCCGGGCTTCCTCAGGTGTGGGTTGGCCGCCTACGTGATGTGGGATACTGATCTCGGGTGAACGTCGCCGGACCGGCGTCAGACACCCGAATGAAGACTTAGACAAGCGCGACCATAGCCCCGTCGCCTTGGTTCGCTGCATGTCAGGCCGTCATTCAGCACGGCGCCGAGTGGGTTCTAACCTGAGCCGCTCGGGGCGAGACCATCACAAGCCCGGGAGAAGTGACCCGGGCCCATAGCGAAGCTCGCGTGGCCGCGTCGAAAAGACGCGCCCGGGGGCTTGAGGAGAATACGTGGTAGACGGTGCACCAACTGCAGACCCATCAGAAGAATCGACCCGGCCCGAGGAGTTGCCCGACCGGTTGAGGGTCCATTCGCTGGCCCGAACGCTGGGAACCACCAGCAAGCGGGTGCTGGACGCGCTCAGCGAACTGGACGGGCGGATCCGCAGCGCACATTCCACCGTGGACCGCGCCGAGGCGGTGCGGGTGCGTGACCTGCTGGCCGCCCAACCCCAGGAACCCCCGGAAAATGCCGGCGATACGGCCGCCGAGGTCGTCGCCGCCGAAAACGCTGGCGAACCCGAATCCCGGCTGATGCTGGAAACCCGACAGTGCCGCCGAGCGCCGCATTACATGCCGCTCTTCGTCGCGCCCCAGCCGCTCGACAGCGACGACGACAGCGGCAACGACGACGAGGGCGCTGACTCCGACGATTCCGACAGCGACAGCGACGACGACGAGGACCAGGCCGATCGGTCGCCGAACCGGCGCCGCCGTCGCGGTCGTCGGGGCCGCGGCCGCGGGCGCGGCGAGCAGGGCGGACCAGAGGGCAACGACGGCGACGACGACGAGGCGCCGGGCCGGGGCAAGAAGGGCGCCCAGTCCGACTCCGGTGATTCCGATGACGCCGACGACGAGGACTCCGACGACGGCGACGACCCGATGGCGGTGACGACGGTTCGGCCGATGGCGGCAACCGCCGCCGCCGCAGGCGCCGGCGGCGCAAATCCGGATCGGGCGACGACAACGACGAGACGTCATCGCCCGACGATCCGCCGAACACGGTGGTGCACGAGCGGCCGCCCCGTAGCGGCAAGAGCGGCGGCGCAGATGACTCCGCCAGCTCGAACAACGAGATCAAAGGCATCAACGGCTCGACGCGCCTGGAGGCCAAGCGGCAACGGCGCCGGGATGGCCGCGACGCCGGACGCCGCCGCCCGCCGGTGCTGACCGAGGCGGAATTCCTGGCCCGCCGCGAGGCCGTCGAGCGCGTCATGGTCGTCCGCGACCGCGTCCGCAGCGAGCCGCCGCACCAGGGCTCGCGGTATACCCAGATCGCGGTTCTCGAGGACGGCATCGTCGTCGAGCACTTCGTCACCTCGGCCGCGTCGGCCTCCCTGGTGGGCAACATCTACCTCGGCATCGTGCAGAACGTGCTGCCCTCGATGGAGGCGGCCTTCGTCGACATCGGCCGCGGCCGCAACGGCGTGCTCTACGCCGGCGAGGTCAACTGGGAAGCCGCCGGACTGGGCGGATCCGACCGCAAGATCGAACAGGCGCTCAAGCCCGGCGACTATGTCGTCGTCCAGGTCAGCAAGGACCCGGTCGGGCACAAGGCGCGCGGCTCACCACCCAGGTGTCATTGGCGGGCCGCTACCTGGTCTACGTGCCGGGGGCGTCGTCGACAGGGATCAGCCGCAAGCTGCCCGACACCGAACGCCAGCGGCTCAAGGAGATCCTGCGCGAGGTGGTGCCGTCCGACGCGGGGTGATCATCGGACCGCGTCCGAGGGCGTCAAGGAAGACGACATCCGCAACGACGTCACCCGCCTGCAGGAGCGCTGGAAGCAAATCGAGGCCAAGGCCATCGAGATCAGGAGAAGGCCGCCGGCGCCGCCGTGGCCCTCTACGAAGAGCCCGACGTGCTGGTCAAGGTCATCCGTGACCTGTTCAACGAGGACTTCGCCGGCTTGGTGGTCTCCGGTGACGAGGCCTGGAACACCATCAACGAATACGTGAATTCCGTTGCGCCCGACCTGGTTTCGAAGCTGAGCAAGTACGAGCCGCCCGCCGGGCCGGACGCTCGGGCGGACCGGACGTGTTCGCCGTGCACCGGATCGACGAGCAGCTGGCCAAGGCGATGGACCGCAAGGTCTGGCTGCCCTCGGGCGGCACCCTGGTGATCGACCGGACCGAGGCGATGACCGTGGTCGACGTCAACACCGGCAAGTTCACCGGCTCCGGGGGCAACCTCGAGCAGACCGTCACCAAGAACAACCTCGAGGCGGCCGAGGAGATCGTGCGCCAACTGCGGCTGCGCGACATCGGCGGCATCGTCGTCATCGACTTCATCGACATGGTGCTGGAATCCAACCGCGATCTGGTGCTGCGCCGGCTCACCGAGGCGCTGGCCCGCGACCGCACCCGCCATCAGGTGTCGGAGGTGACGTCGCTCGGTTTGGTGCAGCTGACCCGCAAGCGGTTGGGCACCGGGCTGGTCGAGGCCTTCTCGACGTCGTGCCCGAACTGCGGAGGCCGCGGCATCTTGCACACCGACCCGGTGGATTCGGCCCCGTCGAACGGCCGCAAGTCCGAGTCCGGGGCCGCCGGGCCGGCGCAAGAAGAACAAGGCCGAGGAGCCGGCGGTGGCCAAGGTGCCCGCCCACTCGCCCGGCGAGCACCCGATGTTCAAGGCGATGGCGGCCGGTTCGTCGACGCAGGCCGCATCCGACGACGACGAATCCGACGAGGCCACCGAGGACGCCACCGACGAGTTCGACCGGAAGAAGCGGGCGCGCGAGAGGACGTCGCCGACACCGACCAAGAGGACTTCGACGACACCGACGAGGATGCGGACGACGACGACTCGGACGACGACTCGGACGACTCGGATGACGACGACTCGGACGACGACGACTCGGACGACGACGACTCGGACGACTCGGATGACGACGACGACCTCGATGACGAGGAAGACCTGGGTGACGACGACGAGGATCTCGAGCTAGACGACGACGACCTGGACACCGAGGACTCCGACGATTCGGACGACTCGGACGGCGGGCAGGGTTCGGCTGCCGCGGGCCAGGGCGCTTCGGCCCCGTCTCGCCCCCGGCGCCGACGTGCGGCGGGCAGGCCCGCCGGACCGCCGATCCACGCGGACTGAGCGCTGACAGCCAGTGTCCGGTTTGACCCTGTAGCCGCTGGTCACGTACCCTTGGACAGTTGTCGTCAGGCCGGGCGACTAAGCTTTGGCCGGCGGCAGCGGGACTCCCGGGGAATCGGCGCAGACCCGCAACCCAGACCCACCACGTGCACCGCGGCTGGTTCGCGCGCGACGCGCCGAGCAGCGGCTAGAAGAAGGAGCAGAGCAACGATGGCGACCTACGCAATCGTCAAGACGGGCGGCAAGCAGTACAAGGTCGCCGTCGGGGACGTGGTCAAGGTCGAGAAGCTCGAGTCTCCAGGTTCCAACGTGTCGCTGCCGGTCGCACTGGTGGTGGACGGCGCCAGGTGACCACCGACGCGGCCGCGCTGGCCAAGGTCGCGGTCACCGGCGAGGTGCTCGAGCACACCAAGGCCCCAAGATCCGCATCCACAAGTTCAAGAACAAGACCGGCTACCACAAGCGTCAGGGCCACCGTCAGCAGCTGACGGTCCTGAAGGTCACCGGCATCAAGTAGTAAAGGCGAAGACATGGCACACAAGAAGGGCGCTTCCAGCTCGCGCAACGGTCGCGATTCCGCCGCACAGCGGCTGGGTGTGAAGCGATTCGGCGGCCAGGTCGTCAAGGCCGGCGAGATCATCGTTCGCCAGCGCGGCACCAAGTTCCACCCGGGCGTCGGTGTCGGGCGCGGCGGCGACGACACGTTGTTCGCCAAGGAAGCCGGCGCCGTCGAATTCGGAATCAAGCGCGGCCGCAAGACCGTCAACATCGTCGCGGCCGGGCAAAGCACCGACTGAGCGCCCCGAGCGTGCACCCACTGCGATAATTCGAGGCAATTCTCGCAGTAGCCGCATGCTCGGCGAGCGAGACGGGTGAGAGGACCCACGATGCCTCGGTTCGTCGACCGCGTCGTCATCCATGCGCGCGCCGGTTCCGGGGGGCAATGGTTGCGCCTCGGTCCATCGCGAGAAGTTCAAAAGCCGTTGGGCGGTCCCGACGGCGGCAACGGCGGACGCGGCGGCAGCATCGTCTTCGTCGTCGATCCCCAGGTTCACACCCTGCTGGACTTCCATTTCCATCCGCACGTCACCGCGCCGTCCGGCAAGCAGGGGATGGGCAGCAACCGCGACGGCGCCGCCGGTGCCGACCTGGAAGTCAAGGTCCCCGACGGCACCGTCGTCCTCGATGAGGACGGCAGGCTGCTGGCCGACCTGGTCGGCGCGGGCACCCGCTTCGAAGCCGCCGCCGGTGGTCGCGGCGGGCTGGCAACGCCGCGCTCGCCTCGCGCGCACGCAAGGCTCCCGGGTTTGCGCTGCTGGGCGAACAGGGCCAGACCCGTGACCTGACGCTGGAGCTCAAGACCGTCGCCGATGCCGGCCTGATCGGCTTCCCGTCGGCCGGCAAGTCGTCGCTGGTGTCCACCATCTCGGCGGCCAAACCCAAGATCGCCGACTACCCGTTCACCACGCTGGTGCCCAACCTCGGCGTGGTGTCGGCGGGCGAGCACACCTTCACCGTCGCCGACGTGCCCGGTCTGATCCCCGGCGCCTCGCAGGCCGCGGCCTGGGCCTGGACTTCCTGCGGCACATCGAGCGATGCGCCGTGCTGGTGCATGTCGTCGACTGCGCCACCGCCGAGCCCGGCCGGGACCCGATCTCCGATATCGACGCATTGGAGGCCGAGCTCGCCGCGTATACGCCCACGCTGCAGGGGATGCCACGCTGGGTGATCTCGCCGAGCGGCCCCGCGCGGTGGTGCTCAACAAGATCGACGTCCCGAGGCGCGCGAACTCGCCGAGTTCGTCCTCGACGAGATCGCCGAGCGCGGTTGGCCGGTGTTCCTCGTGTCGACGGTCGCGCGTGAAGGTTTGCAGGCATTGATCTTTGGGCTGTGGAAGATGATCGCGGAATACAAGGCCGCCCAGCCGGAGATCGTGCCGCGCCGCCCGGTGATCCGGCCGGTCCCCATCGACGACAGCGGTTTTCGCGTTGAGCCGGACCCGGAGCAGCCGGGTGCCTTCGTGGTCAGCGGTGCGCGGCCCGAACGCTGGGTGCGCCAGACCAACTTCGACAACGACGAGGCGGTGGGGTATCTCGGCGACCGCCTGGCGCGCCTCGGGTTGAGGAGGAATTGCTGCGGCTGGGTGCCCGCCCGGGATGCGAAGTGACCATCGGCGAAATGACGTTCGATTGGGAGCCGCAAACGCCTGCGGGACAACAGGTTGCGCTGTCGGGCAGGGGGACCGACGCGCGCCTCGAGCGCAGCGAGCGCGTCGGCGCCGCGGAGCGGCAAGCCCGCCGGCAGCGGCGCGCCGGCGACGATGCAGAGCGCGGCGATGCCGAGGAGCGGCGCAGAACCAGAGAGCGCGGTGAGGAGTCGTGACCGCCCAGCGCGACGCGATCCGGAAGCGCGCAGCCTGGTGGTCAAGGTGGGCACCAACGCGTTGACCACCGAGGCCGGGGTGTTCGACGCCGGCCGGCTGGCCGGCCTCGCCGACGCGATCGAGGCGCGGATGAAGGCGGGCAACGTCGTCATCGTGTCCTCCGGTGCCATCGCCGCCGGCATCGAGCCGCTGGGATTGTCCCGTCGCCCCAGGGATTTGGCGACGAAGCAGGCCGCAGCCAGCGTCGGTCAGGTCGCACTGGTGAATTCCTGGAGCGCGGCGTTCGGCCGCTACGGCCGCACGGTCGGGCAGGTGCTGCTCAGCGCGCACGACATCTCGATGCGCGCCCAGCACACCAACGCTCAGCGCACGCTGGACCGACTGCGGGCACTGCATGCGGTGGCGATCGTCAACGAGAACGACACGGTGGCCACCAACGAGATCCGGTTCGGCGACAACGACCGGCTTTCGGCGCTGGTGGCGCACCTGATCGGCGCCGAGGCGCTGGTGTTGTTGTCCGACATCGACGGGCTGTACAACTCCGATCCGCGCAAAACCCAAGGCGCGCAGTTCATTCCGGAGGTATCGGGGTCGGCGGACCTGGTCGACGTGATCGCCGGGCCCGGCAGCGATCTGGGTACCGGCGGCATGACCTCGAAGATGTCGTCGGCGCTGCTGGCCGCCGACGCCGGCGTGCCGGTGCTGGCCGCGGCGGCCGACGCCGCGACCGCGCTCACCGACGCGTCGGTCGGCACGGTCTTCGCCGCGCGCCCGGCGCGGATGTCGGCGCGGCGGTTCTGGGTGCGATACGCCGCGGAGGCGGCCGGCGCGCTGACGCTCGATGAAGGGGCGGTGCGCGCCGTCGTCGGGCAGCGCCGCTCGCTGCTGCCCGCGGGGATCACCGCGGTATCCGGCCGGTTCTTCGGCGGCGACGTCGTCGAATTGCGGGGGCCGGACGCGGCGATGGTGGCCCGCGGCGTGGTCGCCTACGACGTGACCGAACTCCTCACCATGATGGGCCGCTCCACCAGCGAGCTGCCCGGCGACCTGCGCAGGCCCGCCGTGCACGCCGACGACCTGGTGGCGGTGTAACGTCTGCTCGCGCCAGGGTCAGTGCGCCGAAGTTGGCTTGAGATACAGTGCGCCCCAGACGATCTCGGCGAGTGTGGCAGCCAGCTCGGCGTCGTAGTCGGGCGGTTGCACAGGTAGGTTCTGCTGGCAGGCGCGCTCGACCATCCAGGTCAGCGCGCTGGCCGTGGTCAGCGGCGCCAGCTCGGGGCGGATCGAGCCCTCGGCCTGGCCCGCTTCGATGACCCGGGTGAGCTGCTCGGAGATGCCGGTCAGCAGCTCGCGATACGTTTCCCCGGTCGGTGGGTCGTAGGCGGCCATCTCGTTGAGCGCGACCAGCACCGCTTGATGGCGTCGATAGGTGGCGATGATGCTGCTCATCGCCGTGCGCACGTCGTCGGGTCGTGCGCCCGGCGACGGTCCACCAGCGCCGTGCGCCGTCGGTCAGGTCGCCGAACACTTGGCCCGCGAGCCGGCGCAGCAGATGGCCCTTGTCCTCGAAGTAGATGTAGAAGCTGGCGCGGGAGATGCCCGCCTCCCCGGAGAGCCGATCCACGCTGAGCTCGGTAAAGCTCGCGCCGTCGCGCATCAGCCGTTCGGTGGCATCCAGCAGCCGGCGCTCCATCTGTTCGCGCCGCTGCTCGCGCGCCACGCTTCGGTGGCCCTGCGGCTTGCGAGTGAGCGACGGCATGCGCCGAGCATAACCGAGGTTCTGACATCTTGACTAGACATACTGTCTAGGCATATCGTCGCATGGAGTTTGTGACCGGCGTCATACAGGAGAGGATCAGCCGCCATGGCCGTGATGACGGGTACACCGGGGGCCGCGAAGTCGGGCCGCGCCTACGACGAGATCGACCTGTCCTCGCGGGCGTTCTGGTCGACGACGGCGGCGGATCGGGAACGGTCGTTCGCGGTGCTGCGCGCCGAGCGCCCGGTCAGCTGGCATCCGCCGGTCGAAGACTCGCTGATGCCCGATCCCACCGATCCCGGCTTCTGGGCGGTCACGCGGCGCGCCGACATCGTCGCGGTCAGCCGCAACAACGACGCCTTCCTGTCCGGCCAGGGGGTGATGTTCGAGAGCATTCCGGTCGAGCTGCTCGAGGCGTCGCAGTCGTTCTTGGCGATGGATCCGCCCCGGCACACCAAGTTGCGCAAGCTCGCCCACGCGGCGCTGAGCCCCCGGCAGGTGCGCCGCATCGAAGACTCGATCAAGGCCAACGCCAAGACCATCGTCGACGAACTGCGGGCCGCCGGCAGCGGCGCGGATTTCGTCGACCACTGCGCCAAAGCACCCTCTCGGACATGATGGGAATTCCGGAATCCGAGCGCGAGCGCATGGCGCACGCCACCGACGCCCTGGTCTCGTGGGCCGACCCGGAATTCCTCAACGGACGCCCGGCGATGGAAGTCCTGGTCGAAAACCAGCTGTATCTCCACCAGGTCGTCGGCGCCCTGGCCACCGAACGCCGCGAGCACCCGGGCGACGACCTGATCAGCAGCCTGGTGACCGCCGAAGTCGACGGCGACCGCCTGGAAGACGCGGAGGTGGCGGCGTTCTTCGTGCTGCTCTCGGTGGCGGGAAACGACACCACCCGCCAGACCATCAGCCACACCCTGAAGGCGCTCACCGACTTTCCCGACGAAAAGGACTGGCTGCTCGACGATTTCGACAACCGGATCGGCACCTCCATCGAGGAGTTCATTCGGTGGGCGACCCCGGTCATGACCTTCCGCCGCACGGCGGCAACGGATATCGAGCTGGGCGGTCAGACCATTCTGGCGGGGGAGAAGGTGGTGATGTTCTACCCGTCCGGCAACTGGGACACCGACGCGTTCGACCGCCCCGAACGGCTGAACCTGGCGCGCGACCCTAACCCGCACGTCGGTTTCGGCGGTGGCGGGCTGCACTTCTGCCTCGGGGCGCACGTCGCCCGCGCGCAGCTGCGGGCCATCTTCCACGAGCTGTTTCGTCAGCTGCCTGGCATCCAGTCGGCCGAGCCGACGTATCTGGCGGGCAATTTCGTGCACGCCGTGCGCAGCATGCCGTGCACCTTCTAATGCGTTGCCAGCGGTGATAACTCGTCGGCGAGCAGCGCAAGCAGTTCGGAGCACCCGCCGTCGACCTTGACGGTGGCCGCGTCGTCACCACGGGTGCGCCCGCGGTTGATGATGGCGATCGGGATGCCCAGGGCGACCGCGTGCCGCACGAACCGATAGCCGGAGAACACCGTGAGCGACGACCCGGCGACCAGCAGCGCGTCGGCCTGGTCGACCATGCTGTACGACTGCGCCACAACGTCTTTCGCAACGCTGTCACCGAAATAGACGATGTCGGGTTTGAGCATGGGCGCAGCGCGCGCAGTCGAGGTAGCGGAACGACGCGGTGTCGGCGACGACGGCGTCGGCATCGGGAGCCACCGCCAGCCCACCGATCGCCTCGGCGCGCTCGATGAATCCGGGGTTGAGCGCCTCCAGCTGTTCGGCCAGCGCGGCTCATGGTGTGGCCGCAGCTCAGGCAGATCACCCGCGCGTAGGTGCCGTGCAGGTCGATGACGTTGCGGCTGCCGGCCTTGGTGTGCAGCAGGTCGACGTTCTGGGTGATGACGCCGGTGACCACGGCCGCGTCCTCGAGCGCGGCCAGCGCGCGATGGCCCGCGTTGGGCAGGGTGTCGTCCATGTGCCGCCAACCGACGTGGTTGCGGGCCCAGTACCGTTGCCGAAACGCCGCATCACCGGTGAACTGTTGGATGGTCATGGGATTGCTGGGCGGTGAGTCGGGCCCGCGGTAATCGGGGATGCCCGAATCGGTGGAGATGCCCGCGCCCGTCAGCACCGCGATCCGGCGCCCGGCCAGCAGCGTGACCAGCTCCGGGGATTCTGCGCGGGCGACGGTCACCTGCCCAGGGTACGGATCACGCCGGGTCCAGGCAGTCCGCCGCGGTCGTGAGCTCGGCGGACATGTTTTGCTCCATCATCTTGCAGGCCGCCGCGCCCAGGTCGGGGTCGATGTGGGCGACCGCATCGGTGGGGATCACGACGGGGAAGTGCCGCACGTAGGCGTCCAGGGCGGTGTAGAGGATGCACTGCTCGGTGACCTGCCCGGTGATGATCAACCGCTTGGTGTCCAGCCGGCCGAGCAGGTACGCCAGCGCCGTGGAATAGAAGGCGCTGTGGCGGACCTTCGTCATCAGCCGGCTGCGTTCCGCGGGGGCGATCGGCTTCACCAGATCGGGCCGCGCGCCGTCGAGCGCCGAGCGGACGATTCCGGAGAACTCGGCGGTGAAATCGCCGTAGTTGTCGTTGACGTAGATCAGGTCGACCTTGTCGGATGCGCGTGCCCGCCGGACCAAATCGGTCAAAGGCTCGATGATCTTCTCGACATTGGGTATTAGATCTTCAGCGTCGGGATGTTGATAGGTATTCATCATGTCGACGACCAGGACCGCAGTGTCGCTCATGGCGTTGGGGATACCCGGCGGAGTGGAGTTGACACCCCCGAGGCGACAATGGAAGGGCGATGGACTTTTACAACGCTTACAGCCAGGGCTTTGCCCGCGTCGCCGCGTGCACGCACCACACGGTCATCGGTGACCCCGCGGCGAACGCCGAGTCGGTCCTGCGGATGGCCCGGGAGTGCCACGACGACGGCGTAGCGCTGGCCGTTTTCCCGGAACTGACGCTGTCCGGGTACTCCATCGAAGACATCGTCCTGCAAGACCTGCTGCTCGACGATGTCGAAAGGCCATCGCGGACATCGTCGCGTCCTCGGCCGAGTTGTTGCCGGTCTTGGTGGTCGGTGCGCCGGTTCGCCATCGGCACCGCATCTACAACGCCGCCGTGGTCATCCACCGCGGCGCGGTGCTCGGCGTGGCGCCCAAGTCGTACCTGCCCACCTATCGGGAGTTCTACGAGCGCCGCCAGATGGCGCCCGGAGACGACGAGCGCGGCGCCGTCCGCGTCGCGGGGATCGAGGCGCCGTTCGGTCCCGACCTGCTGTTCGCCGCCTCCGACCTGCCCGGTTTCGTGCTGCACGTGGAGATCTGCGAGGACATGTTCGTGCCGATTCCGCCCAGCGCGGAGGCCGCGCTCGCGGGAGCGACGGTGCTGGCCAACCTGTCCGGTAGTCCGATCACCATCGGCCGCGCCGAGGACCGCTGCCTGCTGGCCCGGTCGGCCTCGTCGCGTTGTCTGGCCGCCTACGTGTATTCGGCTGCCGGCGAAGGCGAATCGACCACCGATCTGGCCTGGGACGGCCAGACCATGGTGTTCGAAAACGGAGTGCTGCTGGCCATGTCCGAGCGCTTCCCCAAGGGGGAGCGGCGCAGCGTCGCCGACGTCGACATCGAATTGCTCCGCTCGGAACGGCTCCGGATGGGCACCTTCGACGACAACCGGCGCCACCACCGGACGACGGCGGAGTCGTTCCGGCGCATCGAGTTCCGGCTGGACCCCCCGAGCGGCGACATCGGGCTGCTGCGGGAGATCGAGCGATTCCCCTTCGTGCCCGCCGACCCGCAACGGCTGGAACAGGATTGCTTCGAGGGCTACAACATCCAGGTCGCCGGTCTCGAACAACGGTTGCGCGCTCTGGATTTCCCCAAGATCGTCATCGGGATTTCCGGTGGGCTGGACTCGACGCACGCTCTGATCGTCGCCGCCCGCGCGATGGACCGCGAACAACGCCCGCGCAGCGACATTCTGGCGTTCACGCTGCCGGGCTTCGCGACGGGAGACCGCACCAAGCGCAACGCGATCGAGCTGTGCCGCACCCTGGGTGTGACGTTCTCCGAGATCGACATCCGCGAGACCGCGGAGCTGATGCTCAAGGAGATGGATCACCCGTTCGGACGCGGCGAGAAGGTCTATGACGTCACCTTCGAGAATGTCCAGGCCGGCTTGCGCACCGACTACCTGTTCCGGCTGGCCAACCAGCGCGGCGGCATTGTGCTGGGCACCGGCGACTTGTCCGAACTGGGCCTGGGCTGGTCGACCTACGGTGTCGGCGACCAGATGTCGCACTACAACGTCAACGGCGGCGTGCCCAAGACGCTGATTCAGCACCTGATCCGGTGGGTGATTTCCTCGCAACAGTTCGAGTCGGAGGTCAGCGAGGTGCTGCAGTCGGTGCTCGACACCGAGATCACGCCGGAGCTGGTTCCCAGCGGCGAAGAGGAAGAGCTGCAGAGCAGCGAGGCGAAAATCGGCCCGTTTGCGCTGCAGGACTTCTCACTGTTCCATGTGTTGCGGTTCGGATTCCGGCCGTCGAAGATCGCGTTTTGGCCTGGCATGCGTGGAGCGATCCCGAGGAGGGCAACTGGCCGCCGGGCTTTCCGGAAGACAAGCGACCGTCCTACTCGCTCAAGGAAATTCGGCACTGGCTGCAGGTGTTCGTGCAGCGGTTCTACTCGTTCAGCCAGTTCAAGCGTTCCGCATTGCCCAACGGGCCCAAAGTGTCGCACGGCGGCGCGCTGTCGCCGCGGGGGGACTGGCGCGCCCCGTCGGACATGTCCGCGCGCATCTGGCTCGACGAGATCGAACGCGAAGTCCCCGAAGACTAGCGGGCGCGGTCCAAGCGGCTAGAACGCGTTCTGCAGCGCCTTGTCGATCGCCTCGGCGTCCGGTGCGCAGTCACCGGCGCCGGGGACCAGCGTCGCCAGCGCGCCCGCCGCGCAGGCTCGCCGCAGCGCGAGTCGCCGTTCATCCGGGGAGCCGGGATTGGGCGGCCAGTTCGCGGCCAGCACACCGGCGAACACGTCGCCGGCGCCGGTGGTGTCCACCGCGTCCACCGCGGGGGAGGGCACCGCGTACTCGCCGTCGGCGCCGACGTAGCGGGCGCCGCGCGAACCCAGGGTGACCACCAGGTGTGTTGGGCGCCAAGGCCATTCGTTGGCTTCCTCTTCGTTGGTGATCACCACGTCGGCGGCGGCCGCCAACTCGCCCAGCGAGTCGGGATCCCGGCCGGCCGGTGAGGCGTTCACGACGACGACCGCCCCGGCCGAACGAGCGTGTTGGGCCGCCGCGACCGCGGTGTCGACCGGAATTTCCAGCTGGGTCAACATCACATCGCAGTTGGCGACCACGCCGCGCGCCCGGTCATCGGTGAGCGTGAAGCTCCCGTTGGCGCCCGGCGCGACCACGATGGTGTTCTCGGCGTTGGCATCCACGACGACGATGGCGGTGCCGCTGGGCCCGGGGATCTCGACGGCCCCGTCGAGCCCGACGCCGTTGGCGCGCAGGTGGGCACGCAACTGTTCGGCGGCCGCGTCGTCGCCGACCGCACCGACGAACTGCACGCGCGCTCCCGCGCGCGCGGCCGCCACCGCCTGATTGCCGCCCTTGCCGCCCGGAGCTTGGGTCAAAGACGACGCCAACACCGTTTCGCCCGGCCGCGGAAGGGCTCCGACACCCAGCGACAGATCGATGTTCACGCTGCCCACTACGCATACCCCTGCCATGGGGCCCGACGTTAGTCGTGTCGGGACGGCGATGCACACGTGGGTCACCAGCGGTTTTGACGCCCAATTGCGTCACGGCAAACGCTCAATATCTCGGTGTGCGCGCGCTAGTCTGCTGCGTTAGGAGCTGGATCCCGAGAAAAGGGGCAGGCAATTGACCACGAGCGAGCTAACCGAGGCCGCCCCCCGCATCGACCCCGCGCCGTCCCTCCAACCCGCAACGCGTACGCGCCCGCTGCGCAGCCGTTTCCGGTTCGGCATCCAATCCAAAATCCTGATCACCATGCTCCTCTCGAGCATTTTGGGCGTCGCGGTGATCGGTCTCATCGGAGCCGTGTCCGGCCGCACAGCGTTGCGTGAAGTCGAATCCGAACGGTTGATCGAGATGCGCGAGTCCCAGAAGCGGGCGGTGCAGGCACTGTTTCGGGAGCTGACGAGTTCGCTGATCGTGCAGAGCGGCGGTTTCGGCATCAACGAAGCAACGGCTAACCTCGCCACCGCCTTCTCTCAACTGGGCAATGCGAACATCACCCCGGCCCAAGAACAGACTCTGGTCAATTACTACGAGAACGACATGATCAAACCGATCAAAAAGGCCACCGGTAATGAGATCGATCTCAAGGCGGTGCTGCCGAGTTCCAACGCGCAGAAATACCTTCAGGCGCACTACACCGCGGCACCCAGGCCGACCGCCGACTCGCCGCCCGCCGAGGACGCCGGCGACGGCAGCGCGTGGTCGGCCGCCAACGCCCGCTTCGACTTTTTCATGCGCGGTATCGTCACCCGCTTCGATTACCGGGATGCGCTCCTGCTGGACATGCAAGGCAACGTCGTCTACAGCGTCATGAAGGGTCCAGACCTGGGGACCAACATTCTCACCGGCCCCTATCGCGGATCCAATCTGCGCGGTGCCTACCAAAAGCCGTGGCGTCCAACGATGTCGACTTCGTCTGGATCACCGACTTTCAGCAGTATCAGCCCCAGCTCGACACCCCGACGGCCTGGGTGGTGTCGCCCGTCGGCATGAACGGCAAATTCGAAGGGGTGATGGCGCTGCCGGTGCCGATCGGGAAGATCAACACGATCATGACCGCCAACAAGCATTGGGAAGCCGCGGGGATGGGAGCCGCCACCGAGACCTATCTGGCCGGCCCGGATGACCTGATGCGTTCCGATTCAAGGGTATTCATCGAAGACCCGAAGCAATACCGGCATGAGGCCATCGAGGCCGGCACCCCCGCCCGATGTCGTCGACACCGCGTTGCGCCTGGGGGGCACCACGCTGGTGCAGCCGGTGCCGACCGCGGGGGCTTCGCGCCGCCCAGCGCGGCGAGACCGGCGTCATCAGCGCCACCGACTACACGGGCAACCGGGAGTTGGAAGCCTATGCGCCGCTGAACATCCCCAACTCCGATCTGCACTGGTCGATCCTGGCCACCCGCGACAACTCCGACGCCTTCGCGCGGCTGGGCCGATTCAGCAAGAACCTCGTCATCGCGGTCACGGCAATGATTTTCGCCATCTGCGTGGCCTCGATGTTCGTCGCTCAGGCCGCGGTACGCCCGGTCCGGCGCCTCGAGGAGGGCACCCGAAAGATCAGCTCCGGCGACTACGACATCAACATCCCGGTGCGCACGCGCGACGAAATCGGCGACCTCACGGCGGCTTTCAACGAGATGAGCCGAAACCTTGCGATCAAGGAGGAGTTGCTCGTCGAGCAGCGCCGCGAGAACGATCGCCTGATGCTGGCCTTGATGCCCGAGTCGGTGCTGCAGCGTTATCGCGAGGGCGAGGCGACCATCGCCCAGAAACATCAGGACGTCGCCATCATCTACGCCGACATCGTCGGCCTCGACGAAATCTTCACCGAGATGCCGGAAGCCGAATTGGTGGGCACCGTCGACGATCTTTTCCGGCAGTTCGATTCGGCCGCCGAATCCCTCGGCGTCGAACGCATCCGCACGTTCCACAACGGTTATCTGGCCAGCTGCGGGGTCGTCACCCCCCGGCTGGACAGCATCCACCGCGCCGTGGACTTCGCCCTCGAAATCGGCCGCATCATCGAGCGGTTCAACAGCCAGAGCAGCCATCAGTTGGGCCTGCGCGTCGGCGTCAACACCGGCAACGTGGTCAGCGGATTGGTGGGCCGCTCCGGCGTCGTCTACGACATGTGGGGAGGCGCGGTGAGTCTGGCCTACCAAATGCACAGTGGCTCACCGCAGGCCGGCATCTACGTCAGCTCGCAGGTCTATGAAGCGATGCGCGACGTTCGCCAGTTCACCGCGGCGGGCACGATTTCGGTCGGTGGGACCGATCAGGCGATCTACCGGTTGCTGGACCGCTGATGAACATCTTCGCCTCGTCATGGTTTTACTGGGCGGTTGGTATCGCGATCGGATTGCCGGTCGGGATGATCCTGCTCACCGAACTGCACGATGCGCTGCGGCGCCGGCAAAGTCCCCTGGCCAGGCAGGTCGCATTGCTGCGCAACTACCTGCTGCCGCTCGCCGCGCTGTTGTTGCTCCTGGTTCAGGCCTCGGGGATTCCGGCCGGCGACATTCCGGTGCGCATCCTCACCACCGTTTTCGGCCTGCTGGTGGTGGTGCTGCTGCTGTCCGGGCTCAACGCGACCGTATTCGAAAGCGCCCCCGAAAAGAGCTGGCGCAAAAGGCTTCCCACGATCTTCATCGACGTCGCCCGCATAGCACTGATCTGCGTCGGCCTGGCGGTCATGTCGTCGTACATCTGGGGTGTGCGGATCGGCGGGGTGTTCACCGCGCTGGGCGTCACATCGGTCGTCATCGGTCTGATGCTGCAGAACTCCGTCGGGCAGATCGTCTCTGGCCTGTTCATGCTGTTCGAGCAGCCCTTCCGGATCGATGACTGGCTGGACACCGGCACCGCCCGCGGACGCGTCGTCGAAGTGAACTGGCGCGCGGTGCACATCGACACCGGCAGCGGAATCCGGATCATGCCGAACGCCGCGCTCGCCACCACGTCATTCACCAACCTCAGCCGCCCGCCCGGACCGCACAAGGTGGCGATCACGACGACCTTCGCCACCGCCGACGCGCCCGACCTGGTGTGCGCGGTGTTGTCGCGGGTGGCCCGGGCGCTGCCGCAGCTCCAACCCGGCAGCGTGCCGCGCTCAGTGCCCGTGGGCGCCGGCCAGTACCGCACGACGATCGGGTTGGACTCACCCGCCGAGGCCGGCGCCGCGACGGCCACGTTCCTGCGCTGGGCGTGGTACGCGGCCCGGCGGGAGAATTTGCACCTCGATGACGCCGATGACGACTTCTCGACGGTGCAACGTGTGGAGCACGCGTTGCACACGGTGGTCGCGCCGGCGCTGCGGCTCAGCACCGAAGAACAGCGGGCATTGCGCTCTTCGGCGCGAATCGTCCGCTACGGCACCGATGAAATCGTGGAGGACGCCGGACAGGTGCCCGCGGCGATGACGTTCGTGGTCGCCGGCCGGGTGCAACTCACCGCCACCGCCGACGACGGGACGGTCGTGCCGATCAGCACCCTGTCCGAGGGCGCATTCCTCGGGCTGACGGCGCTGACCCGCCAACCGAACCTGGCCAGCGCGTATGCGCTGGAAGAGGTCACCGCGTTGGAGATCGATCGGGAACACATCGAGCATCTGGTGATGCGCGCACCGACGCTGCTGCAGAACTTCGGCAACATCCTCGAGGAGCGGCGCAGCAAGGTGCGGACCGCGCGGCGCGGGGAGCGTGTCGCGGGCTAGTGGCGATCGCGAGCGCGGCGGGGCCGGGCGAAGCGGGTCGCCACCATTCGGGCTAGTGGGCCGCGTCACCCGGGCTTTTGCGGCCGGATACCCTGGTTCAATGAGTCTGCAGGCACCATTCCGCAGCGGAGCGGCCCAGCGGGAGCCTGACTTGCGCCGGGAGGTGCACGACGCCGCCCGCCGCGCCCGCGTCGCGTCCCGTGTGCTGGCGTTGTTGCCGACCGTCGCCAAAGACCAGGCGCTGCGCTCGGCGGCCGATGCGATTACCGCACACGCCGAATTGATCCTGTCCGCCAACGCCGAAGACGTCGAGGCCGCCCGCGCCACGGGCACGCCAACCGCGATGCTCGACCGACTGGCCTTGGATACCAAGCGCGTTGAGGGCATCGCCGCGGGCCTGCGTCAGGTCGCCGGGCTTCCCGATCCCGTCGGGGAGGTGTTGCGCGGCTACACGTTGCCGAACGGGCTGCAGCTGCGCCAGCAGCGGGTCCCGCTCGGCGTCGTGGGGATGATCTATGAGGGTCGGCCCAACGTGACCGTCGACGCGTTCGGTTTGGCGTTGAAGTCCGGCAACGCCGTGCTGTTGCGCGGCAGCTCCTCGGCGACCCGGTCCAACCAGGCGCTGGTGCAGGTGTTGCGGGCGTCGCTGGTCAGCGAGGACCTGCCCGCCGATGCGGTGCAACTGCTGTCGTCCGACGACCGCGCCACGGTGACGCATCTGATCCAGGCCCGCGGCCTGGTCGATGTGGTGATCCCGCGCGGCGGAGCGAGTCTGATCAACGCGGTGGTCCGCGACGCACAGGTGCCTACCATCGAAACCGGGGTTGGCAACTGCCACGTATACGTCCACGACGGCGCCGATTTGGATGTGGCGGAGCGGATCCTGCTGAATTCCAAGACGCGCCGGCCGAGCGTCTGCAACGCCGCCGAGACGCTGCTCGTCGACGCCACGATCGCCGAGGAGGCGCTGCCGCGGCTAGTGACCGCCCTGCAGGACGCCGGTGTGACCGTGCACGGCGGCTTCTCCAGGGACGCGCACGAGGACGACCTGCGGCGCGAGTACTTGTCGATGGACATCGCGGTGGCGGTGGTCGACGGTATCGACGCCGCGATCGCCCACATCAACGAGTACGGCACCGGTCACACCGAGGCCATCGTGACCACCAATATGGCTGCGGCGCAACGGTTTACCGATGCTGTCGACGCCGCGGCGGTGATGGTGAACGCGTCCACGGCGTTCACCGACGGGGAACAGTTCGGTTTCGGCGCCGAAATCGGTATCTCCACCCAGAAATTGCATGCCCGCGGTCCCATGGGCCTGCCCGAATTGACTTCGACCAAATGGATTGCGTGGGGAGACGGACAGACCCGTCCGGCGTGACGCCCCCCGTGGCGAAAGTGTTTTAGGAGAATCGATTGTGAGTGTGCCCGCCCGGTCAAAGCCGTTGTTCGAGGACATCGACGACGTCTCGCGACGGTTGGCCGAGACCGGCTACCTGCCCGACACCGCCACCGCGACGGCCGTGTTCCTGGCCGACCGGCTCGGCAAGCCGTTGTTGGTGGAGGGCCCGGCCGGCGTGGGCAAGACCGAATTGGCCCGCGCCGTGGCCCAGGCCACCGGGTCGGGCCTGGTCCGCCTGCAGTGCTACGAGGGGGTCGACGAGGCCCGCGCCCTCTACGAGTGGAACCACGCCAAGCAAATCCTGCGCATCCAGGCCGGCTCCGGGGACTGGGACCAGACCAAGGACGACGTGTTCAGCGAGGAGTTCCTGCTGCAGCGTCCGCTGCTGACCGCCATCCGGCGCACCGAGCCCACGGTGCTGCTCATCGACGAGACCGACAAGGCCGACATCGAGATCGAGGGCCTGCTGCTGGAGGTGTTGTCGGACTTCGCCGTGACCGTCCCCGAACTGGGCACGATCACCGCCGAGCGCACGCCCCTGGTGGTGCTGACCTCCAACGCGACCCGCGAACTCTCCGAGGCGCTCAAGCGTCGCTGCCTGTTCCTGCACATCGACTTTCCCAGCCCCGAGCTGGAACGTCGCATTCTGTTGTCCCGGGTGCCCGAGTTGCCCGCACATCTGGCCGAGGAGCTCGTGCGCATCATCGGCGTGCTGCGCGGGATGCAACTCAAGAAGGTCCCGTCCATCGCCGAGACCATCGACTGGGGCCGCACGCTGCTGGCGCTGGGCCTGGACACCATCGACGACGCGGTCGTCGCCGCCACGCTGGGCGTGGTCCTCAAACATCAATCCGACCAGCAGCGCGCGGCCGGCGAGCTCCGTCTGAACTAGGAAGACCGTCATGGCCGCCCGCCGCATCCGACCCGCCCGGCCGCTCGCCCCGCATGGGCTGCCGGGGCACCTGGTCGGCTTCGTGGAAGCGCTTCGCGGAGCGGGGATCTCGGTCGGCCCGTCGGAGACGGTGGACGCCGGCCGGGTGCTGGCCACGCTCGGCCTGGGCAACCGTGAGGTATTGCGCGAGGGCATCGCGTGCGCCGTGCTGCGCCGGTCGGATCATCGTGAAACCTATGACGCCATGTTCGACCTGTGGTTCCCGGCGGCGCTGGGCGCCCGCGCGGTGGTCACCGAGGACGAGGCGAACGACAGCCCGGACGACAACGCGTTGCCGCCCGACGACGTCGAGGCGATGCGCCAGATGCTGTTGGACCTGCTGGCCGACAACCCCGATCTCGCCGACATGGACGAGCGCCTGGTCGCCATGATCGCCCGCATCGTCGAGGCCTACGGGAAATACAATTCCAGCCGGGGCCCGTCCTTCTCGTCCTATCAGGCGCTCAAGGCGATGGCCCTGGACGAACTCGAGGGCAAGTTGTTGGCGGGTCTGCTGGCCTCCTACGGCGACGAACCCACGCCCTCCCAGGAGGAGATCGCCAAAGCCCTTGCGGCGCAGCGAATCACCCAATTGCGGAAGATGGTCGACGCCGAGACCAAAAGGCGCACTGCGGAGCAGCTGGGTCGTGATCACGTCCAGATGTACGGCATTCCCCAGCTTTCGGAGAACGTGGAATTCCTGCGCGCCTCCGGTGAGCAGTTGCGTCAGATGCGCCGAGTGGTGGCCCCGTTGGCCCGGACCCTGGCGACCCGGCTCGCGGCGCGCCGGCGGCGCAGCCGGGCCGGGACGATCGATCTCCGTAAGACGCTGCGCAAGTCGATGTCCACCGGCGGGGTGCCGATCGACGTAGTGCTGGCCAAGCCGCGCCCGGCCCGGCCCGAACTGGTGGTGCTCTGCGATGTCTCCGGCTCGGTCGCCGGGTTCAGTCACTTCACCCTGCTGCTGGTACATGCTCTGCGCCAACAGTTCTCGCGCGTTCGCGTGTTCGCCTTCATCGACACGACCGACGAAGTGACCCACATGTTCGGCCCGGAAGCCGACCTGGCCGTGGCCATCCAGCGGATCACCCGGGAGTCGGGCGTCTACAGCCGCGACGGCCATTCCGACTACGGCAACGCGTTCGCCTCGTTCGTGCAGGCGTTCCCCAACGTGCTCTCCCCGCGCACCTCACTGCTGGTGCTCGGCGATGGTCGCACCAACTATCGCAATCCGGAAACCGAGCTGCTGTCGCACATGGTGACCGCCAGCCGGCACGCGCACTGGCTGAATCCCGAACCCAAGCATCTGTGGGGCAGCGGCGACTCGGCGGTGCCGCGCTATCAAGAGGTCATCGCGATGCACGAATGCCGGTCCGCCAAGCAGCTGGCCGCGGTGATCGACCAACTGCTGCCCGTCTGAGGGGTCTCGGCGGGCGCCCGGTCACTCCAGGCACGGCAGTCTCCGTCCCAGGCGTGCCACTCCGGACAGGGACTGATGTGGTGCATGTGACGACAGCTCGGGCAGGCCTGATCATCGCCTCAAGTAAGCTGGCACATCGTGCAAAAGCAGCTTCGCAGGTTAGGAGTGATGGGTGGGACGTTCGACCCCATCCATTACGGCCACCTGGTTGCCGCCAGTGAGGTCGCCGACCTGTTCGACCTCGACCAAGTCGTGTTCGTGCCCAGCGGTCAGCCCTGGCAGAAGGATCGGCACGTCTCTGCCGCCGAGGACCGGTATCTGATGACGGTGATCGCCACGGCGTCCAATCCCCGGTTCTCGGTGAGTCGGGTCGACATCGACCGCGGCGGCCCCACCTACACCAAGGACACGTTGCGCGATCTGCACGCCCTCAACCCGGACTCGGAGCTGTACTTCATCACCGGCGCCGACGCCCTGGCCTCCATCCTGTCCTGGCAGGGCTGGGAGACGCTGTTCGAGCTGGCGCACTTTATCGGCGTCAGCCGACCCGGCTACGAGCTGCGGCGCGAACACATCACCGGGGTGTTGGGTGAGCTGCCCGACGACGCGCTAACCCTGGTCGAGATACCCGCACTCGCGATCTCGTCGACCGATTGTCGTCGGCGCGCGGCGCAGCGGCGGCCGCTGTGGTACCTGATGCCCGACGGCGTCGTGCAGTACGTCTCCAAGCGCCGGCTCTACCGCGCCGATGCGGGCCCGGCGGTGGCCGTGAACGAAACCAGCCTGACCCCAGGGGATCTCCCATGAGCGCCACCCAGGAAGCCATCGACATGGCGACGGTGGCCGCCGGCGCCGCCGCCGCGAAGCTCGCCAACGACGTCGTCGTCATCGACGTGTCCGCGCAGCTCGCCATCACCGACTGTTTCGTGATCGCCTCGGCGTCCAACGAGCGACAGGTCAACGCCATCGTCGACGAGGTCGAGGAGAAAATGCGCAAGGCGGGCTACAAACCCGCCCGCCGCGAGGGCACCCGTGAAGGCCGCTGGACGCTGCTGGACTACCGCGACATCGTCGTGCACATTCAGCATCAGGACGACCGTGACTTCTATGCCCTGGACCGGCTGTGGAGCGACTGCCCGGTGGTTCCGGTGGACCTGGACGAGCGCAACGGGGACGCCGAAGACTCGAGCGCACAATGAAGATCCGTCGGCTGATCATGTTGCGGCACGGGCAAACTGAGTTCAACGCCGGCAGCCGGATGCAGGGCCAGCTCGATTCCGAACTCAGCGAGCTCGGGCGGGCGCAGGCCATCGCGGCCGCCGAGGTGCTGGGCAAGTCACAGCCGTTGCTGATCGTGTCGTCGGATTTGCATCGCGCCTACGACACGGCGGTCAGGTTGGGGGAGGTCACCGGCTTGGCGATCCGGGTGGATCAGCGGCTGCGGGAAACGCATCTCGGCGACTGGCAGGGATTGACCCACACCGAGGTCGACACGCAGGCCCCCGGCGCCCGGCTGGCCTGGCGCGAGGACGCGACCTGGGCCCCGCATGGCGGCGAAAGCCGTGTCGACGTCGCGGCGCGCAGCGTGCCGTTGGTCGCCGAACTGGTCTCCGCCGAGCCGGAATGGGGCGATCCCGACGGCCCGGACCGCCCGGTGGTGCTGGTGGCCCACGGGGGACTGATCGCCGCGCTGTCGGCCGCGCTGCTGAAGCTTCCCGTCGAAAACTGGCCGATTCTGGGTGGCATGGGCAATGCCAGCTGGGTTCAGCTTTCCGGCCATTCCGGCGACGGGGACGACGAATTCGAAAGCATCCGCTGGCGTCTGGATGTGTGGAACGCCTCGGCACAGGTGTCCAACGATGTCCTCTGAGCAGCGGCACCGGCCCACCCTGTTGATCTTCGCCGACTCGCTGGCCTACTACGGCCCCACGGGGGGTCTCCCCGCCGACGATCCCCGCATCTGGCCGAACATCGTTGCCGCCCAATTGGGTTGGGATGTGGAGCTGATCGGCCGCATCGGCTGGACCTGTCGGGATGTCTGGTGGGCGGCAACCCAGGATCCGCGGGCGTGGGCGGCGCTACCGCGCGCGGGGGCGGTCATCTTCGCCACCGGTGGCATGGATTCGCTGCCGTCGGTGCTGCCCACCGCCCTGCGTGAGCTGATCCGCTACGTGCGGCCGCCCTTGCTGCGGCGGTGGGTCCGCGACGGCTACGGGTGGCTGCAGCCCAGGCTCTCCCCGGTGGCCAGGCCCGCCCTGCCGCCGCACCTGAGCGCCGACTATCTCGAACAGACCCGTGGCGCAATCGATTTCAACCGCCCCGGGATCCCGATCGTCGCGTCGCTGCCGTCGGTGCACATCGCCGACACCTACGGCAGGGCCCACCACGGCCGGGCGGGGACCGTGGCCGCGATCACCGAGTGGGCGCAAAATCACGATGTGCCCCTGGTCGATCTCAAAGCCGCTGTCGCCGAACACGTGATGAGCGGTCGGGGAAACCCCGACGGAATCCATTGGAACTTCGAGGCCCACCAGGCGGTCGCGGAGCTGATGCTCAAAGCGCTCGCCGAAGCCGGCATTTCGAACGACAAGCCCCGCTCGTGACCATCGTCGTGGTGACCGACTCGTCGGCCCGGCTGCCGGCAGACCTGCTCGACAAGTGGGGGATTCGCGTTGTCCCCCTGCACATCCTGCTTGACGGCACCGACCTGCGCGACGGCGTGGACGACATTCCGGGGGACATCCACAAGCTCGCGGCGACAACCGCGGCGGCCACCCCGGCCGAACTGGCCGACGCTTACCAACAGGCGTTGGCCGACAGCGGCGCCGATGGTGTGGTGGCGGTACACATTTCGTCGGCGCTGTCGGGAACGTGCCGGGCCGCCGAGCGCACCGCGGCCGACCTAGATCCCAACGTGCGGGTCGTCGACTCCAAATCGGCCGCGATGGGCACCGGATTCGTGGCCGTGGCCGCCGCGCGGGCAGCGGCCACCGGCGCCGACCTGGACGCCGTCGCGGATGCCGCGCGCGCGGCGGTGGCGCGCGGGCATGCCTTCATCGTGGTGCACCGGCTGGACAACCTGCGCCGCAGCGGACGCATCGGCGGGGCGGCGGCATGGCTGGGCACCGCGCTGGCACTCAAACCGTTGTTGCGTATCGACGACGGGAAACTCGTTCTGGCCCAGCGGGTCCGGACTGTCAGTCACGCGACGGAGGCGATGATCGACCGGGTCTGCCAGACCGTCGGCGACGGCACCGCGGCCCTGGCGGTGCACCACGTCAACAACCCGGACGGCGCCGCCGAGGTGGCGGCGGCGCTGGGCGAGCGGTTACCGGCGTGCGAGCCGGCGATCGTCACCGAGCTGGGGCCGGTGCTGGCGCTGCACGTCGGCGCGGGCGCGGTCGCGGTGAGTGTTCAGCTCGCAGAAGTTTAGTGGCGATCGCAAGCGCGGCGTAGCCGGGCGCTGCGGGTCGCCGGCATCGGCCTAGGCGCTCACGGGACGTCGCGCGTTGTCGCCGCGCGGGTGAACAACCTGCGGCCACCAGAACCACCGCCCGAGCAGCGTGGCGATCGACGGCATCAGCAGCGTGCGCACGATCAGCGTGTCGAGCAGCAGACCGATGCACACGGTCGAGCCGAACTGACCGAGCACGCGCAGATCGCTCCCCAGCATGGACGCCATGGTGAAGGCGAACACCAGACCTGCGGCCGTCACCACCCCACCGGTCCCGGCCATCGACCGGATGATCCCGGTCTTGAGGCCGTGATGGATCTCTTCCCTGAACCGGGACACCAGCAACAGGTTGTAGTCGGATCCGACCGCCAGCAGGATGATGACCGCCAGCGCCATCACGATCCAGTGGATATTGATGCCGAACAAATCCTGCCAAATCAGCACGGACAGACCGAAAGACGCCGCGATCGAGCTGGCCGCGGTGCCGACGATGACCAGCGCGGCCACCACGCTTCGGGTCAGCAGCAGCATGATCATGAAGATCAGCGTCAGTGACGCGATGACGGCGATCATCAGGTCGTACTTCTCACCGTCAGCCATGTCTTTGAACGTCGCGGCGGTTCCGCCGAGATACACCTTGGCGTCGGCCAGCGAGGATTGCTTCAGCGCCTCCTGAGCGGCGGTGCGTTCGGCCGCCACCCGTTCAATTCCCTCCGGCGTCATCGGATCGTCCTGGTGGGTGATGAAGAATCGCGCCGACTTACCGTCCGGCGACAGGAACATGCGCAGACCCGTCTGGAAGTCGGGGTTGTCAAAGGCTTCTGGTGGGAGGTAGAAGAAGTCGTCGTTCTTCGACTGATCAAAGCTCTGCCCCATGACGATCCCGGTGTTGCTCATCGCCTCCATCTGGTCGATCATCGCCTTGAACGTCTGGTAGAGGGTCAGCGTGATGCCCCTGGTCGTTTTCAAAGTGGCGATCAGCGTGGGAAACAGCTCGGTCAGGTCGCGTGACGCTTTGGCGGTGTGCGTGATGTCGGTCGTCAAATAGTGGAACTGCTCGGCCAATTGGTCGAACCCATCGAACGTGTCGAACAAAGACCGCAGCCCGATGCACACCGGAATGTCGTAGCAGTGCTTCTCCCAGTAGAAGTACGTGCGGACCGGCCGGAACGTGTCGTCGAAATCGGCGATGTGGTCGCGCAGGCTGTCGGTGATCTGCGACGTCACCTGCGTGGTCTTGGCGCTGTCGTCGGCGGCGTTGGCCAAATCGAGCGACACCTCGTACTGGCGCTGGGTGGTGTCGATTTGGGTCTGCAGGTCGTCGGCCATCTTGAGGATGTCGTTCATGCGCTCCTTGAGGAAGCCCATGTTCTGCATCGTCGTCTGGCTCTGGACGCTGTTCTGGAACGGAATCGAGCTGTGCTGAATCGGGATGCCCAGCGGCCTGGTGATGTCCTGAACCATGGCGATGCCGAGCGTGCGCATCTCGTTTTTCGCCACCCGGTCCAAGACCAGCATGTCGGCCGGGTTTCGCATGTCGTGGTTTGATTCGACCATCAACAGGTCGGGGTTCATCCGGGCCTCGGAGAAGTGCCGATTCGCGGCCTCTTGCCCTTGATTGGCTGGGGCTGACAACGGCAGGTAATGCCGATCGTTGTAGCTGGGCTTGAAGCCCGGCAGTGCCACCATGCCGACCAGCACGATGGCGGCGCTGACGGCCAAAATGGGTGCGGGCCAACGCACGACCGCGGTGCCCACCCGGCGCCACAGTCGCCCTCGCTTCGCCTGCCTTTCGAAGAGATGGAAGCGACTGCCGATGAACACGACCGCAGGGCCGAGGGAAAGTCCGGCGAGCACCACGACCAGCATGCCGATCGCCACCGGCGCGCCCATGGTGTTGAACCAGGGCAGCCGGGTAAAACTCAGGCAGTAGGTGGCTCCCGCGATCGTCAGTCCGGAGCCCAGGACGACCGGGGCGACGCCCTTGAACGTGGTGTAGTAGGCCGTTTCTCGGTCCTCACCGGCGGCCAACGCTTCTTGATATCGCCCGACGAGGAAGATGCCATAGTCGGTTCCCGCGGCAATCGCCAGCATGGTGAGGATGTTGGCGGCGAACGTGGTGAGCCCAAATGCGTTGTTATAGGCCAGAACCGCGACGACGCCGCGCGCGCACGCCAGCGCCACGAAGGTCATGAAAAGCTGGATCAGCGTCGTGACGATCGAGCGGTAGACCAGCAGCAGCATGATCGCGATCGCGCCCAGGGTGAACAGCGTGATCTTGGCCAGGCTGGCGTTACCGATGATGTGCATGTCGTCGGACAGCGCCGCGGGACCGGTGACATAGGCCTTCACGCCGGGGGGCGCTTTGTTCTCTTCGATCACCTTGCGGACGGCGTCCACGGAGTCGTTGGCCTGCGTGGTGCCCTGATTACCGGCGAGGTTCACCTGCACGTACGCGCCCTTGGCGTCGGCGCTCTGCGCTCCCGCGGCGGTCAGGCGGTCGCCCCAGAAGTCCTGGATGTGCTGGATGTGCTCGGGATCCTTGCGCAGGTCTCGGATCAGCTTGTCGTAGTACTTGTGCGCGTCCGGGCCCAGCGGCTGCTGACCCTCCAGGACGATCATCACCGTGCTGTTCGAGTTGAATTCGTGGAAGTTACTGCCCAGGCGCATCATCGCCTTCATCGACGGCGCGTCCAGCGGAGTCATCGGCGCCGAATGCGCCTCGCCGACCACTTCCAGGGAGGGGACCAGGACATTGACCAAGACGGTTATCACTACCCAGCCCAGGATGATCGGGATCGCAAAGATGCGGATCGCGTGGGGGAGGTAGGGGCGGTGGCCGCGCTCGGCCTTGGACAGGCCCCCCGCTTTGATGGGGCCGGTGGCTTCGTCGTATTCGGCGCTTCTGGCGCCGGAATCGGTCTCGTTGTGCACGTCGCTCATGCGGACTTCACCAGGCAGAAGGTCTGGGCGTTATGGCCGTCGGAGTTCTGGTTGTCGCGGACGACGCCGTCCACGGTGATCTTGCAGTTGATCGTGCCGCCGTTGCTCTGCGCCATGATGTTGGCGCTCACCGAGGGCAGCGTGGTCGAAATCGTGGTCGACCACGGCAGCGGGGCGTTGTTGACCTGATGCGTGTTGGCGTCCGCGTCCCAGTAGTTGATGTTCGCCGTGGTGCCCGGGGCGCCGGAAATCTCGTAGACGACGACCTTCGGGTTGAACTGCACGATTTCGATTCCCTTACCGGCATTCGCGTTGAGATCTTCTGAGCCGAAGAGCTTGTGCAGCCGCGACACCACGAGTGCAGACAAAGCCAGAACGACGACAAGCAGCAGCGGTATCCAACCATTTTTCAGCACGCGGGTCGCGATGCCGGGGCGAGGACCTGATTTCGGATCAGCCATCACCTGTCCGCCTTTCGCCCACCGCTTCGGGCATTGCCGCAAAGCTCACCAACCATCGCCGACGACACCGATGTCAACGGAAAATTTGCTCAGCTAGGCATCCTAACCATAGTGCACGCAAGCGTTCCTCCTGGGGGCCGCCGGATGTGGCGAACGGCATAGGCCCTATTAGGCCCTATCGAGCGAGCCGGCCGGTGACCGGTGGCAAATCCGCCAGCGTCACGATGCCCGACCGGGCCGCCACCACCGCGGGGACGGCATTCGTCACCGGCATCGCGGTGTAGATCATCCCCAATCCCATGAATCCGGGCTCGGTCCAGTCCTTGGGCGGCAGGCAGTGCAGGACCGTGCGCATGTTGGGCAGCCCGAACACCTGAATGACATGCCCGTGCTCGAGTGGCTTGGGCGGGACGACATGGCTGCCCATCGTCCAGTTGAACCCGACGCTGACGACGTTGCGATCGCCGACCCAGCCGCGGTGGTAGCCGTAGACGCTGCCGACGGTTCCGGCGGGAATCTTCATGAACCCCAGATCGGAGTCGCCGGTCGCCGCGGTGAACGTGACGTCGAACGTCATCTTGTCCAGCTTCGCTCCGATGGCGTCGGCCATCATCGCCGCCGACTCGGCAAAGACCTCGCTTTCCCGTCGCACGTTTTCGGCCAGCCCCGGGGTGTCGGGGTCTTGCGAGAACCCCATTGCGGTTTGGGTTTCCGCCGACTCGTAGGTCGAGCAATCCACCGACTCGGTGATGCGGATCTCGTCGACGCGTTCGCACGAGGCGGATAGCACCATGCCAACCATGTTGGTCATGCCCGGGTGCGCGCCGCTGCCGAAGATCGTCGAATTGCCCTTCTGGCAGGCGTCCTCGATGCGCTGGCGGTCTTGCGGCGTCTGCTTCCCTCCGGTGATCCACGCCGCGCTGGTGCACACGTTGACTCCCGATTCCAGCAGCCGCACCAACTCGTCGATGTTGGGCCACAACGGGTTGTAGCAACACGCGTCGGCGCCCAGGGCGATCAGCGCGTCGATGTCGTTGGTGGCGTGCACCCCGGTCGGCTGCGGCCAGCCGGCCAGTTCGGCGGCGTCGACCCCGACCTTGCCCTCGCCGTGCGCATACACCCCGACGAGTTCCATGTCGGGTCGCCCGATGATGGCGTGCAGCGACCGCCGCCCGATGTTCCCGGTCGTCCACTGGATGACGCGTAGGGGACGGTCAATGCTGGTTGTGCTCATCCTTGGCTCCTTTGCCGCTGCGGGGGTGGAACCATTATGCGAAGCGCGCTACCTCTCGGCGCGCCCGCGTCCACCGCCGGGGCTCAGGCGTCCAGACGGGCGAATTGCTGCTGGCTGTACTGCTCCACACAGGCGGCGCGCCGGATTTTGCCGCTGGTCGTGGTGGGAATGGATCCCGGCGGTACCAGGACGAGGTCCCCGACGTTCACGCCGTGCGCATTGGAGATTGCGGAGGTGACGTCGGTTTTGACGGAGGTGAGCCAGTGCCTGACGTCCTGGGCGTCCTCGTTGGGGTCGCCTCGCTTCTTGAGCTCGATGACGGTGACCAGCTTCTCGGTGCTGTTCACCGGCACCGATATCGCCGCGACCCGACCACCCGTGATCTCCTGGACCGTCGCCTCGATGTCCTCGGGATAGTGGTTGCGCCCACGAATGATCAGTAGATCCTTCATCCGGCCGACGATGAACAGCTCACCGGAGTGGATGAAACCGAGGTCGCCGGTTCTCAGCCAGGGCCCGTCGGGCGTCCCCGGTGACGGGTCGACGAGGGTGGCGCCGAAGCATCGCTGCTCGGCCGGCGCCTTGCGCCAATAGCCCTCGGCGACATTCTCGCCCCGCACCCAAATTTCGCCGATCACTTCCGGGGGGCATTCGCGGCTCGTCTCGCTGTCGACGATCCGCACCATGGGGGACTGCGGCACCCGGTACCTGACCAGCTCCGTAGCCTTGCCGCCCGTCACACCCCTCCCGGCCGGGCACGGCCTAACGCGGCCGGCACCGAGCTCTTCGACGTCGAAGCGTGCGGCCGGTGAGGATTCGCTCCAGGCGCCGGTCGCCACGAAGACGGTGGCCTCGGCCAGGCCGTACGAGGGACGCATCATGTGGTCCCGGAAATTGAAGTGCGCGAAGCGATCCACAAAGCGGTGCAAGGTGGCCGGCTCGACGCGTTCGGCGCCGCTGATGATGCCCAGCACATCGCCGAGGTCCAGCCCCGCCAGGTCTTTGTCGGTGGTTTTGCGGGCAGCCAAGTCGAAGGCGAAGTTAGGCGCCGCTGACCAGGCATGGGGATTTTCGGCCAGGGATCGCACCCACCTGGCCGGTCGTTCCAAGAACGAAATCGGACTCGACAGCTCGCCGCGGTAGCCACCCAGGATCGGCGCACAAACTCCCAGCACCAAACCCATGTCGTGATAGAAGGGCAACCACGACACAATTGTGGTGTTCGGCGGGGCTTTAGCGTGGGAATCCACGAAGAAGCTGCGCATCAGCTGCTCGAAATTCGCCTCGAGATTGCGATGCGAGATCATCACCCCGGTCGGCGTGCGGGTCGAGCCCGAGCTGTACTGCAAATAAGCGACGCTAGGCAAATCGTCCGTCGGAACGTGTGTTTCGGCCTCGACATCGAGGTTCATCGAATCGATTTCGACGATCTTGGGGACGTCGTCCATGCGTGCTTGATCGACATATTCGGCAACGTCTTCCGCGACGTCGGACGTCGTGAGAACCACCGACGGCGACGTGTCGGCGAGGACCGCGCTCACCCGCTCATGACTCGAGCCGCGATGCGGTAGCGGCAGCGGCACGGCGATGAGCCCGGCCTGCATGGATCCCAGGAACGCCGCGATGTAGTCCATGCTCTGGGGCGCCAGGATCACCGCCCGGTCGCCGACCGAGCCGTGCGGGCCGAGGTTGCGTGCCACGTTGAGCGTTCGGCGCGAGACCTGCGACCAGGTGAGTGTCTCGCGCACACCCGCCGGGTCGTGCTGGTAGTCGGTGAACGTGTAGGCCACGTCGAGGGGCCGCAGGCTGGCACGCCCGTGCAGCATGGAGAGGATCGACGACTGAGACATAGGCGCGCTCAGTCGGTGCCGTCGGAGAACGCGGACATGGCACCGCCGAGGACTTGTGACAGCGGGTCGGCGTCGCCGCCGAAGGTCACCTGGTTGGCCGGCGCGGTGACTTCCGCCGGGTCGAAGCCGTGCACCGGGTCTACCTGAACCGGAGCGGTCGCCGGGTCGTCGTTTCGCGCGTAGCCCGCGTTCACCCGCGGAATCAGGATCGCGTCGAGCTTGTTCAGCGTGCCTTCGTCGATCCCGACGTATTTCAGCGGCATGACGAGCGGAAGGTGCTTTTCCGGAACCATGATCGTCGTGTCCTTCGCGCCCCTGGAGTTGATCGTCGTCCTGATGTTCTGGGGCGGCACCATGCTCGGGTTCGTGAAGGCCACCGCCGTGTGACCGGTGGCGAGCCCCAACAGCGTGTTGGCGAGCGCGAACATGTTGTCCGGCCGGTCGGGGAAGTCCGCGATCAAGTCGTAGGACGCCACGAACCTGTTTGTGTCGTACTGGCTCTCGTACGGCGGCGGCATCGTGTAGTCGAGTGCGGGGACGAAGCTGCCGACCGGGAACACGGCGGTCAGGAAGCTCTGACCGAAGGCGTGGTGCCCGATCGGGTCGCCGAATGTGGCGAAATTCAGCTTGTCCGGCGGGGGTGCGGTCGGGTCATTCGCCAGCCGGGCCTGCTCGCCATCGACGACGAACCCGCCCTCGGACAAGCCGATCGCCGTGCCCGGCCGGCCGGTGCGGATCGCCGCGTCGAGGTTGTCGATCCCCACGTCGACGGACTCGCCGACGCTGGGGCCGTCCGCGCCCAGGCCCGGGAACTGCTCATCGAGCTTGCCGATGCCCGGGAAGAGTCGCTCGAGCACGTGCCCCTGAATCTGGCCCGCCGGATAGCGGACGATTTCGCGCTTCTGGCCGGGGAACCATTGCGCGCCCTCCTGGCGGATGTACTCGTCGTAGGGGATGCCGAGGACGTGAGCGCCTCCGAGGGCGAACGCCGTCTGGTCGCCGGGGGCTCCCGGAGTGGGCGGACCGCCGACGGGCGACTCGTCGGCCGTCGCGGTATTGACGCCGAAACACCCTGTGGCACCGACGGTTACCAGCGCCGTCACTCCCGCGAGTAGTTTCTTCATCCCTACTCCTGACCGGTCGGATTCGCCTCGTAGTCTCACATACATCATGTGCGGGTGCTAACCGGGCTGCGGCTCGGCGCGTCCGCTCGGCGACCGCGCGCTCCCTCGGGAAGGCCACCAGTTCGCCCGTCCGACCAGCGCGGCGATGGCGGGGACCGTGATGGTGCGCACCAAGAAGGTATCCAGCAAAATTCCCACCCCGATCACGAAACCGCCCTGGACCACGGTGCTGATGCTGGAGAACAACAGGCCGCACATCGAGGCGGCGAAGATCAGTCCCGCCGCGGTGATCACACCGCCCGTCGAGCCCAGCGTCCGGATGATGCCGTACCGCATGCTGTGCGGAGACTCCTCCCGCATTCGGGAGACGAGCAGCATGTTGTAGTCGGCCCCGACCGCGACCAACACCACGAATGCCAGCGGGGGCACACTCCAATGCAATTGCTGGCCCAGCAGGTATTGAAATACGAGCACGCCGATACCCACCGCCGATAAATACGAAATGACCACGGAAGCAACCAGATACAACGGCGCAACAATCGCGCGCAACAGTGCGATCAAGGTGAATAGCACGACCATCAGCGTGACGGCGATGATGAACCGAATATCGTGCTGGTAGTAGTCACGCGTGTCCTTCAGGGCGACGGTATATCCCGCCATCGACACCGTGGCGTCCGCCAATGCGGTATTCGGCTGAGCTCCCCGCGCGGCCGCGGTGATCGCGTTGACCTGATCCATGGCTTGGGTGCTGAACGGATTCAGTTTGGTTTGAACCAAATACCGCACCGAGTGGCCGTCCGGCGAAATGAATACCTTGGCCGCTTTCTGGAACTGCTCTAACTGCAGCAGCTGGGGCGGGATATTGAACCCGGCCATTGCCGGATGTGCGGCATCGCGTTTCAGCGACAACAGAAACGCCGCTGACTCGTTGAGCCCGCTGCCGAGCTGCTTGAGTTGATCGACGAGTTGAGCCACCGCGTCGGCCACTTGGCGGCTGCCTCCGGCTAATCGGTTTGCCCCGTCTTGCACGGTATTCAGGTTTGTTTGCATGCCACCGGGTTTGTCCAACCCCATGGAGTGCAGGACCTTGGTGAGCTTCGCCAGCGAAGCGCGCACCCGATCGGTCGACGCCTTGAGGGCCCGTTTGTCCGGGGCCTGCTGCAGTCGATGGGCCAACTCGTTGATCGCGTCGAGGTCCGCTTGATTTTGCGGGCCGAGCAGCTGCTCGAATGCCCCGCGGGTGTCGCTGCACGACGGGTCGACATCGCATCGCGGGTTGCCCTGCAGCGCCGCCAGCACCGGACCTATCCAGGCGAACACGTTCTTGGCCGCGGAGAAGTTCCAGCCCATGGAATTGCTGATCGCGTTGACGTGGTCGACGAGCTGGGCCGCGAGGTCGACCTGTTTCACCAGCGCGTCGCCGCTGTACTGGTTCTTCGCCGACGAGAAGGCAGTCTCCAGTTCCTGCACGCTGGCGGCGAGCTGGACGACCTGGCCTCGCACGTTGCCGAGGTTGTCGGCCAGCGTGCCCGCGCCGGCGACCAGCCGGTTGAGGTCGCTGGTGTGGTCCTTGATCAGGGTGGACCCGTCCGCCAGCAGGGTCCCGATGGCGCCCGCCTGATAGGTCGCCCGGAATTGTTCCGGCACATTGCCGGTGGGGCGCGTGATGCCGCTGACCGCAGCGACATTCGGCAATTGGCTGACGCGGTCCGCCATCTGTTCCAGGTCCGCGAGGGCCTTGGGCGTGCGCAGGTCGTGCGGCGATTGGACCAGGATGTATTGCGGAATGGACTGATTCACCGGGAAATGGCGATCCAGCGCGGCGTACCCGATGGAGCTTGGCGCGGACGGCCGCAGCGCTTTGCGATCGTCGTAGTTGTAGCGCACCAGGCCGGCGCAACTGGCCAAGATAATCAACACCAGCACGCTGGCAACCAGATTGACCTTCGGTCGCCGCACGATGCGGATGCCCGAACGGCGCCAGAATCGCGCGGTCAGTTCGCGTCGGGGAGTGACCCAGCCACGTCGCCCGGCCAGCACCAGGACGGCCGGCAGCAACGTCAGCGCGGCGAGGAACGCCACACCGATCCCGATCGCCGCGGACGCCCCGACCGTTTTGAACACGCCCATCCGGGCGAAGCTGATGAGCAGAAACGTGATGCCGACGGTGGCGGCGGAGGCGGCGATCACTTTGCCGATCGAGAACATCGCGCGCTTGACAGCCGCATCGGAATTCGCACCCGACCGCAAATAGTCGTGATATCGGCTGATGAGGAAGACCGCGTAATCCGTTCCGGCCCCGGCCATTATCGCGCTCAGGAAGACCACGGACTGGTTTGAGACGCCCGAGCCGGTCAGTTGGGAGTAGCCCGCTACCACCGCCTGCGCGATAACCAGGGATGCGCCGATGGTCAGCAACGGCAGCAGCATGGTGACCGCGCTGCGGTAGATCACCAGCAAAACGACGAGCACCAGAACCGCGATCGCCAGCTCGATGGGCATCCGGTCGCGAGCCCCGGCGACCGTAAGGTCGGCGACGGTCGCCGCGGGGCCGGTGAGGTTGGCCGTCAGCGGCGTGCCGGTGACGACGCCTTTGACGATGTCGTCGATCCGGTTGAAAGAGGCGTAGGAGCGCGGAGTGCCCAACTCGCCGGCAACGCCGACCGGGAGCACCCAGGCTTTGTGGTCCTTGCTGGTCACGGCCGAGCGCAGGGCGGGCGTGCTGATGAAATCCTGCAGCATCAAGACGTCTCGCGTGTCCTGGCGCAGCGCGTCCACCAGTTTGCGGTAGGTGGCTTCGTCGGCGGGGCCGAGACCCTTGTCGTTGGTCAGGACCACCAGCAGGAGGTTTTCCGAGCCCGATTCGTGAAACGCCTCGGTCATCTTTCGGGCGGTGACGCTCGATGGTGCGTCACTGGGCAGGATGGCGAGCGGATGCTTCTCGGCCATCTCGCCGAGCGACGGGAAGGTCAGCGGCAGTGCGACCGCGATCGTGATCCAGATCCCGATCACTGCCCAGGGCCACCGCACCACAAATTCGGCTAGCCGTCGCATACCGCCCTCACCCCCGGTCGGCGGCAACTCGGCCGCCCTCGACCGGGCCCGGTCAAACCACGCGATTTCGCATCACGTGCCATCGAAGTGCTCCACGCTACGCGACGCGCCCCCAACTACCGCTGCCGGCGACCCGCACACAGACCGACTTCATCGCCTCCATATAGCGGACAACCGATTTCCCGGCGACCGGGTTGTCGGGATGCATGATCGCCATGACCGTGCCCTCCCCGTACCGGAATATGTAAATGGTCAATTGATGCGAATAGCGGCCGTCGGGGTAGATCCCGATGTTGTTCGCAAGTCCCAGGTCGGCGGCGGCAAGAATGGCGTTGAGGGGAGCGGCGCCGCCGTGGAAGAAGTTCGATACCGGAAAGTTTGATTGCGGCCAGCGCAGCCACGGCGCCAGTTCCAGCACGCGGTAGTAGGGGACCTTCGCCATGTCCAGGCTGTTATCGAAAGAAGCCTGCGCCGCCCATGCGGCATCGCCGAATGAGGCAGCGGCGATCGGCACGGTGATCGGAATCAGGCCGGTAAACCAACCCTGCGTCATGAAATTGTCGGTGGCTTTGCGTGAATCGCGGGGAGTAAGCCCGTAATACGTCATGGCACCCGTGAATTCATGCTCCACCAGGGCGAGGCAGGCGAACAGGCCCCCGACAAAGCGCGCTCCGGCATCGGCGCAGGCCGATTCGAATCGCTCCGTTTGCGCGACATCCATCAGCAGTTCGGAGGTCATGGTGCTGCTACTCGAATCCTGCGGGTTGCCCAGCGGCAGCGGGAATTCGGGAAAGCCTTCATTATTGTTCTCGGCGAAATCAATCCACGCGCGCACCTCGGGGGAATCGACGGTCAACGTCGACGTGTATTCGCGTTCGCGGGTGCAGAAATCGTCGAAGCTGCCGGCGTCGGGAAGAGCAAGGGCCTCGCCGCCCCCGCTCAACGCCGTGTACATGCCGTTGGCCTCCATCATCGTGGTGCCGATCAATGTCGCGTCCCCGTGGACATGATCCATGGCGGCAAAGAAGGTGAAGTGGCTCTCGCTTTGGATAATTCCGAAAGTGAAGCAACCCCATTCCAGCGGATTCGGTATGGCCACCACGTGCGCGTGTATTTCGTCGGCCGTCATCTCGCCGTGGTCGATCGGCGCGAACTCGATATCGGCGGGGTCGGTGATGGTGTGCCTGACGAACCCTCCGTCGCCGGTGTCCTCGAACCAACTGCGGAACGTGTCGTGCCGCCGCAGGTACGCGTTGACCGCGTGGTTCATGGCGGCGACGTCGCACGTTCCGGCGACCTCACAAGTGGCGATGATCTGTCGTGAGAAGTTCAGCCCGGCGGCCGTGCGTTCGCGGTAGTTCCGAAGGTGTTGGCCCTGCATGTAACTCACCGGCACGGAACTCACCGGGGCTTGCCGGGCTTTTTCGCTGGCCGCGGCGGTCGGGTGCCAGGAGGTGACCGAGCCGGGGGTCAGCGTCCAATCATCGAGTGAGCCGATCGTTATCTTCCCGATGCGCAAAACTTCGTCCTCCTCGGTTTGAACGGCTGCGGCGGCGCCGGCGTCGCGACCAAGATAACCCTCCGAGTGATCGCCGTCGCATGCGTGCGAGGGCACCGCCTACACTCGCTCACGGATCCGACCGGCTTTCGGCGACCGAGTCGTGGCGATCGAGTTGTGGCGATCGAGCGGCCGGGCGGGGACGCAGGGCGGCGGCCCGCGCGGGCTGCCGCTGCGCGGTGCGGGCGCTGCACATGTGGTGTGGGCCTCCGGACATGATTCTCCGAGCGCAACTGGGCGCCCGCGGGGATCGATCTTGACCGGCCAAGAGAGGACAAGCGCATGGCATCCGTCGAAGGTCTGGGGGAATCGGCATCGGGTTTTGCGATCGTTGGCTATGCGGCGCGATTTCCGGGAGCCGCTGATGCGGACGAGTTCTGGGATGTCTTGCGGCACGGCCGGGATGCGATATCCGAAGTGCCGCAGGACAGGTGGGATGTCGACGAATTCTTCGACCCGGAGCCGGGTGCGCCGGGCAAGGTCGTCACCCGTCGGGCGGGCTTCGTCGACGACGTGACGGGGTTTGACGCCCCGTTCTTCGGCGTGTCGACGCGCGAGGTCAGGCTGATGGACCCGCAGCACCGGATCTTGCTGGAAACGGCGTGGCGCGCGGTGGAGCATTCGGGCTACGCGCCAACGGATCTGGCTGACAGCAACACGGGTGTCTTCGTCGGTCTGGCCACGCACGACTACCTGGGCATGGCCTCCGACGAGCTGACCTATCCCGAGATCGAGGCCTACATGGCCATCGGGACGTCGAACGCCGCCGCCGCGGGCCGGATCAGCTATCGGTTGGGGCTGCAGGGCCCGTCGGTCGCCGTCGACACCGCGTGCAGCTCGTCGCTGGTGGCCATCCACCAGGCGTGCCAGGCGCTGCGCTTGGGGGAATGCGACCTCGCGCTGGCCGGCGGGGCGAACGTCCTGCTCACCCCGGCCACGATGATCACGTTCTCCAGCGCGCACATGCTCGCGCCCGACGGCCGGTGCAAGACATTCGACGCGGCCGCCGATGGCTACGTGCGCGGCGAGGGATGCGGCGTCATCGTGATCAAGCGCCTCGAGGACGCGATCCGCGACGGGGATCGGATTCGGGCCGTGATCCGGGGCAGCGCGATCAACCAGGATGGCGCCTCGGGTGGATTGACTGTTCCGAACGGGGTTGCCCAGCAGCGGGTCATCGCCGATGCACTCAAGCGTGCCGACCTCGAGCCCCGCGATGTCGGGTACCTGGAAGCGCACGGCACCGGGACATCGCTGGGCGACCCGATCGAGGCCCAGGCCGCCGGCGCGGTGCTGGGGGCCGGGCGCGAACCCGACCAGCCCCTGCTGATGGGCTCGGTGAAGACGAATATCGGGCACCTGGAAGCGGCCGCGGGCATCGCGGGCGTGATCAAGGTGATCCTGTCCCTCGAGAACGAGCTGCTGCCGCAGCACCTCCACTTTCAGAACCCGTCGCCCCACATCCCCTGGGAACGGCTGGCGGTGGAAGTCGTCAAGGAAGCCACGCCGTGGAAACGCAACGGGCAGCGGCGCATTGCGGGGATCAGCTCATTCGGGTTCGCCGGGACCAACGCTCACGTCATTCTGGAGGAAGCGCCGGAGCACGCGCTCCCGGCCCCCGCGGCAGCGGCCCCGGTCGGGCCGTCCGGGGACCGGCGGTTCAGCATCCTTCCGCTGTCGGCTCGAACGCCCGCCGCGTTGATGCGGCTCGCCGACGACTACCGCGCCTGGCTGGGCGCGAACCCGGAGGCCACCCTCGCGGACGTGTGCCTTACCGCCGGGGCGGGGCGAGCGCACTTGGAGCAGCGCGCCGCGTTGGTGGTCAACTCGCGGGAATCCGCCATGGAGCTGCTGGGCGCGCTCGCCGAGGAGCGCCCGGCGCCCGGCCTGTTCCGCGGCGAATCCCATGACACCCCGAAGACGGCGTGGCTGTTCACCGGTCAGGGCAGCCAATACCCCGGCATGGCCCGGGAGTTGTTCGACACCGAGCCGGTGTTCGCCGAGACGCTGAATCGTTGCGCGGCCGCGGTCGCCGATGTTCTCGAAAAGCCGTTGCTGGACGTCATTTTCGACGTGGACAGTCCGGACAGCGAGGCGACGCTGCAGCAGACCTCATACGCGCAGCCCGCCCTGTTCGCGGTGGAACTGGGCCTGGCCCGGCTGTGGCAGTCGTGGGGCTTCGAGCCCGACGTCGTGCTGGGCCACAGCGTCGGCCAGTATTCGGCGGCCTGCGTCGCGGGGGTGCTCAGCCTCGAGGACGGCGCGCTGTTGATGGCCGAACGCGGTCGTTTGTTCGGCAGCTTGCCTTCCGGTGGCCGGATGGTCGCGGTGTTCGCCGCCGCCGAGCGCGTCGAGCGACTGACCGACGAATTTCCCAGCCTGTCCGTCGCCGCCTACAACGGCGTCAACACCGTATTGTCCGGGCCGGCAGCCGATCTGGAACACGCGGTGGCCGCATTGACGGCCGACGGTTTGCGGTGCGACTGGCTTGATACCAGCCACGCGTTCCACTCAGCGCTGCTCGACCCGATCCTCGATGAATTCGAATCGTCCGCGAGGCGGTTCAACTTCGCGACGCCACAACGGATTTTGATCGACAACCGCACCGGGACCGCGCTCGGCCGCAGCGTGAAGCTCGACGGCGCCTATTGGCGCCGGCACGCGCGCCAGCCCGTGGAATTCGCCAAGAGCGTGCGCACGCTCGCCGAGCTGAACTGCAAGGTGCTGCTCGAGATCGGCCCCCGGCCGGTGCTCACCGCCGCGGCCCTCGGCGCGTGGCCCGACCCCGCCACCGCACCCCGGGTGATCACGTCGCTGCGCCGCAACACCGCTGACCACCGGCAGATCACCGAAGCGGTCGCCGACGCGTATGTCCTTGGACACCAGCCCGATTTCACCGCCTTCCGGCGGGCGCACGCGCGCAAGCTCGACCTGCCCACCTACCCGTTCGAGCGCCGTCAATACTGGTTCCGGGACGATCGCGAGCGCCCAGACCAAGCCCAGGACGCCGGCGGACCGCGTACCGAAACCGTCCGCCTCCTCGAGGACGGCCGGATCGAGGAACTCGCTGCCCTACTCGGCGGTGCGAGCGACGACCAGCAAACCCTGCAGGTGCTCACCAAGCTTGCGGCGCAACACAATCAACAGCGCATGACCCGCTCCATCGGGGACGACCGCTACGAGATCCGCTGGGACAAGTCGGCTTCTCCGCTCTCGCGCGCAGACGTGGACGAGGGATGCAGCTGGATCGTCGTCGCCGACGATGCCGATGCGGTCCAGCCACTGGTCGACGCCCTGACGGCGGGTAACCGCCCGCACCGGGTCCTGGGGTTGCCGGTCTCCGACGCGGACGAGGAACGCCTCACGGAGACGTTGCGCGCCGCGGCAACCGACGACGCGACGTTGCGCATCGTGCACGTCGCCGCGCTGGAGGGCGGGGCCGCACCCTCGATGCGGTCACTGCTGGGCATGCAACACCGGGTCCTGGGCGGAACCCGGCGGCTCTTTAGGGCCGCGGTGGCCGCCGAACTACGCAGCCCCATTTGGATCGTGACCCGCGGCGCGCAACGCGTCACCGACACGGACACGGTGGCGCCGCATCAGAGCTGCCTGTGGGGATTCGGCCGTGCGGCGTCGCTGGAGATCCCGCACGTGTGGGGTGGACTCGCGGACCTGTCGCACGGCGGTGACGCCGCCGACGAATGGTCTGAGCTCGTCGACCGGATCGGCGTGCCGCATGGCTCGGCCGTCCGGGAAGACCAACTCGCGCTGCGTGATCGGGCGGTCTACACGCCTCGCTTGGTCCGGCGTAGTGGTTCGCCGAGCGGGACACCGCTGCAACTGCGCGACGACGCAACATATTTGGTGACCGGCGGACTGGGCGCGATCGGGCTGGAGATCGCCGGATACCTGGCGGCGAACGGCGCCCGGAATGTGGTGCTGACCGGCCGACGCGCTCCCAGCGATGCCGCGCAACAGCGCATCGACGCCCTGGGCGCACAGCACGGCTGCCAGATCCGCGTCGTGGCCGCTGATGTCGCCGATGCGCACGACGTCGCACGCCTGCTGGGAAGCGTGCAGGCCGAGCTGCCGCCGCTGGCCGGCATCGTGCACGCCGCAGGCGAGATCGGCACCACCCCCCTGAGCGCGCTGGAGGACGCCGAGGTCGATCGCGTCTTCGCCGGCAAGGTCTGGGGCGCTTGGCATTTGAGTGAAGCGGCGGCCGACCTCAAGCTCGACTTCTTCATCAGCACGTCCTCGATCGCCTCGGTGTGGGGCGGATACGGCCAGACCGCCTACGGCGCCGCGAACGCCTTCCTCGACGGGCTGGCGTGGCGCCTGCGCGAGCAGGGCATCTTCGCCGTCAGCGTCAACTTCGGGCCTTGGTCGGCGGGCATGGCCGACGCGCAATCCCGCGCGCGACTGGATCAGCGCGGAGTCCGGACCCTGTCTCCCGCCGATGCGCTCGCGGGTCTGGCCGACGCGGTGGCGGCCGCCACGGCGCAAGGTGTGGTGGCTCGCATCGACTGGGCCCGCTTCTTGCCGCTCTATCAGCAAGCCGGTAGGCGGGCGTTCCTGGCGGAGCTGGAGCGCGAGGTGCCCAGCCTGGCGTCTACCGCGGGGCCTTCCGCGACTGTCGGGGGGAAGACCGCGTTGGTCGAGCGGCTCACCGGCGCTCCGGTGCAGCAGCGCAGGAAACTGCTCACCGACTACCTGCGCGACGCGGTCGCCGAGGTGACACGCGTCGATGCCGACGAGATCCGGGAGGACGCAGGCTTTTTCGACCTTGGCATGGATTCGCTGATGGCAGTCGAACTGCGGCGCCGCATCGAACAGGGGGTGGGCAAGGAGATCCCGGCCACCCTGGCGATGGATCACCCACGGCTGTCGGATGTGGCCGACTACCTGCTCAGCGACGTGCTCGAGCTGGGCGATCAGGGGTCGTCGAAACCACGGCCGCGGCCGGCGTCGGTCGCGCCGACCCGCACGGATGAACCCATCGCGATCGTCGCGGTGTCCTGCCGTTTCCCCGGCGCGCCCGACCCGGAAGCGTTCTGGGAGGTGCTCTCCGGAGGCGTCGACGCGATCCGGGAGGTCCCGGAGGACCGATTCGACATCGACGAGTTCTACGACCCGGACCCCGACGTGCCGGGCAAGACTTACACGCGGTTCGGCGGATTCCTCGACGAGATCGATGGGTTCGATCCCGAGTTCTTCGGCATTTCACCCCGCGAGGCCGTTTGGATCGAGCCGCAGCAGCGGCTGATGCTGGAAACGGTCTGGGAGGGCCTCGAACGCGCGGGGTATGCGCCGGCCGCCTTGCGCGGCAGCCGAACCGGGGTCTTCGTCGGAGTGGCCGCCAACGAGTATGCGCACCTGCTGTCGGCGGAGCCGGTCGACAAGATCGAGCCCCACTTCATCACTGGCAATGCACTCAACGCCATCTCCGGTCGGGTCGCCTTCGCGCTCGGACTCGAAGGGCCGGCGGTCGCGATCGACACCGCATGCAGCTCGGCGTTGGTCGCCGTCCACCAGGCCTGCCAGGCATTGCACTCCGGTGACTGCGACATGGCGGTGGCCGGCGGCGTGAACGTGTTGCTGAGTCCGGTGACGGTCGTCGCGGCCTCCCGTGCGCGGATGCTGTCCCCGGTCGGGCGCTGCAAGACCTTCGACGCCTCCGCCGACGGTTACGTGCGCAGTGAAGGCTGCGGGATTCTCGTACTGAAGAGGCTGAGCGACGCGGAGCGCGATGGCGATCGGATCTGCGCTGTCATCCCCAGCAGCGCGGTCAACCAGGACGGGGCGTCCAGCGGTCTGACCGTGCCCAATGGTGGTGCACAGCAGCGGCTTATCGGCTCGGTGTTGGCTCGCGCCGGCCTCACGGGCGGGGACGTCGACTATCTCGAGGCGCACGGGACCGGCACGCCACTGGGCGATCCGATCGAGGTACAGGCGGCCGCGGCCGCCTACGGCGACTCCCGCGACGCGGACCGCCCCCTGCTGATGGGCTCGGTGAAGACCAACATCGGGCACACCGAATCAGCTTCCGGCGCAGCGGGTTTGATCAAGGTCGTGTTGTCACTGCAGCACGAGGTCCTGCCGCAAAGCCTGCACTTCGACGAGCCCTCGCCGCACATCCCGTGGGATTCGTTACCGGTGCGGGTCGTGGACACGGCGATGCCGTGGCAGGCCAACGGCAGACCGCGGCGCGCCGGCGTGAGTTCCTTCGGGTTCACGGGCACCAACGCGCACGTGCTGGTCGAGGAGGCGCCGGCGCGCGCCGCCACCGCCGATCGGTCCGTGACCGACGACGCCGCGACGGAGTCGGCGGGCCAGGCTGGAGATGGACAGGCGAGGGTGCTGGCGCTGTCCGCGCGGTCACCGGAAGCGCTGGCGGCGTTGACGCGGCGTTACCAAAAGTGGCTGACCACCCACCCGGACGCGGATCTCGCCGAGGTGTGCCTCACCGCCGGAACGGGCCGCTCGCACTTCGAACACCGCGCCGCCCTGGTCGTGGACTCGGTCGACGGTGCGCGCGAGGCGCTCGCCGAATTGGCCGAGAACCGCCTGCGGCCCGGCGTCGTGCGCGGCGAGCACACCCACCACCCGACGACGGCGTGGTTGTTCACCGGCCAGGGCAGCCAGTATGCGGGGATGGCGCGTGAATTGTTCGACACGGAACCGGTTTTCGCCGAGACCGTGACACGTTGCGCCGACGCGGTCAGCGAGATCCTGCCGCATCCGTTGCTGGAGGTGGTGTTCGCCACCGACCGCGAGACCGGTGGCGCAGCCGGGGAAAGGCTGCGGCACACGTCGTTTGCGCAGCCCGCGCTGTTCGCCGTCGAGATGGGTCTGGCCCGGCTGTGGCAGTCGTGGGGGATCCAGCCCGATGTGGTGCTGGGACACAGCGTCGGCCAGTACGCGGCGGCGTGTGTGGCGGGCGTGTTCAGCATCGAGGACGGCGCCCGGCTGATGGCCGAGCGCGGCCGGATGTTCGGCAGCCTGCCCGAAGGTGGCCGGATGGTCGCGGTGTTCGCCGACGCCAAGCACGTCGAGCAGGCCGCCGGTGAATTTCCGCGAGTGTCGGTCGGGGCCTACAACGGGCCCAACACCGTGCTGTCGGGCCCGGGCGAGGATCTCGAACAGATCGTCGCCAAGTTCGGTGACGAGGGCATCCGTTGCACGTGGCTGCAGACCAGCCACGCCTTCCACTCGCAACTTCTCGATCCGGTGCTCGACGAGTTCGAGTCGTACGCAGCGCAATTCCGGTTCGCCGCCCCGACGATGCCGCTGGTGTGCAACCGCACCGGTGCCGTGCTGACGACGCACACGCCGCTCGACGCCCAGTACTGGCGCAGACATTCCCGGCAGCCGGTGCAGTTCGCCGAGAGTGTGCGCACCGTGGCGGCGCTCGGCTGCTCGGTGCTGATGGAGATCGGGCCGCAACCGGTGCTGACCGGCGCCGCGGTGCAGGTCTGGCCGGAGCACCTGTCCGCACCGCGGGCGATCGTCTCGCTGCGCAAGGGTGTGGGCGATCGACGCCAGATCGCCGACGCACTGGCCGCGGCCTACGTCGGCGGGCTCCGCCCCGATTTCGCTGCGCTGCATGGTCAGCCGCGTCGCAGGCTCGAGTTGCCCACCTATCCGTTCCAGCGGCGCCGCTTCTGGCCCAGGACGTCCGGCATCGCCTCCGACGGAGGGGCCGGCTCGTCCTCGGGCCTGCTCGGCAACGCGAAGGACCTCGCCTCGGGAGACTCGGTCTACACCAGCAGGCTGTCGGTCAAATCGCAGCCGTGGCTGTCCGATCACGTCATCTACGGGACCGTCGTCGTCCCCGGCGCGACCTACGCGGCGATGGCCCTGGCCGCGGTCGGCGCCCCGGCGCGGGTGAAGGATGTCTTCTTCTACGAGCCGATCATCTTGCCCGAGAAGAGTTCTCGTGAGGTGCAGCTCACCCTGCACCCGCTGCAGGACGGCGGTGAGTCCACCTTCCAAGTGCACAGCCGCCCGTACGGTGAACGCGGCGCCGAATGGTCGTTGAACGCCGAGGGCACGGTCAGCGCCGGCACGGACGATGACCCGGTGTCCGAGGACGATCCGATCGACGAAACGATCGAGCGCCTGAACCGCATGCGTCCGCAGGAGCTGTTCGAGACCTTCGCCGATTTGGAGCTGGCGTGGGGGCCGACCTGGTCGGGTTCCCTGAAGTCACTCTGGCTCGGAGAGGGCGAGGCGATCGGCGACATCCTCGTCGGCGAGGAACTCGCCGAACAGCTCGGCAGCGAACCGATGCATCCGGTGTTGATGGACCTGTGCACCGGTGTCGCCTTCCCGGCCTTCCCCGCGCTGCTCGCGGCCGAACAGGGCGTCAACGATCTGTTCCTGCCGCTGCGCTACGGGCAAGTGGCATTGCGGGAGAAGATGCCGCGGCGGTTCTACTGCCGCGCGAGGTGGCACAGCAGCGAACTCAACGCCGAAACCCAGGTCTTCGACCTCGATTTCGTCGATCGGGACGGCCGTCACCTGGGCGGAATTCGTGAGTTCACGGTCAAGCGCGCACCGCGCGAGGCATTGCTGCGCGGCCTGGGTGGGGATGCCACCCGGTTGCTCTACACCCTCGGCTGGCACGAGGTGCCGCCGCCGGCGGGCGACGACGCCGGGGAGACCACCGGCACCTGGCTGATCGCCGGCTTCGAGGAACTGGCCGCCAAGGTGCCGGGCTGCATCCCGCTCGACCGCGCCAACGATCCGGATCCGTTGGGGCAGGTGCTGACTCAAGCCCACGAGCGTGGGCTGCCGTTCTCCGGTGTCGTCTGGCGCAGCAAGGCGCCGAACGGGGAAGAGTCGAGCGCGGACGTCACGGCGCGCCTCGAGAGCGAAATCGCCAATCTGCTCAGCGCCGTGCACACCGTGCAACGCGGCGATGTGAAGTTGCCCGGCGGATTGTGGATCGTCACCGAGCGTGCGGTGGCCACCGAATCCGGCGAGCCGGTCGACCCGGTGCAGGCGGCGCTGTGGGGTTTCGGTCGCACCACGATCAACGAAGAGCCGGCGCTGCGCGCCAAACTCGTTGATTGCGACGGCTCACCCGATGCCGTGCGCGCCTTGGCCGCGCTGCTGGCCACCCCGGTGGACGAGCCGGAACTGGCGGTGCGGCAAGGAAAGCTGCTGGCCTCACGGCTGTTGCCGTGGGCGCGCAGCGGCCATCTGACGGTGCCGCGCGGGCGCGACTACGTCCTGGCGCCCACCGAACGCGGCGCGATCGACAACCTGCGGCTGACCGAGGCGGACGTGCCGCCGCCGGACGAGGGTTACGTGCAGGTCCGGGTCGAGGCCGCAGGTCTCAACTTCCGCGACGTGCTCAACGTCCTCGGCCTCTACCCGGGCGATCCTGGACCGATCGGTGGCGACTTCGCCGGCGTCGTCACCCAATTGGGCGATGGCGTCACCGGAGTCGAAGTGGGGCAACGCGTCTACGGCTCCATGCAGGGCGCGTTCTCCAGCCGGTTCAACGTGCCGGCCCAGTTCCTGGCGCCGATCCCGGACGGGGTGAGCGCGGTCGAGGCGGCCACCATTCCCGCCGCGGCGCTGACGGTGCGGCTGTCCTTCGACTGGGCGCAGCTGAAGCCTGGCGACAAGGTCCTCATCCACGCCGCCAGCGGCGGTGTGGGTCTGGCGGCGGTCCAGATGGCCCAGCAGTTCGGTGCCGAAGTGTTCGCCACGGCCAGCACCTTCAAACGCGCAACCCTGCGCAAGCTGGGCGTGAGGCACGTCTACGACTCGCGCACAACGGATTTCGCCGATCAGATCCTGGCCGACACCGACGGTGCCGGCGTGGACGTCGTCCTGAACTCCCTGACCAGCGAAGGGTTCATCGAGGCGACGCTGAAGGCCACCGCCAAGAACGGCCGCTTCGCCGAGATCGCCAAACGCGACATCTGGACACCCGAGCAGATGGCCGAGGCGCGCCCCGATATCGCCTACGAGATCGTGGCGTTGGACACGGTGATGTTCACCGAACCCGATCGCATTCGCGACTTGCTCACCGAGGTGTCGCAAGGTTTGGCCGATGGTGCGTGGACGCCGTTACCCGCCGAAATCTATCCGCTGACCGAGGCGAGGGCCGCGTTCCGCCGCATGCAGCAGGCGCGGCACATCGGCAAGATCGTGGTCCAGATACCGAATCCGCTGCAGCCGCGGCCTGATCGGAGCTACCTGATCACCGGCGGACTCGGCGCGATCGGTCTGCACACGGCGTCGTATCTGGCCCAACTCGGTGCCGGTGACATTGTGCTGACCAGTCGGCGTGAGCCGGGTGCGGACGCGCAACGGCTGATCGAGGACATCACCGAGCGTTACAAGTGCCGCATCCATGTCTTCGCCGCCGATGTCGGCGACGAGGCCGAGGTGGCGAGGGTGCTGGAGCGCATCCGCGCGGAGTTGCCGCCCCTGGCCGGGGTGGCGCATCTGGCGGGTGTGCTCGACGATGCGCTGCTGTCACAGCAGACCTTGGAGCGCTTCCGAACGACGCTGGCGCCCAAGGCAGTTGGGGCTTACCACCTGGACAGGCTGACGAAGGACGATGAGCTGGACTTCTTCCTCGTGTCGTCGTCGGTGTCGAGCCTGTTGGGTTCGCCCGGCCAGTCCAATTACGCGACCGCCAACGCGCTGCTCGACGGGCTGGTCGCGCAGCGACGGGCGCACGGCTTACCGGCCACCGGCGTCAACTTCGGTCCCTGGGCCCAGGGGGGCATGGCCTCCTCGGAGGCCGCGACCGCCAATATCAGTGCGCAGGGCCTGATTCCGCTGGAACCATCGGCAGCCCTCGGCGCCCTCGCCGAGGTCGTCGCGAACGGCACCGGCCAGGCCACCGTCCTCAAGGCCAACTGGCAGCGCGCCGCCAAGGTGCTGGGCAGTTCGCGTCCGCCGATCCTGGATCTGGTGTTGCCCAGCGCCGCCGGAGAGGTGACCGGTGACAGTGAGTTGCTCAAGCAGCTGATGGAGATTCCGGTGCCCCAGCGCGCCGGATTCGTCACGGAGTTCCTGCAGCGGGAGGTGCAGAACTTCCTGCGGCTCGCGTCGCCGCCCGCCGCGAGCAGTCGGTTCCTGGACCTGGGCACGGATTCGCTCATGGCGATCGAGCTCCGCAACCGGCTGCACAGTCAGTTCGGCGGCAAGTTCACGATCAACGCGACGGCGGTCTTCGACTATCCGACCATCGGAGGGCTCGCCGAATATCTCGTCGGCCAGCTGCCCGATGCGGATTCAGGGTCGGCCCCGCCATCGGACGACGTGGAATCGGTTGCGGCACCGCAGCCGTCGTGATCTGCGGGGGTGTGGTCCCGCGAACGTCGAGTTGTGGCGCGCCAGGTCGGCGTGTCGGCCGCACAACTCGACGCTGGGCCCGGGGAGCGCTCAGTCGCTGATGTCGAATCCGGCGACGACTTTGGTCGGCCGTACCCGCACCACCAACTCGCCGGGAACGGCGTTGCGGCGGCCGAATTCGTCGGCGCGGTCGACCCCCATGTAGCGCGCGCCGGTCCGGGTCGCGATGTCCAGCACGTCCTGCGGGTCATCGCTGAGCGTGGCCACGCCCTGGATCTGCACGAAGGAATACGGCGGATGGGGGTCGTCCACGCAGATCACCACTCGCGAATCCCGGGCTAACGCACGCCCTTTCGCGGTATCACGGCCGGTGTTGAACGCCACCTGGCCATCGTCGACGACGAACCAGACCGGCGCGACCAACGGGCGGCCGTCGGCGGCGAGGTAACCCAGCATCCCGGTGCGGGTGCCGGCTAACAGGAATGAGACAACCCTTTCGGACAGCTCGGCCTGCTCGGCCATCGGCTAGAGGCGGACCAGGTCGTAGTCGCCGATATGGTCAATCAGGTTGTGCAGGTGCTCACCCGAGGTGCCCAGGGTGTGTTCGATGGCGGTGAGCCGGGCGGCGTAGTGGCTGATCGGGTACTCCGCGGTCACCCCGATGCCGCCGTGCATCTGGATCGACTCCTGCGCGATGTGCCGGCCCGAGCGACCGATCTGCAGCTTGGCCCGCGAGGCGATCACCGGGTCGAGGTTGCCGTCGGCGATCGACATCGCCGAGTACAGGCTCATGCTGCGGGCCAGTTCCAGAGACACGTACATGTCGGCGGCGCGCTGGGTCAATGCCTGGAACTTGTTGAGCGTGACACCGAACTGCTTGCGGGTCTTGAGGTAATCGGTGGTCAGCCGCAGCGATTCCTCCATCGCCCCGAGCGCCTCGGCGCACAGCGCCGACTGGATGCGGACGACGGCGTTGCGGATTGCGTCCGACGCGTCGACCGCCTCACCCAGGGGTTCGGCGGCGGCGGAGTCGAGATCGATCTGGGCGCCGCGCTGTCCGTCGAAGGTCCGGTACGGCTGCCGTGTCACGGACTTTGCAGAGCCCGCGTCGACCAGGAACAGGCCGGTGCCGCCGTCGGGCAGGGCGGCGCTGACCACCAGGGTGTCGGCGCAGTCCCCGGCGAGCACCGGGTTCTTCCGGCCGTTCACGGTCCACGAATCACCTTGCTGCGCAGCCTTGGTGGTCAACTCGGCGGACGGCTTGCGTTGACCCGGTTCGAGGTGCGCGAAGGCCAGCAGCCGTTGCCCGGACGCGACCTCGTCCAGCAGCTGTTTCTGGTCCTGGCTGCCCAGCTCGGCGATCAGCGCGCCGGGCCCCAGCGCGGCGTGCAGGACCGGCTCGGGGGCCAGCCGGCGCCCGATCTCGGTGAGCACCACCGCGATCTCGATCTGGCCGGACTCGTCGGGGTCGAAGCCCAGCCCGAGGATGCCGGTATCGGCGAGCTGGCTCCAGACCTCGCGGCTCCAGCCGAGGTCGGAGCCGATGACCTTGTTGCGGCTTTCCGGGTCATAGGTGCGCGCCAGCAGGTCGCGGGTGGTGTCGCGGAGCAGGGACTGCTCGTCGCTCAACTGAAAGTCCATGGCTGCCTCACAATCCCAGAATGGTGGACGCGATGATGTTGCGTTGCACTTCGCTGCTGCCGCCGTAGATCGACGTCTTGCGGTAGTTGAGGTAGTGCGGCGCACTGTGCTGCGCCCAGGACGGCGACGAGATGTCTTCGCCGTTGGCCGGCAGCGCATCCGGCCCGGCGACCTCGACGAGCAGTTCGGTGGCGATCTGTTGCAGCTGGCTGCCGCGCAGCTTGAGCACCGACGAGGCCGGGTTGGGCTGCCCGTTCGCGGAGTCGGTGACCACCCGCGACTGCGTGAGTTCCAGTGCGAGCAGCTCGTTTTCGGCTTCGGCCAGCCGCGCCGCAAACAACGGGTCTTCGAGCACCCCGGTGGCCGCGGCGTGCTTTTTCACCTCGGCGAGGCGCACCTTGGTGCGGCCCACGCCCGCGATGCCGGTGCGCTCGTTGCCCAGCAGGAACTTGGCGTACGTCCAGCCCTTGTTTTCTTCTCCGACAAGCTGATTGGCCGGTACGCGGACGTCTTCGAAAAAGACCTCGTTGATCTCGTGGCCGCCGTCGATCGTCTTGATGGGCCGCAGCGTGATGCCCGGGGTGTTCATGTCGAAGAGCAGGAACGAGATGCCGGCCTGACGCTTGGGCGCCTGCGGGTCGGTGCGGACCAGGCAGAAGATCCAGTCCGCGTACTGGCCGAGCGTGGTCCAGGTCTTCTGGCCGTTGACGACGTAGCTGTCACCGTCGCGGACCGCGGTGGTGCGCAGCGACGCCAGGTCCGACCCGGCCTCCGGCTCGGAGAACCCCTGGCACCACCAGATGTCGAGGCTGGCAGTCGGGGGCAGGAAGCGTTGTTTGACTTCCTCCGAACCGAATTCGGCGATCACCGGGCCCACCATCTTGGTGTTGAAGTTCAGCGGCTCCGGGACGCATGCCAGCTGCATCTCGTCGGCCCAGATCTGGTGCTGGGTTGGCGTCCAGTCCTTGCCGCCCCACTCGACCGGCCAGTTGGGCACCGCCAAACCGTGCTCGTGCAAGATCTTGTGGCTGGTGACGATGTCGTCGCGGTTCACTTCCGCCGCGCCCTGGCGCACCCGGTCGCGCAACTCCTGAGGAATCTTGGTCGTGTAGACGCTGCGGAGTTCGTCGCGGAACGCGGCTTCCTCGGGTGTGAGCGCCAGTTGCATGGCAGCCTCCTGTCGTTTCGGGATGAACGTGGCGACCCATCGCCCAGAGCTGATTTCTGGCGATACTGGTCGTTCGCTCAACCTCCATCTTGACCCATCCCGCGCGGGCCCTGTGCACAGCCTCGGGTTAATCCACAGATCGGCCCGGAATCGTACTGCGCCGCGGCAGGTGCGGCGGCGGGCGGACCTACGGTCGGCCCATGCGAACAGAACTTCCGGCCGAGCGCCTGCAGCGACGGCTCCGCGCCGAACCGGATGCCGATGCGCGCGCCGAGGACTCCGGGTCGGCCTCGACTGAGGGCGCCCCGAACGACGACCAGAACTCGCTGCTGCCGCGCTGGCTGCCCGACGCATCCCAGGACCGAGGCTGGGTGGCGAAAGTGCGCGCCGACCCCGGACGGGCCGGCGCCATCGGGTTGGCGATCGTGGCGGCGCTGGCGGTGCTCGTCACGGTGTTCACGTTGGTGCGCGACCGGCCCGTGCCGGTGATGTCGGCCAAGCTGCCGCCGGTCGAGAAGGTGTCGACGGCCAGCCCGCGCTCCTCGGCGAGCCCGACCACCGAGCCCGATCACCCTGTGGTGGTCAGCGTGGTCGGCCTGGTGCACACCCCGGGCCTGGTGACGCTTGCGCCCGGCGCCCGCATCGCCGACGCGCTGCAGGCCGCCGGTGGAGCGGTGAACGGCGCCGACACCATCGGACTGAACATGGCCCGACAACTCGGCGACGGTGAGCAGATCGTGGTCGGTCTCGCTCCGGTGCCGGGACAGCCGACGGCGCTGGGCAGTTCGGTGGCCTCCGGTTCGGCACCCACGTCGAAAGCGCCGCCCCCGCGGCCGGGGTCGGAGTCGGTCAAACCGAAGCCGGGCGAGGTCGTCGACCTCAACACCGCGACGATCCAGGAACTCGACGCGTTGCCCGGTGTCGGGCCGGTCACCGCCGCCGCGATCGTGGCGTGGCGGCAGGCCAACGGCAAGTTCACCAGCGTGGACCAGCTCGCCGATGTCGAGGGCATCGGGCCGGCGCGGCTGGAGAAGCTACGCGCCCTGGTCCGTGTCTGACCGGGATGGCCCAGCCCGGGTTGGCCGGCTCGCTCCCGCCGCGTATCGATGTGCGCCTGGTGCCGGCGGCGCTGACCTGCTGGGCGGTGACCGCCGGCGGGATCTGGTGGCCGATCGGGCGGACCCTCGCCTGGTGCGGCGTGGTGGCGATCGGCGCCTCGGCAGCGCTGGCGTGGCGCGCGCTGCACCATCCCGGCCCGGGGGAGCGATTACGGACGGTCAGCGCCGGGTTCGCGGCGATCGGTGTCGTGGGGGCGGGATTCGGGTTCGCGATCGCGCTGCGCACCGACGCGGTCGACCGCCATCCGATCACCATGGCGTACGGCGTGACCGCGGCGGTCACGGTCACCCCCACCGAGAGCCCGGTGTCGTTGGGTAGCGGCCGATTGATGTTTCGGGCCACCCTGCGACGACTACGGGACGACGAGATCTCCGGGCGGGTCGTCGTTTTCGCGCGCGCCGCGGATTTCGGTGGGCTGATGGTGGGACAGCCGCTGCGGTTCAGCGCGCGCATCGGCCGGCCGACGCGGCGCGACCTGACGGTCGCGGTGCTCAACGCGTCGGGCCGGCCGACCGTGGGCGCCGCGGGCGCCGTGCAGACCGCGGCGCACGGTGTGCGCAGTCGGTTCGCCGCGGCGGCCCGTGACACATTGCCCGGCGAGCAGGCCGCGCTGCTGCCCGCACTGGTGCTCGGCGACACCTCGGCGGTGCCCACCGAGACCGGCCGCGACTTCCGCGCTGCCGGCATGACGCACCTGATGGCCGTGTCGGGGGCCAACGTCACGATCGTGTGCGCCGCCGTGTTGTTCTCGGCCCGAATGATCGGCCCCCGAACGGCCGTCGCCCTGGCCGCGCTGGCCCTGGTGGCCTTCGTCGTCGTCGTGCAACCGACCGCGAGCGTGGTGCGGGCCGCGGTGATGGGCGCCATCGCGTTGGCGGGGATGCTGTCTTCGCGTCGGCGGCAAGCCATTCCGGCCCTCGCCGCCACGGTGCTGCTGTTGTTGGCGGTCGCCCCGCAGCTGGCCGTCGACGTCGGGTTCGCGCTGTCGGCGCTCGCCACGGCCGCGCTGATCGTCCTCGCACCGGTCTGGTCGCGGCGGCTGTCGGACAGGGGCTGCCCCAAACCGCTGGCCGATGCGCTGGCCGTCGCCTGGGCCGCGCAGCTCGTCACCGCCCCGCTGGTCGCCGCGATCTCGGGCCGGTTCAGCGTGGTCGCCGCCGGCGCGAACCTCGTCGTGGCGGCCGTGATCGCCCCCATCACGGTGCTGGGCACCGCGGCGGCCGCGCTCTGCCCGGTATGGCCGGGCGCCGCGCGGCTGCTCATTCGCTTCACCGGCCCCGAATTGTGGTGGGTGGGCGGCGTGGCCCGCTGGGCGGCAGGTCTGCCCGGGGCGACGGTCCCCGTGCCGGAGGGCGTGCCCGGCACGCTGCTCGTCGGCGGTGTGACGGTGCTGGCGATCGTGCTGTGGCGGTGGCGCCCGTTCCGCCTCGGGTCGGGGTTGGCCGCGCTGGCCGGGCTGGCCTGGGCGCTGTCCGGGATCGTCGGTCGGTCGTGACACCATCGTGGGGTGAGCGAGGTTTCGCCGTTGCACCTGGTGCTCGGAGACGAGGAGCTGCTGGTCGAGCGGGCGGTGGCCGACCTGCTGCGGTCGGCGCGGAAGCGTGCCGGCAAGGACGCGGACATTCCGGTCAACCGGATGCGGGCGGGTGACGTCAGCACCTACGAGCTCGCCGAGCTGCTGAGCCCCTCGCTGTTCGCTGACGAACGCATCGTCGTGCTCGAGGCCGCCGGCGAAGCGGGCAAAGACGCTGCCGCCGTGATTGTTTCGGCCGCGAGCGACATGCCGGCGGGCGTCGTACTGGTGGTGGTGCACTCGGGCGGCGGCCGGGCCAAGGCGCTGGCCACCGACCTGCAGAAGCTCGGCGCCGAGGTGCACCCGTGCGCCCGGATCACCAAACTCAGCGAACGCGTCGACTTCGTCCGCAAGGAGTTCCGCGCGCTGCGCGTCAAGGCCGACGAGCCGACCGTGACCGCGATGCTGGACGCGGTCGGCTCCGACCTGCGTGAGTTGGCGTCCGCCTGCTCGCAACTGGTCGCCGACACCGGCGGCGCGGTCGACGCCGCCGCGGTGCGCCGCTATCACAGCGGCAAGGCCGAGGTGAAGGGCTTCGACATCGCCGACAAGGCGGTGGCCGGCGACATCGAGGGCGCCGCCGAGGCGTTGCGGTGGGCGATGATGCGGGGCGAGCCGCTGGTGGTGCTGGCGGACGCGCTGGCCGAGGCGATTCACACCATCGGCCGGGTCGGCCCGCTCTCGGGCGATCCCTACCGGATGGCCTCACAGTTGGGGATGCCGCCCTGGCGGGTGCAGAAGGCCCAGAAGCAGGCCCGGAATTGGTCGCGCGACACGGTGGCCGCGGCGATGAAGGTGGTCGCCGCGCTCAACGCGAACGTCAAGGGGGCGGTGGCGGACGCCGACTACGCCCTGGAATCCGCGGTCAGACAGGTCGCCGAGCTAGCCGCCCAGCGCAGCCGCTGAGGCCGAGGCCTCAGAGCTTGTTGAGGGCCTGCGCCAGCGCCGACTTCTTGTTGGCGGCCTGGTTCTTGTGGATCACGCCCTTGCTGGCAGCCTTGTCCAGCTTGCGGTTGGTCGACACCAACAACTCGGCGGCCTTCTCCTTGTCGCCGGCGTGGGTCGCCTCGCGGAACGCGCGGACGGCGGTGCGCAGCGACGACTTCACCGACTTGTTGCGCAAGCGAGCGCGCTCGTTCGTCTTGTTGCGCTTCTGCTGCGACTTGATGTTGGCCACGCTCGAGTTCCTTCTTCGATCAGACGTTTGGTTGGGGCGCCGGAAATCACCACAGCGATTGCCCAGGTTATCAGTGAGTTACGTTTTCTCCCAAAACGGGAACACGTCGGCTGCCAGAACATCGATTTGAGGCAGCATCTGAACAGTGAGTCTGACGAACCAGCTTGAGGAGACCAGGCGGGGTTTTCGCGCTGCGCGTTCTGAGCGGATTTTCGGCGGATACAACACGTCCTCGGACGCCTACGACATGGCCTTCGACGAGATGTTCGACGCCCAGGGCGCCGTTCGCGGCCCCTACAAGGGCATCTACGCCGAACTCGCGCCGTCGGACGCCTCGGACCTCAAGGCTCGCGCCGAAGCGCTCTCCCGCGCGTTCCTCGACCAGGGCATCACCTTCTCTCTGTCGGGGCAGGAGCGGCCCTTTCCGCTGGACTTGGTGCCGCGGGTCATCTCGGCCGCCGAGTGGACCCGGCTCGAGCGCGGCATCACCCAGCGGGTCAAGGCGCTCGAGATGTACCTCGACGACATCTACGGCGACCAGGAAATCCTCAACGACGGGGTGATCCCGCGCCGCTTGATCACCTCCTGCGAGCATTTCCACCGCCAGGCGATGGGCATCGTCCCGCCCAACGGCGTGCGGATCCACGTCGCCGGCATCGATCTGATCCGCGACGAAAAGGGCAATTTCCGGGTCCTCGAGGACAATCTCCGCTCCCCGTCGGGCGTCTCCTATGTGATGGAGAACCGCCGCACGATGGCGCGCGTCTTCCCGAACCTGTTCGCCACGCATCGCGTGCGTTCCGTCGACGACTACGCCAGCCACCTGCTGCGGGCGCTGCGCAACTCCGCGGCCACCAACGAGGCCGACCCGACGGTGGTGGTGCTGACCCCGGGCGTCTACAACTCGGCGTATTTCGAGCATTCGCTGCTGGCCCGTCAGATGGGGGTCGAGCTAGTCGAGGGGCGCGACCTGTTCTGCCGCGACAACCAGGTGTACATGCGCACCACCGAGGGGGAGCGTCAGGTCGACGTCATCTATCGGCGCATCGACGACGCCTTCCTGGACCCGCTGCAGTTCCGTGCCGACTCGGTGCTGGGGGTGGCCGGCCTGGTCAACGCCGCTCGCGCCGGAAACGTCGTCATCTCCAGCGCGATCGGTAACGGCGTCGGCGACGACAAGCTCGTCTACACCTACGTGCCGACCATGATCGAGTACTACCTGGGCGAGAAACCGCTGCTGGCCAACGTCGAGACGATGCGCTGCTGGCTCGACGACGAACGCGAAGAGGTGCTCGACCGGATCGACGAGCTGGTCCTCAAGCCGGTCGAGGGGTCCGGCGGCTACGGCATCGTGTTCGGCCCGGAGGCCTCCGAGAAGGAGTTGGCCGCCGTCGCCAAGAAGATCCGCGACGACCCGCGGAGCTGGATCGCCCAGCCGATGATGGAGCTGTCGACCGTGCCGACGCAGGTCGGCAGCGCGCTGGCCCCCCGCTACGTCGACCTGCGGCCGTTCGCGGTCAACGACGGCAACGACGTGTGGGTGCTACCCGGCGGGCTGACCCGGGTGGCCCTGGTCGAGGGCTCACGGGTGGTCAACTCCAGCCAGGGCGGTGGCTCGAAGGACACCTGGGTGTTGGCGTCGCGGGCAGCAGACGGCGACCACGAGCTCGGGGCCGCCGAAGTGGTCCGGTCGCTGCCGGATTCCATGGCGGACCCGGCCGCGGACGGTCAGGCCGACACCCCACCGGGCAACGAACCACAGCAACAGCAGCAGCAACAGATCGTGATCCGCTGATGCTGGCCCGTAACGCCGAGGCGCTCTACTGGATCGGCCGCTACGTCGAGCGCGCCGACGACACCGCCCGCATTCTGGACGTGGTGCTGCACCAATTGCTCGAGGATTCCAGCGTCGACCCGGATCAGGCCTCGCGCCTGCTGTTGCGCGTACTCGGCATCGATCCACCAGCGCATGACCTGGACGTGTGGTCGTTGACCGATTTGGTCGCCTATAGCACCAACGCCCAGGGTGGCTCCTCGATCGTCGACGCCATCACCGCGGCGCGCGAGAACGCGAAGTCGGCGCGCGAGGTGACGTCCAGCGAGATCTGGGAGTGCCTCAACACCACCTACCACGCCCTGCCCGAACGCGAACGCGCCGCCAAACGCCTTGGGCCACACGACTTCCTGTCGTTCGTCGAGCGGCGGGCGGCGATGTTCGCCGGGCTGGCCGACTCGACGCTGTCCCGGGACGACGGGTATCGCTTCATGGTGTTGGGCCGGGCGATCGAGCGGGTCGACATGACCGTGCGGCTGTTGCTGTCGCGGGTCGGGGACAGCGCCTCGTCCCCGGCGTGGGTGACGCTGTTGCGCTCGGCGGGCGCGCACGATACCTATCTGCGCACCTATCGCGGTGTGCTCGATGCGGGCCGGGTGGTCGAGTTCATGTTGCTCGACCGGCTGTTTCCGCGTTCGGTGTTCTACTCGCTGCGGCTGGCCGAACACAACCTCGACGAACTGGTCCGCACCCGGCAGAGCCGGATCGGGCCCACCGCCGAGGCGCAGCGGTTGCTCGGGCAGGCCCGCAGCGAGCTGGAGTTCGTCCAGCCCGGTGTGCTGCTCGAGACGCTGGAGAGCCGGCTGGCGGGCCTACAACGCACGTGCCGCGATGTCGGGGAAGCCTTGGCGCTGCAGTACTTTCACGTCACGCCGTGGGTGGCGTGGTCGGACGCCGGTCAGCGCGCCCGGCTGGCCAGCAGGAAAGAGGACGGCTGATGTGGCGGCTGCGGGTGGTGCACACCACGGGATACGCCTATCAGTCACCGGTGACCGCCTCCTACAACGAAGCCCGGCTGACGCCGCGGTCGAACAACCGCCAAAACGTCATCCTCAACCGCGTCGAAACCATCCCGGCAACCCGGTCCTACCGCTACATCGACTATTGGGGCACCGCGGTGACGGCGTTCGACTTGCACGCGCCCCATACCGATCTCACGGTGATGTCCTCCTCGGTCGTGGAGACCGAACGCGCCGAGGCGCCACCCGCCGAGGTGGGGTGGGACGAGCTGCGCTCGGATGCGGTGATCGATCGGTTCGACGACCTGCTCCGCCCGACCGAACACGCCCCGGCCAGCAAGCGGGTCGCCTCGGTGGGCAAGAAGATCAGCAAAACCCATGGGCCGGCCGAAGCCGTTGTCGCCGCGGCCAATTGGGTGCGTGAGGAGCTGGACTACCTTCCGGGCACCACCAGCGTGCACTCGTCCGGGCTGGACGCACTGAAGGCGGGCAAGGGTGTCTGCCAGGACTTTGTGCACCTGTCGCTGATGTTGTTGCGCGGCATGGGAATTCCCGCGCACTACGTTTCGGGTTACCTGCATCCCAAACGCGACGCCGTCGTCGGGGACACCGTGGACGGGCGCAGTCACGCCTGGATCGAGGCGTGGACGGGCGCTTGGTGGAGCTTTGACCCCACCAACGACGCCGAGATCACCGAGCAGTACGTGGGTGTGGGTGCGGGTCGCGACTACGCCGATGTTTCGCCGTTAAAGGGCATCTACTCGGGGGAGGGCGCCACCGACCTCGACGTGATCGTGGAGGTGACCCGGCTCGCCTAGCCGGTATGCAGCGCTACCGTGACGTGCGGTTGGCGTTGATCTCCTCGTGGTGCGCCATGGCCCACCGGGCCAGGGAGATCACCAGCGGTAGCAATGTCCGCCCGAGTTCGGTCAATTCGTACTCGACCCGCGGTGGCACCTCGGCGTAGGCGGTGCGGTCGACCAGGCCATCCTCGACCAGATGCTTGAGCGTCAGGGTGAGCATCCGCTGCGAGATGCCTTCCACGGCCGCCTCCAGCGCGCCGAACCGCATTGGCCCGTCACGCAACGTGCCGATTACCAGCAGGCTCCACTTGTCGCCGATGCGATCCAGGACCTCCCGGACCGCGCCGCCCTCGGGTATCCGCGGCGTCTTTCGTGTGACGTTGGTCATAGCGAAGTCTCCGTCCCGGATACATACATCGGTGTGCCTTATGCGGCCGCCCCAGCGCTGACACACGATGTGGCTACGCACAAATAGTAAGGATTGGAGAGCACCGTGAACATTGCTCTGTGGGTCGTGCAGGGTCTGCTCGCATTCGTCTATCTCGTCGCGGGCGGGCTCAAAGTCGTTCGGCCGCGCGAACGACTCGTAGCGTCGGGCCGACTCGACTGGATGAAGGACCACTCGGACGCCGCTGTCAAGGCCGTCGGCGCGGTCGAGATCGCCGGCGCGCTCGGCGTGATCCTGCCCGAGGCAACCGGCATCGCCCGCATCCTGACCCCGATCGCCGCGGTAGGCCTGGTCATCGTGCAGATCGGCGCAATGCGCGTGCACCTGACGCGTAACGAGCGACAACCTTTGCCGATCAACGTGATTCTGCTGCTGCTCGCGGCTTTCGTCACCGTCGGCCGATCCGTAAGTTGAGCCCTCCGCGAGGGTGCCGCTGTCCTCTCGCCCGATGCGCTAGGTAGCCCGACGCCAAGTCGCCAACGGGCGAGCGGATGCGCGATACCGTTTGGCAATGAACGGTTTCCGTGAAACCGGCGCCCTGACGGCGCTGTCCCTGATTTGCCTCGGGCTGCTCTTCGGCGGCATCGCGATCGGCGTCGCGTTGGGCGGCCTGATGCCGTTGCCGTACGGCCCCGTCGGCGCGGTGGTGGCGTACGTGCGTGCCCAGCCAATGGCCGTGCGCGTCATGGCCGTGGCGACATTCGCGTCGTCGGTCCCGCTGGCGGTCTACGCGGCGACAGCCGCCGCGCGGCTGAGGCAACTCGGCGCCGGCGCCGCGGCCGCCGCGATCGCGCTCACGGGCGGCGCTGTGGCCGCCGGGGCGCTCGGGCTGGCCGGATTGATCGGGTGGACGCTGTCGTGGCCGGAAGTCAGCGTCGACACCGGGTTGGTGAGGGCGCTGTACTTGCTGGTCTTTCTCACCGGCGGCCCGGGCCACATCGTGGCGTTGGGCGTGTTGGTCGCCGCGATGGCTGCGCCCGGGGGAGTGCTGCCCAGGCCGCTCGCCCGGATCGGCCTGGCGATCGCCGTCCTCGCCGAATCGGCGGGCGGGGTGTTGGTCTGGCCCGCGCTGGGGGTGCTGTTGCCGATCGCGCGCGTGGTGACGCTGGCCTGGCTGGTGGTGGCAGGAGTCGCGATTACCCGTGCAGCGCAACGGGATTCGTTGTCCCGGTAGTGCGTCAGGAGGGCGCGTCGATCTGAACGCGGTGCAGGTCGTCGCCGAGCTCGATGCGCCCACTGAACGCCCCGGCGGCCAGCGCCCGCCATTGCTCCTCCTGGCCGGGCACCAGCGCGGGCACATAGTGCGTCATGACAAGGGTGTCCACGCCCGCGCGGGCCGCGGTCGCCGCCGCCTCTTCCACCGACGAGTGGTAATCGCAGATGTCGACGAGCCGCTGCTGCGGGATGGTCGCGACGATGTCCTTGCGGATCACGGTGTGCACCAGAGCGCCTGCGCCGGCCGCCAGCTCGTCCAGGCTCGCGCACGGCACGGTGTCGCCGGCCAGCACCACCGACGCCCCCTCGTATTCGATACGGAAGCCGAGGGTCGGGGCCACCGGCCGGTGATCGGTCGGAGCCACTCGGATCGAGACGCCGTCGCGGTCCCACACGGGACCGTCGGTGTATTCGTGGACCTCGACTGCCGGTGGCGCAGTGAGATCGGCGTGATGGGCGATCCGGTAGCCGACGTCGTGGTGGAAGGCCTTCAGCGTCGCCTCCACCAGTTCGGCGGTGCCGGGCGGCCCGATGATGGGCAGCGGCGCCGGATCGGGGGTGAAGGTGCTGATCCACCGCGTGATGAGGACGTCGCCGAGGTCGCCGACGTGATCGCTGTGCAGGTGGGTGAGCAGCAGCGCCGACAATCCGGCCGCGCCCACCCCGACAGCCGCCGCGCGCTGGAGCACCCCCCGCCCGCAGTCGGCCAGAAACACCTGCCCGCCGGCCCGCACCAGCGTCGACGGCCCCGCCCGGTTCGGGTCGGGGATCGGACTTCCGGTGCCCAGCAGAGTGACCTCGATCATGGCCCTATCTTGCAGGTCCCCGCCCTGAGCAGTGGCCCAATCGAACGATCCGGCCGGTCGCCGGCTTTTGGACACGATCTGTTTGCAGGTTCTGCTGGTGGCTTTTCCGCCGCGCGAGTTGGCCGTAGCCTGATGTGAAGCGGATCACAAACCCGGCTGGAGGCCTCGATGCGGATTGCGGACGTCTTGCGGAATAAGGGCGCGGCGGTGGTGACCATCAACCCGGACGCGACGGTTCGCGAGCTGCTTGCGGGCCTGACCGAACAGAACATCGGCGCCATGGTGGTGGTCGGCGCCGAGGGTGTCGTCGGCATCGTGTCGGAGCGCGACGTCGTGCGCCAGCTGCACACCCACGGTGCCAGCGTGCTGTCTCGCCCGGTATCCAAGATCATGACCAGCATGCTGGCCACGTGCACGAAGGCCGACACGGTCGATGCGATCAGCGTGCTGATGACCAAGAACCGGGTGCGCCACGTGCCGGTCCTGGACGGCAAGAAGCTGATCGGCATCGTCAGCATCGGTGACGTGGTGAAGACCAGGATGGAAGAGCTCGAGGCCGAGCAGCAGCAGCTGCAGTCCTACATCACTCAGGGCTAGTTGCGGGGCGGGCCGGATCGGTCCGCCCCGCCCGGCCCGTCGCGCTTTCGCTCGCCGAACGTGCGATCAGGGCGAAAATTCGGCGGCATTGTCAAGCGGTGAATGCAACATTTTGGGTTAGGCGGCTTGGTCGAGGAGGGCGGTTAGGCGTTGGGCCGGGGTATCGAGGTTCAGCGTGGGTCGGGGGCGTTGGTTGAGGGTGTCTTGGATTCGTCTGAGGTCAGCTTTGGTGTAACCGCTTAAGTCGCTGCCTTTTTCGAACCAGAATCGCAACAGGCGGTTGGTGTTTTCGTTGCTGCCTCGTTGCCACGGTGAGTGGGGATCGCAGAAGTAGACCGGAGCGGCCAGCTGTAGCTGGATGTCGCGCCAGCTAGCCATTTCGCTGCCACGATCCCAGGTGATCGAGCGGCGCAGGTGCTCGGGCAGTTCGCTCATTGCCTCGATCATCGCGGCGGCTACCGTGGCCGCGGTGCGGTCACCGGGCAGGTGCAGCAGGATCGTGAAGCGGGTGCTGCGCTCCACCAGGGTGCCGATTGCGCTGTTGTGGGGTCCCACGATCAAGTCGCCCTCCCAGTGGCCCGGCACGGCGCGGTCATCAGCCTCAGGTGGGCGATCAGCGATGGTGAATTCCTCACCGGCGCTAAACACCCCACGACGATTGTCTGAGCCTCGATGCTTTCGTGCGGCCCGCTTCGTGGACAGGCATTTGTGCAGATCAGCGCGCAAACTGCCGCGAGTCTGCACATACAGGCACTGATAAATGGTTTCGTGGCTCACTTGTGCCAGCCTGTCACCGGGGTGATCGCGGGCCAACACCTCGGCGATCAGTTTCGGACTCCAGCCCTGATCCATCCAGCCTTCGATCATCGCGCACAACGGGTTATCGGCGAGCTTGAATTCCTTGGGCCGCCGCGCTTTCTGCGCGGCCCGCGCATGCGCCATCAGAGCGTGGTAGTCGCCGTCGGCATTGCAGTTACGCCGAATCTCGCGGTAGATCGTTGTGCGGTCGCGACCCAGCCGCTCGGCGATGTCGGCGGCGCTGAGTCCGCCGTCGCGGCCGCGCATGATCTCCACGCGTTCGCTGACACTGAGCCGATGACCCGCTCCACCGGGCAAGGACATGTTGCCCGGCTTGAGCAGGCCACGTTGACCCCGGCCTCCGATATGCAGTTTCATCGCTCCAGCGTCACGCCACCACACCCACGCCCTGGTCGTTGACACGCCCATACCTTGAGCCGCCACAACCAGCGGGGCTCCCCGACATACCCGGTCGAACAACTCCCGACGCACCGCCGGCGAATGCGGAAAACCACTCGGCATCGCAACTCCTAAATCCACGGATGTTGCATTGACCGTATGAATCCGCCCGCCGTTTTCTCGCCGTGAGTACACGCTCGGCGCGACACCCGCGACGAACTCAGCGCCAGGAATAGTCGGCGCGCAGGCGGGCCGCGATCACGTCGAAGATCTCGCGGTCCAAAATCGCCCCCTCGCGCCGGATGCCCTCTTCGGGCACGTCGAGCACGCGGTCCAGCCGGACCCAGCTGGATCTTCCCTCGTAATCCCAACTGCCAGAACCGATTCCAACCCACTCGGGATCGGCGGCGTGGCGCTCCTGGCTGGAGACCATCAACCCGAGCAAAGTGCCGCGGTCGCGTCCCACCACCAGCACGGGCCGGTCCTTGCCCCGGCTGGGGTCGTCCTCGTAGACCACCCACGTCCAGACGATCTCGCCGGGATCGGCCCGGCCGTCCAGGCTCGGCGCGTACACGAGTTTGCGGGCCCGCTGCGCGGTGGGCAGGCTGCTGCTGGTCACCGGACGGCCCGCGACCGTCGCGTCGGACGGTGGCGGCGCCACGGCGGCGATGACGTTCGCGGTGATCCGCACGGCCTGCTGCAACTCGCGCAGGACGGTCTGGGAATTCTGCACGTGCCGGGCCAGCCGTGGGGCCCCGTTGAACACCAGATTCTCGGCAAACCGCTGGAACGTCTTCCACTGCGATTTCCGGGCAGACGCCATATTCGCAGCATAGACGCGAGCAACCGGGCGCGACTGTGTCCAAGTAGGTCTCCACGGCGCTGCCTAGATACGCTGGACATGCCCGCGAACCGCCAGTAAAACGGCCGCGCAGCGCCCATCACGTTTGAAGCAGACCAGGAGATTCCCATCAGCAGTTTCGCCGACAAGACCTTCACCGCGCCGGCGCAGATTCGGAACTTCTGCATCATCGCCCACATCGATCACGGCAAGTCGACGCTGGCCGACCGGATGCTGCAGCTCACCGGCGTCGTCGACGAGCGTTCGATGCGCGCCCAGTACCTGGACCGGATGGACATCGAGCGCGAGCGCGGCATCACCATCAAGGCGCAGAACGTGCGGCTCCCGTGGGAGGTGCAGGGCCAGCAGTACGTGCTGCACCTGATCGACACCCCGGGCCACGTCGACTTCACCTACGAGGTGTCGCGCGCGCTGGAGGCCTGTGAGGGCGCGGTGCTGCTGGTCGACGCCGCCCAGGGCATCGAGGCGCAGACCCTGGCCAACCTCTACCTGGCGCTGGACCGCGACCTGACCATCATCCCGGTGCTCAACAAGATCGACCTGCCGGCGGCCGACCCGGACCGCTACGCCGGAGAACTCGCCCACATCATCGGCTGCGAGCCCGACGACGTGCTGCGGGTGTCCGGCAAGACCGGCGAGGGAGTGGCGGACCTGCTCAACGAGGTGGTGCGGCAGGTGCCGCCCCCGCAGGGCAAGGCCGACGCACCGCTGCGCGCGATGATCTTCGACTCCGTCTACGACATCTACCGCGGCGTGGTGACCTATGTGCGGGTGGTCGACGGCAAGATCACCCCACGCGAACGCATCGCGATGATGTCCACCGGCGCCACCCACGAACTGCTCGAGGTCGGCATCGTCTCGCCCGAGCCGAAGGCCAGCGAGGGCCTGGGAGTGGGCGAGGTGGGTTACCTGATCACCGGGGTGAAGGACGTCCGGCAGTCCAAGGTCGGTGACACCGTGACGACGGCCAAGCACGGCGCCGCCGAAGCGCTGACCGGGTACCGCGAACCCAGGCCGATGGTCTACTCGGGGCTGTATCCCGTGGACGGTTCGGACTACCCGGTCCTGCGCGACGCGTTGGACAGGCTGCAGCTCAACGACGCGGCCCTGACGTACGAGCCGGAGACGTCGGTTGCGCTGGGCTTCGGATTCCGTTGTGGCTTTTTGGGTTTGCTGCACATGGAGATCACCCGCGAGCGTCTGGAGCGTGAATTCGACCTGGATCTGATCTCGACGTCACCCAACGTCGTGTATCGCGTGGTCAAAGAGGACAACACCGAGATCGTCGTGACGAACCCGTCGGACTGGCCCGAAGGCAAGGTCCGCACCGTCTACGAGCCGGTGGTGAAGACCACCATCATCGCGCCCAGCGAGTTCATCGGCACGATCATGGAGCTGTGCCAGTCGCGCCGCGGCGAACTCGGCGGGATGGACTACCTGTCGCCCGAACGGGTGGAGCTGCGCTACACCATGCCGCTGGGCGAGATCATCTTCGACTTTTTCGACTCCCTGAAGTCACGCACGCGCGGCTACGCCAGCCTCGACTACGAGGAGGCCGGTGAGCAGGAGGCCCAGCTGGTCAAGGTCGACATCCTGTTGCAGGGCGAGCCGGTCGACGCGTTCAGCGCGATCGTGCACAAGGACGGCGCCTCGGCCTACGGCAACAAGATGACCACCAAGCTCAAGGAGCTGATCCCGCGCCAACAGTTCGAGGTGCCGGTTCAGGCGGCGATCGGATCGAAAATCATTGCGCGCGAAAACATCCGAGCCATTCGCAAGGACGTGCTGTCCAAGTGTTACGGCGGTGACATCACCCGCAAGCGCAAACTTCTGGAAAAGCAGAAGGAAGGCAAGAAGCGGATGAAGACCATCGGGCGGGTCGACGTGCCGCAGGAGGCGTTCGTCGCGGCGCTGTCCGCGGACGCGGCGGGGGACAAGGGCAAGAAGTAGCGATGCGATTACTCAAAGCGGCGGCGACGCTCGCGGCGCTCGCCGCGTTGGTGACCGGATGTGGGTCCGTGGTCGACGGCACGGCCAAGCCGGCGCCGAACCTGAAGCTGCGGCCGCTGAGTGGTGCCACGGTCAGCAAGGTCCCTCTCGACGGCGCGGCGCTGTCGCGGATGCTCGACCAGACCTTGATCTCCCGCGAGCCGGCCCAAGTCGGCGGCCCCGAGAAGCTCTACCAGGTCAAGCGGTCGACGTCGCAGGCCGGCTGCCTCGGTGTGACGGCGATGCTGCAGAAGAGCGTGTACCGCTCCGGCCCCCAGCCTGCCCAAGTCCAGGACGTCGCGTCGGAGTCCTGGTGGAACAACGGTGAACCCGCACAGGTGATCACGGTGATGGAGGGCGTGGTCACGTTGCCCTCGGCCGCGCAGGCTCAGGCGCTGTTCGCGCAGTTCTCCCAGCAGTGGCAACAGTGCAATGGCATGACGACCTCGGAACAGACCGGCCCGATCAGCACCACGAACGTCATCAGCGATGTCCGCGGCACCGCCACCACCATCGCGGCGACCAAAACCGCCACCTCGGTGCTGCCTAACATGCCGGCCCTGCGGCCCACACCCCAGGCGCGTGCCATCGGTGTCCGGTCGAACTGCCTCGTCGAAGTCGAGGTGGTCTTCTTCGGCGGGCGGCGATCCACCGACCCGGGATCGGCCAACATCAACACCAGCGCACTCGACATCGCGCGCGCCATGATGGACAGGGTCAACGCGCTGAGCTGAGGTCGGAGGGGGAAGAAGTGAAATGCAGCTGGCGTGCGCTGGCCGCTTTGACTGCGGCGCTGCTGGTGGGCGGCTGCACCGAAACCATCTCCGGCACAAGCACTCTGGCACCCAGCGCGGGGCGGGTACCAGCCATTAAACGGGCCTTATTCGACGGTGCCGCCCTGGCGAAGCTGCTCGACCAGCCGTTCCAACCGTACCCGCGTTTCTCGGAGTTCGGGGGCGTCGACAAATTGGGAACCACGTGGGATGAGGCGAAGCCCGCCGACTGCATCGGGGTCGTCCACCTGATGCAGCGGATCGCGTATGGCTCCGCGCCCGTACAGGAAACGGCCGCCGAAATGTGGGTGCACAAAGGTGATTCGGTGAAGGCCGACTTCGTCCAGGAAGGCATCGTCGAGTTGCGGACGGCCGCGGACGCCGACGCGCTGTTCGCGAGGTTTGCCGCGCAGTGGCAGAAGTGCGACGGGACCACGCTGATGGCGCCGCCGACCGATATATACGGTACGGACGCCATCTCCGACGTGCGCGTCCTGGATTCGGTTGTCGCGGCTACGGTTTCGATGGGGTCGGGACCGCATTCGGTCTTGTCGGCTCAGCCCATCGGCCGTGCCCTCGGCGTTCGGGGCAGATTCCTCGTCGAGGTCGCGGTCTACTTCGTGCCCAACACTTATCCGGGCGACAGGGGCAACGCCGACATCGGCACCACCGCCGTCGACCTCACCCACGCGCTCATGGACAGGCTCAGCGCCGTCGCTTGACCGCGGCTTTCTACATCGGCGCGTTCGCGGGCTGGAACATCCCCGAGCCGTCGGCTTCTTCCTCGGCCCGAATGACGTGCACCACCGCGTTGATCAGTGCCAGGTGGGTGAACGCCTGCGGGAAGTTGCCCAGCTGGCGACCGGTGCGCGGCTCGATCTCCTCGGCGTAGAGGTGCAGCGGGCTGGCGTAGGACAGCAACCGCTCGCACAGGCGTTTGGCGCGGCGGACCTCCCCGATTTCGACCAGCGCCGAGACCAGCCAGAACGAGCAGATCGTGAAGGTGCCCTCCTCGCCGGACAGGCCGTCGTCGGTCTCTTCGACCCGGTAGCGCAGCACCAGGCCCTCCTGAGTGAGTTCGTCGGCGATCGCCAGCACGGTGTTGCGCACCCGCGGGTCGTCCGGCGGTAGGAACCGCGTCAGCACCACCAACAGCAGGGAGGCGTCCAGCGCGTCGCTGCCATAGCGCTGAGTGAAGACGCCGCGGGAATCCACGCCGTGCGCCAGGATGTCGGCCTTGATCTCCTCGGCAATGGCCCGCCACTGCTGGGCGTAGCTCTTCTCGCCCTGCCGCTCGGCCAGCTTCGCCCCGCGGTCGAGCGCCACCCAGCACATGACCTTCGACGACGTGAAGTGCTGCGGCTCCCCGCGCACCTCCCAGATGCCGCGGTCGGGCTCGCGCCAGTGCTTGATCGCCTCCTCGACCTGCTTCTTCAGCACCGGCCACAACGTCTCCGGGACCTGCTCGCGCGACTTGGCGTGCAGGTAGAAGGAGTCGAGGATGGAGCCCCAGATGTCGTGCTGGACCTGGTCGAAGGCGCCGTTGCCGATGCGCACCGGCCGGGCCTGGTCATAGCCGGACAGGTGATGCAGCTCTTCTTCGACCAGGCTGCGCTCGCCGCCCACGCCGTACATGACCTGCAGCGGGTGCCGCTCGTTGTGGTTGGCCCCCGAGACGTCGGCGATGAACGCGAAGAAGTCGTCGGCCTCGCGATCGAGCCCGAGCGTGTACAGGCCCCACAGCGCGAAGGTGGAGTCGCGCACCCAGGCGTAGCGGTAGTCCCAGTTACGTTCGCCCTGCGGTGTTTCCGGCAGCGACGTGGTGCTGGCCGCCAGCAGCGCGCCGGTGGGCGAGTAGGTCAAGCCCTTCAGGGTGAGCGCGCTGCGCTGCAGGTACGCCCGCCACGGGTGGTCGGGGAAGTTACCGATGTTGATCCACTGCCGCCAGCACTCGGTGGTCTGCCACATCTTGTCGGCGGCCTCTTCGTAGGTCTGCGGCGCCGGGTGTTTGGTCCAGCTCAGGGCCACGAACACGTCGTCGCCCTCCTTCATCCGGGTGCGTGCGCGCGCTTCCCGGCCCTCCAGCCCGATCCGCAGATTGGTGGTGAGTCGCAGCGTGGGGTGGGCGTCGGGTTGCTTGGTGGCGCGGGCGATGGCCTCGCCGTACGCGTTGGCGGAGTATTCCCAGCTGGCGCCGACCCGGTGGTAGTCGAACGCCGGCTCGCAGCTCATCATCAGTTCGACGGTGCCGCTGACGCAGCGCACCGTGCGCAGCAGGATGTGCTCGGCATCCCAGTCCATCGGGGTGCGGCGATGCGTCCGGGACCGGCGGTCGAGGTCGTGCCAGGGGCCCATGACCAGCGCGTCACGCACGATCAGCCACCCGGTGTGCGTCTGCCAGGTGGTCTCCATGATGAGGCTGCCCGGCAGGTACCGACGGGCCGAGGGCACCGAGACGCCGTAGGGCCCCAACCGGAAGTGGCCGGCGCTGCGGTCCAGGATCGCGCCGAACACGCTCGGCGAGTCCGGCCGCGGCACACACAGCCATTCCACGGATCCGGCGGGCGAGATCAGGCAGGTGGTTTCCCAGTCGGACAGGAACGCGTAGTCGGCGATCGGCGGAAACGGGTTACGCAGGGCTGCGCTGGGAGCGAGGGGCCCGGCCGTGCGCAGGTCGATGGATGAAGTCATCGACGTCGCGGACGCCGATTGAAAGGCGTCGTCGGGCATGTCTTCGTCCGGCTGGGCCGGTTGGTCGTCGGGCTGAACATGCAGAACCATCTGGACATCATCGACCGCGCGGCGGCCCGGCGTCCAACGTTTCGCCGAGGCGGCGTGGCGCGCACTGACCCGGGCGCCGATCTTCACGCATTGGTTTTGTGTGGCGGCGCCGAATAGGGTGAGCTCCGTGAATGCGTTCCTCAACTGGTGGGACGGCAACGAGCTGTGGCTTTCGGGGCTCCCTTTCGTGCTGCAGGCCATGGTGGTGATGCCGGTCGTGCTGGCGGTGGCCTACGTGACGGCCGCCCTACTCGACGGCCTGCTCGGCAAGGGCATCGAGCTGATGCGTCGCGCCCGCCATGCCGGTGAGACCTCCGGGTAACGCGCATGCCCCGCTCGCACGTGACGCTGGTTCTGCTCATCTTGGTGGCGCTGGTGATCGGCACTTGGCTGGTCACCCACCTGCTACACCGGTGAGGCGCCCGCAGCCGCCGCCCGGCCCCGGTCGCGGTGGCGGCACCGTCAATTCCTGTTAGGCTTCCCGCCATGCGCGTGGCGTTTGGCATTCCAGGGTGCTATGCCTTCGTGCACTGTTGTCGCTGACTCCCAAACCCGTGTGCGGTCTGGTTCTGGAGTTCTCGAATTCTCCTGAAGTTCTGGTTGCCTTTCCGCTGAGACGGGACCGAGATCCGATAAATCCCCACCGGAAGGCCTTCGATGGACATCAGGACCGCGTTGCGTTGGCGGCCTGTTCTCGCACTGGTTGCGCTTGCCGGCATAGCGGCAAGCGTCGCCGGGTGCCACGGGGGCGCCAGCGACGCCGTCGGCGGCGGTGGGCTCGCCGGCGCGCACACCAGCATCACGCTGGTTGCCTACTCGGTCCCAGAACCCGGATGGAGCAAGATAATTCCGGCGTTCAATGCCTCCGAGGAAGGCAAGGGCGTGCAGGTGGTGACCTCCTACGGCGCCTCCGGTGACCAGTCCCGCGGCGTTGCGGACGGCAAGCCGGCCGACGTCGTGAACTTCTCCGTCGAGCCCGACATCGAACGATTGGTCAAGGCCGGCAAGGTTTCTCAAGACTGGAACACCGATGCTACCAAGGGAACTCCGTTCGGTTCGGTGGTCACGCTGGTAGTGCGCAAGGGCAACCCGAAGAACATCAAGGATTGGGATGACCTGTTGCGGCCCGGCATCGAGGTCATCACGCCCAGCCCGCTCAGTTCGGGGTCGGCCAAGTGGAATCTGCTCGCGCCGTACGCCGTCAAGAGCGAAGGCGGCGCCAACAGCGCGGCCGGTGTGGATTTCATCAAGAAGCTGGTGACCGAGCACGTCAAACTCCGTCCCGGATCGGGCCGCGAAGCCACCGACGTCTTCATCCAGGGCAGCGGTGACGTGCTGATCAGCTACGAGAACGAGGCCATCGCGACCGAGCGGGCGGGCAAACCCATCGACCACGTCAACTTGCCGCAGACCTTCAAGATCGACAACCCGGTCGCCGTCGTCAACACCAGCCCCCACCTGCAGGCAGCCGTCGCCTTCAAGAACTTCCAGTACACCGCGGCGGCCCAAAAGGTTTGGGCGCAGGCGGGTTTCCGGCCGGTCGACCCGTCCGTCGCCGCCGACTTCCGCGCCCAATACCCGGTGCCGGCGAAACTGTGGACCATCGCCGACCTCGGCGGCTGGAGCGCGGCGGATCCGCAGCTGTTCGACAAGAGCACCGGCAGCATCACCAAGATCTACACCCAGGCCACCGGATGACCGCCATCACGCCGGACCCTATGGCGATCCGACCCGAACTCAGCGGCGAGCCCGAGTACGTCCCGCTGCCCGGCCGAGGCCGCGGCACCACCGCCCTGCGGGTCGGGGTGGCCACGGTGTGGCTGTCGGTGATCGTGCTGCTGCCGTTGGCGGCGATCGCCTGGCAGGCCGCCGGTGGCGGCTGGCACGCGTTCTGGCTCGCGGTCACCTCGAACGCCGCGTTGGAGTCGTTCCAGGTGACCCTGACGATCTCGGCCGGGGTGACTGTGCTCAACCTGATTTTTGGTCTGGTGATCGCGTGGGTGCTGGTGCGCGACGACTTCGTCGGGAAGCGCCTCGTCGACGCCATCATCGATCTGCCGTTCGCGCTGCCCACCATCGTCGCCAGCCTGGTCATGCTGGCGTTGTACGGCAACAACAGCCCGGTGGGTCTGCACCTGCAGCACACCGCGTGGGGCGTGGCGGTGGCGCTGGCCTTCGTCACGCTGCCGTTCGTGGTCCGCGCGGTCCAACCGGTGCTGCTGGAGCTGGACCGCGAAGTCGAGGAGGCGGCGGCGTCGCTGGGCGCCAGCGGCCCCAAGATCTTCACCTCCGTGGTGCTGCCGGCGCTGCTACCCGCGTTGTTGTCCGGTGCGGGCCTGGCCTTCTCCCGCGCGATCGGCGAGTTCGGGTCGGTGGTGCTGATCGGCGGCGCGGTGCCGGGCAAGACCGAAGTGTCATCGCAGTGGATACGGACATTGATCGAGAACGACGACCGCACCGGCGCGGCCGCAATATCCATTGTGCTGTTGGCGATTTCGTTCGTGGTCCTGCTCATTTTGCGGCTCGTGGGTGGGTACGCGGCCAAACGCGAGGAGCTGGCCGCATGACGTCGTCCGCGGGAGTCCGCTATTGGTTGCGATTCGTGGCGCTCGGATACATCTTCGTGTTGCTGGTCGTGCCCGTGTCGTTGATCCTGTGGCGGACGTTTCGGCCCGGGTTCGGCCAGTTCTACGCCTGGGTCAGCACTCCCGCGGCGATATCGGCGCTGAACTTGACGCTGCTGGTCGTGGCGATCGTGGTCCCGCTCAATGTGGTTTTCGGCATCCCGACGGCATTGGTGCTCGCGCGCAACAGGTTTCGTGGCAAGGGCGTGCTGCAGGCGATCATCGACCTGCCGTTCGCGGTCTCGCCCGTCATCGTGGGCGTGGCGCTGATCGTGTTGTGGGGCTCGGCCGGTGCGCTGGGGTTCGTCGAAAAGGACCTTGGGTTCAAAATCATCTTCGGTCTGCCGGGCATCGTGCTCGCCAGCATCTTCGTCACCCTGCCGTTCGTGGTGCGTGAGGTGGAACCGGTGCTGCACGAGCTGGGAACCGACCAGGAGGAGGCGGCGGCGACGCTGGGTTCGGGCTGGTGGCAGACGTTTTGGCGGATCACGCTGCCGTCCATCCGGTGGGGCCTGACCTACGGCATCGTGTTGACGATCGCACGTACCCTGGGGGAATACGGTGCGGTGCTCATAGTGTCGTCGAACCTGCCGGGGAAGTCGCAAACACTGACATTGCTTGTTTCGGACCGATACAACCGCGGCGCCGAGTACGGCGCCTATGCGCTGTCGACCTTGCTGATGGGGGTTGCGGTGCTGGTGCTGATTTTCCAGGTGGTTCTCGACGCCCGTCGCGCCCGAGCGGCGAGACAGGCCTGACGAGGAGGACGACGTGACAGACACCGGTACCGGCCGGGACGACCTCGCCATCATCGTGCGCGACGCCTACAAGCGCTATGGCGATTTCGTCGCGCTGGACCACGTGGACTTCGTCGTGCCCACGGGGTCGCTGACGGCACTGTTGGGACCCAGCGGGTCGGGCAAATCGACCCTGCTGCGTACCATCGCCGGTCTCGACCAGCCCGACAGTGGCACCGTCACGATCTACGGTCGTGACGTCACCCGGGTGCCACCGCAGCGCCGCGGCATCGGGTTCGTCTTCCAGCACTACGCGGCGTTCAAGCACCTGACCGTCCGCGACAACGTGGCCTACGGGCTCAAGGTCCGCAAGCGGCCCAAATCCGAGATCAAGGACAAGGTCGACAACCTGCTGGAAGTGGTGGGGCTCACCGGTTTTCAGGGTCGCTATCCCAATCAGCTCTCCGGCGGTCAGCGACAGCGGATGGCGCTGGCGCGAGCGCTGGCGGTCGACCCGCAGGTGCTGCTGCTCGACGAGCCGTTCGGCGCGCTGGACGCCAAGGTGCGTGAGGATCTGCGGGCCTGGTTGCGCCGCCTGCACGACGAGGTGCACGTCACCACGGTCCTGGTCACCCACGACCAGGCGGAGGCGCTGGATGTCGCCGACCGGATCGCGGTGCTGAATCACGGCCGCATCGAGCAGATCGGATCGCCGACCGACGTCTATGACGCCCCGGCGAACGCGTTCGTGATGTCGTTCCTCGGCGCGGTATCCATGCTGAACGGAACTCTGGTGCGACCGCACGATATCCGGGTGGGTCGCACACCCGAGATGGCGGTGGCGGCCGAAGACGGAACCGCGGAGTCCACCGGTGTGGCGCGGGCCGTCGTCGATCGGGTGGTGAAGCTGGGTTTCGAGGTGCGCGTCGAGTTGACCAGCGCCGCCACCGGCGGTTTATTCACGGCGCAGATCACGCGCGGCGACGCCGAGGCCCTGGCATTGCGCGACGGCGACACCGTGTACGTGCGTGCCACCCGGGTCCCACCGATCGCCCCCAGTGCGGCCGAGCCTGGTCGCGAAGCGGACGAGGATGAGAACACGCTGACATCAGCGTGACGTCTTACGAGGCGTGCAGCCCGCACTCCGTCTTGGACAGACCCTGCCAGCGCCCGCTGCGCGGGTCGGCGCCCGCCAGCGGCTTGGCCGTGCACGGGGCGCAACCGATCGACGAATAGCCTTCGTAAATCAGCGGATTGACCAACACGCTGTGCTCGTCGATGTAGTTCTGCACGTCGTCGTCGGTCCAGGCGACCATCGGGTTGACCTTCACCAGCTTGAAGCCCTCGTCGAAGCCGACCACCGGGGCGTTGGCGCGTGCGGCGGTTTCGCCCCGGCGCAGCCCGGTCACCCACGCCGAGTATCCGCGCAGCGTCTTGCCCAGCGGAGCCACCTTGCGCAGCCGGCAGCATTCACCGGGATCACGCGCGAACAGGTCCTTGCCCAGCAGTTTGTCCTGCTCGGCGACGGTCTGCTCGGGAGTGACGTTGAGCACCCGAATGTCGTAAACGGACTCGATGGCGTCGCGCGTACCGATGGTCTCCACGAAGTGGTAGCCGGTGTCCAGAAACACCACCGGCACACCCGGGCGCACCTTGGCGGCCAGGTCGATCAACACGGCCTCTTGCATGCTGGAGGCCACCACGTAGTTACAGGTGGCCCACCCGCGCGGCCCGTTGATGCCGCCGAACGTCTCGTCGGTCCAGCGCAATACATCGCTGGCGCTCGCACCCTCGAGCTCGGCCGCGCCCCGGGCAGCGAGCTCGCGCAGCTCGGCCTCTGAATGTCTGGTCGTTCGTTCGCTCATCGCAAATCGTCCTCGTCTGCCCTCATGGCCCACTGTGCGAAACGTTCACCCTCGCTGCGATATTTCAGGAAGTTGCGTGCGACCCGCTCGATGTAGTCGCAGAGTTCGTCGCTGGTGACCTTGTGCTGACGTAATTTTCGGCCGAAGCCGCTGTCCTGGCCCAGGCTGCCACCCAGGTGTACCTGGAAACCTTCGACCGAGCCGCCTTCCCCGTCGTCGACCATCTGGCCTTTCAACCCGATATCGGCGACCTGAATGCGCGCGCACGAATTGGGACAGCCGTTGAGGTTGACGGTGATCGGAACATCGAGCTGCAGGTTGATGTCCGCGAGCCGACTTTCCAGCTCGGGCACCAAAGATTGCGCCTTGACCCGTGTCTCGGCAAAAGACAACTTGCAGAACTCAATCCCCGTGCACGCCATCACATTCCGCCGCCACTGTGAAGGCTGCGACTGTAGGCCGAGCCCCTCCAGGCCGGCGATCAGCTCGTCGAGCTTGTCGTCGGGGACGTCGAGGATCACCAACTTTTGGTACGGGGTCAACCGGATGCGGTTCGAGCCGGCCGCCTCGGCCAGGTCGGCCACTGCGGACAGGATGGTGCCCGACACCCGTCCCGCGATCGAGGCGACGCCCACCGCGTTGAGCCCGTTCTTGAGCCGTTGCACCCCGACGTGGTCGATCGGATGCTGGAGCGGCTCGGGTGCCGGACCGTCGATCAGCGGACGCTTGAGGTACTCGGTTTCGAGAACTTCACGAAACTTCTCGATGCCCCAGTCCTTGATGAGGAACTTCAGCCGCGCTTTGGAACGCAGCCGTCGGTAGCCGTAGTCGCGGAAGATCGAGGTCACCGCGTGCCAGACCTCGGGCACTTCCTCGAGCGGCACCCAGGCGCCGACCCGTTGGGCAAGCATCGGGTTGGTAGACAGTCCGCCGCCAACCCACAGGTCCAGGCCGGGGCCGTGTTCGGGGTGGTTGACGCCGATGAACGCGATGTCGTTGACCTCGTGCACCACGTCTTGCAGGCCCGAGATGGCGGTCTTGTACTTGCGCGGCAGGTCGGCGAAGTCGGGCTGGCCGATGTAGCGGCGGGCGATCTCGTCGATCGCCCAGCTCGGGTCGAGCACCTCGTCGAGAGACTCTCCGGCCAGCGGCGATCCCAGGATCACGCGGGGGCAGTCACCGCATGCCTCGGCGGTCTGCAATCCGACGTCGGTCAGCCGCCGCCAGATTTCGGGGACGTTCTCGACCTCGATCCAGTGGTACTGGATGTTTTCTCGGTCGGTGATGTCGGCGGTGTCGCGTCCGAATTCGGTGGAAATCTGGCCGACAGTGCGCAATGCGGCCGTCGACAGCGCGCCGCCGTCGCAGCGCACCCGCATCATGAAGTACCTGGCTTCGAGCAACTCGGCGTTGTCGTCGCCGGTGAAGGTGCCGTCGTAGCCCTGCTCACGCTGGGTGTAGAGGCCCCACCAGCGGAAGCGTCCGCGCAGGTCGCTCTTGTCGATGCTGTCGAAGCCGTTCTTGGCGTAGATGGTTTCGATGCGCTCGCGCACGTCCAGCGGGGCGCCGGCCTGCTTCATCTCTTCGTTCGGGTTCAGCGGCTCACGATTCCCCAGTGCCCATTGGCCTTCGTTACGGGCCTTCGCGGGTCGGGCGGTGGTCATCGGAAGTTCTCCTTCAAAAAGATCGCCAGCGCGGCCAGCACAGTTCACCGGCACTTATGGGCGGCACGGAACCGTCAGCCAGCTGGAGACACAGTGGGGCTGGGTCTACCACGTCAAGGCAGACAGATACAGCTGCAAACGCGCTTGAGATCGATGTGCCGTCGCGCCACTAGCACAATGTGCGGGCTGGGCTGGGCGACAGTCACGCCACCATTGTGCCATGGATGCCGAGGGGCCGCGCAACCAGGTCAAACCTTGACTCACCATGATTAAAACTACCGGGCAAGCCTGGGAGACCGGTCCGCGAAGCCCCAGAGGTTCCTGAGATCGCTTCCCGCGACGTCGGTCGTCGCGCCGGCGGGTTCGACGCCCCGGGCATACCCGTCCGGCGTGGGATCATTTGGCATGGCCATTCGCGAGGAGCCGGTCGACCTGCCCGACGTTCGGGTGGTCGCCGGGCGGCCATTTGGCATCTATGTGCATGTGCCGTTCTGCGTAACGCGGTGCGGCTATTGCGATTTCAACACCTACACCCCGGCCGAGCTGGGGGGTGTCAATCCCGACGCCTGGCTGGGCGCGCTGGGGACCGAGCTGAAACTTGCGTCCGCGCGGCTGCAGGCGCCTCAGGTGAGCACCGTGTTCGTCGGGGGCGGCACACCCTCGCTGCTCGGCGGCGCGCGCCTGGTGACGCTGCTGGACATGGTGCGCGACCACTTTCCGCTGGCAGCGGATGCCGAGATCACCACCGAGGCCAACCCCGAATCCGCCTGGCCGGACCTCTTCGACGCCATCCGCGCGGCCGGCTACACCCGGGTCTCGCTGGGGATGCAATCGGTGGCACCGCGGGTCCTCGGTGTCCTCGACCGCATTCACACGCCGAACCGATCGGCGGCCGCCGCCCGCGAGGCGCTGGCCGCGGGCTTCGAACACGTCAGCCTCGATCTGATCTATGGAACTCCGGGGGAGTCCGACGACGACCTGCTGCGGTCGGTCGACACCGCCATCGACACCGGCGTCGACCATGTCTCGGCCTACGCACTGGTGGTCGAGGAGGGCACCGCCCTGGCGAGGCGAGTGCGGCGCGGTGAGCTGGCCGCTCCCGATGACGACGTGCTGGCCCACCGCTACGAACTGGTCGACGCGCGACTGAGCGAGGCGGGTATGTCCTGGTACGAGGTGTCCAACTGGTCGCGACCGGGTGGTGAATGCCGGCACAACCTCGGCTACTGGGACGGCGGCCAGTGGTGGGGCGCGGGACCGGGCGCGCACGGATACGCGGGCACCACGCGTTGGTGGAATGTCAAGCACCCCAACGCATATGCCGAGAGGTTGTCGGCGGCTACGCTGCCCGTCGCGGGATTCGAGCAGCTCGACGCCGACACGTTGCACACCGAAGACGTGCTGTTGAGAGTCCGCCTGCGCCAAGGTCTTCCGGTTGACCTGTTGAGTGCGGGGGAGCGGGAGCGCGCCGCGGGTGTGGTGGCCGACGGGCTGCTGGTGTCGGCCGGTGACCGGCTTGTTCTCACGGATCGGGGGCGCCTGTTGGCCGACGCCGTCGTGCGGACGCTATTGGGGTAGCGGGCCGGTCAGACCCCGAACCACTGCTCGACGACCCGGGCGATCTCGATGTAGAGCGGGATTCCGACGGTGACGTTGTAGGAGAACGTCAGACCCAGTGAAGCGGCTAGCGGCAACGTCGGGCTCGCCTCCGGGATGGCGAGGCGCTGCACCGCCGGGACGGCGATGTAGGAGGCCGCGCCGCACAGGACCGCGAACAGCACGTAGGTCCCCGGCTTGAAGTGGGTGTGGGTCAAGGCGGCGTAGCTGCAGGCGACGAAGATACCCAGCGTCGCAAAGACATTCGGCGCCACCAGACCGAAGACGACGAACCCGGGCCCCGCCGAGCGAAGGTCCTTCAATTTGCGGGATGCGGTCATGCCCATCTCGAGCAGGAACAGGCACAGCACACCCTGGAAGGCCATCACGAAGAACTTGTCGTCGTCCGCGACGACCTTCTGTCCCTGCAGCCCGCTGACGAGGCCGATGATGATGCCGCCCATCAGCAGGACCAGTCCGGGATTGAGGAACACTTCCTGAAACAGCTCGCGGGTCAAGATCGGCATCCGCTTGGCCTTGGCGCCGGCCGGGCTCTGGCCGGGCTCCCAGTGTTCCGCCTTTTCCATCGAGAGTTCCAGCTCTTGCTCGATGCCCGCTTCCTGGCTTTCGAGGCTCTGGCCGTGTGAGGGACGTGCGGCGGTGCCGGGGCCGACCCCGACCCTGGCGGGTGGGGTGTAACCAGCCTCACCGGGCATGTAGCCGGCCGAGTCCATACCCCGATGCCGCAGGCGGGCAACGAAATACAGCGCCACCAGGCAGCCGGGGATCTCCATCACCGCCAGCATCACCGGCATGTAGGCGTTGAATGCGATGTTCACGGCTGCCAGGACGGCCACGCAGGTGGCGAAGGTTCCCGCCGAGTCGGATCCGTAATAGCCGGCGACCGTGGCCATGTCGACCCTCCGCAGCGACTTCAATCGGCTGAGTCCCAGGTAGGCCAAGCTTCCGATGACGAAGTTGAGCACGAAGCCCAGCACCATGAATCCCACGATCGCGCCGACACTAGATGCGCTGACCTGTGCGAGCTCTTCTCCGCCGTGCCAGCCGATGGCCAGCAGCAGGTACATCGTCAGCCCCTGATAGATGACGTAGGGGAATTCGAATCGCACCTTCAGGATCGGGATCAGAAACCCGAAGTAGAAGAACAGCAGCAGCGGCTTGAAGAGGTTGTGGGTGAAGTTGTGCCAGAACTCTTGCAGCATCGATGCCTCCGTTGGTGAGACGCGCTGGTCAGGGGAAGCACCGTCCGCACGCGGAGCAAACACGAAACATCCCTACGACCGTGAAGAACTTATCCCCGCTGCTGCCGCCCTGCCACTCGAAAGCGCGGCGAGGAATCGAGGCCTACTGGCCCCCTTCTGTGTCGTAAAAGCACTGTTCACAGAGGGTTTTAGCAAGACGGAACCCGGTCCGCGCCGGCGCCGCGTCGCACGTGAGTTTGGTGTGAGGCTGCTGTGGATTTACTGTGAAGTAAAAAACGCCCAGCGGGCTGGCGAGCTAAGCGACGGCGTGAAGCCGGCCCCTTTGTCGATGGGTCACTGACAGCCAAGCCGACGGTGAGCAGTGGGTCGTGATGTCCCCGAAGTCCTCGACGCGGAAAACCGCAAGGACGCCACGGGAAGAGTCTCGCGGTTAGAACCAGCCGTTGCGCGACGACGACGTAAACGATTGGGAAACGTTCGAGGTGGCGAGCCTCACAACCGATCGCCGGGGCCCGGTCTTGCAAGTCGGCGGCGACCGGTCTAGCTGCGCCAACGGAACGGCCGGAGCGACGGATCGGCGCGTTCCGGCGGGTAGCCTCGGCTGCGTCAGGCTTTGACTCCGAGGGAGTTTTAGCTGAATGCGCCCCGCGAGGACCAAACTCCGTGGGATCGGTTGCGCACAGCTACATAGGTTAGGCTACATTTACTAACCGTGACCGAGGTCAGCGTCGAGACAAGTTCCACCGGTTCTGCGTCGCCATCGATCCCGCTTCCCGCCCATATCGACCCGGCGGACTTGGCGGCCGAGTTGGCCGTGGCGCTGTCCGAACGCGTCGGGGAAGAGTATCTGCTCTACGAGCGCGGCGGGGAATGGGTGCTGGCCACCGGTGTGCACGCCATGATCGAGCTGGACAGCGACGAACTGCGGGTGATCCGCGATGGGGTCACGCAGCGCCAGCAGTGGTCGGGGCGGCCCGGGCCGGTGCTGGGCGAGGCCATCGACCGGCTGCTGCTGGAAACAGACCAACTCTTCGGCTGGATCGCCTTCGAATTCGGGGTCTATCGCTACGGGCTGCAACAGCGCCTGGCACCGGGAACCCCGCTGGCGCGGGTGTTTTGGCCGCAGGGTCGCATCGTGGTGTCCCGGGAGGCGATTCGCCTGTTCGACGCGTCGGCCGACCACCGCGACGTAGTGCTGGGTGTGCTCGGTGACGGCCTGTCCACGCTGCGCGAGGCCTCGGCGGTCGACGTCGTCGCCGACACCTCCGAGTACCGCGAACGTGTCGCGTCGGCCGTGGCGGAGATCGCGGCGGGCCGCTACCACAAGGTGATCCTGTCCCGTTCTCTCGAAGTGCCTTTCGCGCTCGATTTCCCGTCCACCTACCGGCTGGCCCGCCGGCACAACACCCCGGTGCGGTCGTTTCTGTTGTCGCTGGGTGGAATTCGTGCCGTGGGCTACAGCCCCGAACTTGTCGCCGCGGTCCGTCGCGACGGCGTCGTGGTCACCGAGCCGCTGGCGGGCACCCGGGCGCTCGGTCGCGGCGAGGCGCGCGACCGCGAGGCGCGCGATGACCTGGAGTCGAACTCCAAAGAGATTGTCGAGCACGCGATTTCGGTGCGAAGTTCGTTGCAGGAGATGACCGAGATCGCCGAGCCCGGCACCGCCGCGGTCACCGATTTCATGACGGTGCGCGAACGGGGAAGTGTGCAGCACCTCGGATCCACGGTCAGCGGGCGTCTGGGCACGTCGAACGACAGGATGGACGCGCTCGAGGCGTTGTTCCCGGCCGTGACCGCCTCGGGCATCCCGAAAGCGGGCGGGGTCGAAGCGATCATGCGCCTCGACGAAGGACCGCGCGGGCTGTATTCGGGTGCGGTCGTGATGCTTTCGGCCGACGGCGGGCTGGACGCGGCGCTGACCCTGCGCGCGGCCTACGAACGTGACGGTAGGACCTGGTTGCGGGCCGGCGCCGGCATCATCGAAGAGTCCACGCCCGAGCGTGAATTCGAAGAGACATGCGAGAAGTTGTCCACGCTCGCGCCCTACCTGATTGCGCGCCCGTAGGCGCTTGATGGTTCACCGGCGCTGCTAGCCGGCCCTTTCTGTTCGCCTCGTCACGATTTGGCCGCGGGGACTTTCGGCCCTATTTGGCGATGGCTGTGGCGTGTCATCTTTATGTAACCGCATGACACAGATACATCGCGCGTCGTAGACCGCCACAATAACTGGAGGCTTCCGTGTCCAAGGACCTGACTAACCTGCAGCTACTTCACGAACTCGAGCCGGTCGTCGAGCGGCTGCTCAACCGTCACCTCTCGATGTTCAAGGAATGGAGCCCGCACGATTACGTCCCCTGGTCGGACGGCAAGAACTTCTACGCACTGGACGGCCAGGATTGGGAGCCGGGCCAGACCCATCTTCCCGACGTCGCACAGGTGGCAATGGTCCAAAACCTGTTGACTGAGGACAATTTGCCGTCGTATCACCGCGAGATCGCGATGAACTTCAGCATGGATGGCCCGTGGGGCCAGTGGGTGAATCGGTGGACCGCGGAGGAGGCCCGACACAGCACCGCGCTGCGCGATTATCTGGTCGTCACCCGCACCGTCGATCCGGTGGAATTGGAAAAGCTGCGGCTTGAGCAAATGACGAGAGGCTTCAGCCCGGGCCAAAACCAGCAGGGCGATATGTTTGCTGAGAATCTGTTCGACTCGGTCATGTACGTCTCGTTTCAGGAATTGGCCACCCGTGTCTCGCACCGCAACACCGGCAAGGTCAGCAACGACACCATCGCCGAGCAGCTGATGGCCAGGGTGTCGCACGACGAGAACCTGCACATGATCTTCTACCGGGACGTCAGTGCCGCGGGCCTGGACATCGCGCCCAACCAGGCGATGAAGTCGGTGCATCGGATTCTGCGCAATTTCAAGATGCCCGGATTCACGGTGCCCGAGTTTCGACGCAAGGCGGTCATCATCGCCGTCGGCGGCGTCTATGACCCGCGCATCCATCTCGACGAAGTGGTCATGCCCGTATTGAAAAAGTGGCGCATCTTTGAACGCGAAGACTTTACGGGTGAGGCCGCGCGGATGCGCGACGATCTCGCCCTTTTGGTCAAGGAACTCCAGGTCGCCTCCGAGAAATTCGACGAATCCAAGCAGCGGTACCTCGAGCGCGAGGCGCGAAGGACCGAGAAGATCACCGCCAGCAAAGTCCTTCAGACGAAAGGAACGCTGACGCTGAGCGGGCACTGATTGGCGTTATGTGCAGCGCAAGCGCAGGCTTATGGCCGCGCGATGCGCAAATTCTCAATGGCCAGTTAAGGGTTGACAGCGAAGATCCGCCATTCTCATGTTTTTTCGCAGAGTTGCCCTTAGCATCTGTCCCAACTTCAACGGGATGGAGTGTTCATGTCTGGCCTCAAGTCGAAAGTCCTTCTTGCCGTGGTATTGGCCCTCGCTTACCCGACGGCCGCGGCCTGCACGGGCACTTTCACGTGTGCAACCTGCACGGTCGACACCGGTACGGGGCTGCTTTAGCTCGCGCACTTATCGCCAGGCGGCCGAGGACAATCCCGAATGCCACCGCCGCTCAGGCTGAAGAACTCGACTCGACGAGATAGTCCGCCAAGATGCGGCTCACCAGCGATTCGATGTTGGATTCGATCGACGACGCGAGTGTGGCGGTGACCGTCGCCACCGCTTGTGTCCGGAAGCGTACGAGCATGGTGATCAGCTCGGCGATTTCGGCGTCGGCCGGCAGCGGCTCGCCGGGCCTGATGCGCTCCAGCACGTGTTCGGCTCCGGCGCGCACCAGCATGTCGCTGATCTTGTCGATCTCGGGGACGATCTGCTCGTGCAGGTCGATGAGCTTGTCCAATTCGACGCCGTAGCCGCGGATCTCGTTGAACGCGTCGATCAGCTTCGGGCGGGTGATCGTGGCGCGGGGCCCGTCGATCCGGATCACCTGAAGCGCGACCAGCCGCTCGAAGGCTCGCGGATCGTCGACGAGCCGCTGGGCGTCGGCCAGCGGCATGGTTTCCGGCTTCTCGGTGGTCCACGGTCCCGCGATGGCGGTTTCGAGGCCCAGCACGTCGCCGAGGTTCTTGCCTTCCTCCCACGCGCTGAGCATTTCTCGGACGTGCGCGATGGTGTAGCCGCGGTCGAGCATCGAGGTGATCAGCCGCAACCGGGTCAGGTGGGTGTCGTTGAACAGCGCGATGCGTCCGACGCGTAGGGGTGGCGGCAGCAGCCCGCGGTCACGGTAGACGCGGATGTTGCGGGTGGTGGTGCCGGCCAGCCGGGCCAGGTCGTCGATTCGGTACTCGCCGGAGTTCGCGGCGCCTTGCGGGTGACGGACCGCCGCGTCGAAAAGCTGGGACACCGCGGACTCGATGAGTTGGCGATACTCCCGCGACTGGCGCCGCACGCGTTTGGGGGCGCGCCGCACGTTGTGCAGCACGCTGGCGATCGTGCCGGGTTCGGGCCGCGACGCACGCTCGCTTGCCATGTCAGTGCGCCATCTCAGGCGGACCGGGTGGCGTGCGCCCGGGCGCGCGCCACCGCCTGATAGTCCTCATACCGGAAATCCCTCATCTGGCGAAGATACTGCGTGGCGAAACCGGGATACATCGAGCCGTTGAATCCGTCCTTGGTGAGGTACCAACTGCGGCAACCCGACATCCACGTCGTCTTGGTCAGCCGGCGCTGCAGGTCCTCGTTGTGGCGACGTTGGACCTGTTCGCGTACATCGAGATAGCGCAGGTCCTCGTCGAGGATGGTTTTGATGCCGCGTACCACGTAGTCCAGCTGGCCCTCGATGTAGACCAGCAGCGAGTTGTGCCCCGGCCCGGAGTTGGGGCCGGTCATGACGAACAGGTTCGGATAACCGTGCACGTTGATGCTCTTGTAAGCCTGTGCGCCATCGGCCCATTCGGCGGCCAGCGAGCGCCCACCGAGCCCGGTGACCGGGAAGGGCGGACCGGTCAGGTGCACGTCGTAACCGGTGGCGAACACGATGCAATCGAGGTGGTGCTCGATGCCGTCGCTGGTGCGGATACCCACCGGGCTCAACGTGGCGATCGGCCAGTCGATGAGCTTGCAGTTGTCGCGTTGCAGCGCGGGGTAGTAGTCGCTGGATACCAGCATGCGCTTGCACCCCGGCCTGAAATCGGGCGTCAGCTGGCGCCGTAGCCACGGATCCTTGACCTGAGCGCGCAGGTGCGCCCGCCCGAGCCGGGCGGCCAACGATGTCAGCGGCGTATCCCAAACCAGCGCCGTGGCGCTGGCTTCGTGGCCCCAGTAGAGGGCCTGACGCGCAAGCTGTTGGGTGGCAGGGACTTTGGCGAACAAGGATTGCAAGGTGGGCGGGGTGGCGGCGTCCAAGCGCGGCAGGACCCAGCACGGCGTGCGCTGAAAGACCTTGACGAACTCGGCCCTCTTGACCAGCTCGGGGATGATCTGGATGGCGCTGGCCCCAGTGCCGATGACCGCGACGCGCTTGCCCGCGAAGTCGTAGTCGTGATCCCAGCGGGCGCTGTGGATCTTGTGGCCGCGGTAGCTGTCCAGGCCGCGGATGTCGGGAAAGCTGACATCGGACAGCGGACCGGATGCCAGTACGACGCTGCGGGCCCGAAATTTCTTGCGGTTCTTGGTGGTGGCGGTCCAGACGCCGGCTTCCTCGTCGAAGGACAAGCCCTTGACCTCGTGGCCGAACTTGATGCGGCCGCGGATGTCGAACCGGTCCGCCATGTCCTCGAGGTGGCGATAGATTTCCGGGGCGGGGGAGTAGGTTCGCGACCAGGTCGGGTTTTTGACGAACGAGTACGAGTACAGCAGCGACGGGACGTCACAGCTGGCACCCGGATACGTTGTGTCGCGCCAGGTTCCGCCCACGCGGTCGGCGCGCTCCAGTATCACGATGTCGTCGACTCCGGCTTCGGCCAACCGGATCGCCGCGCCCAACCCGGTGAAGCCGGCCCCGATGATGAGCGCCGCATGAGCAGCGTTGTTGTTCGCCATGCTCACGCCGCCGGCTCGTGGGTGAGTTCGTTAACCCAGGTCGGTACCGACGGGAGCAGGGGCCGCGGATACCGGTCGGACAGCCACACCATCGAATTCGCCAGCAGGTGGTACGGGTGGCGTGGATTCGTGACGACTCCGGCGTAGCGCCTCAGGAAACGATAAGTCGGTACCCGCCTGGTACGTTCGCCGCGATCGCCAAGCTCTTTGAATCGTTTCACGGCCCGGTAAAGCCGCTCGGGCTCCATACCCATGGCGGTGATCTCGTTGCGGATCCTGTTGATCAGCGGTGCGCCCATGATCGCACCGATGATGAGACCCGGTGTGGCATTGTGACCGACGAAGTCGATCAGCAACCGCCGGATCTTCGCGTGCCCGATCATGTCGAGAACTTCGAAATCGACGACCAGATGGCGTGATTCGTCGTTGTTGATCTTCTCGAAAACCTGGTGGCACACCGGGTCGTGCACCTCGTCGAGGAGGAATTTCAACAAAGCGCCGTCCAGGGCGACCTCGAGCATCGGAATGACGGTGCCGAGTAGGGACAGCGGCATGTCGTCGGCCCAACGGTCCAGCCAGTCGATCGCCAGGCGGATGTTCACGTTCGGTTCGGGAATCTCGCCGTCGGTGAGCATGCCCCAGCGCTTCATCAGGGCCAGTTCGGCGTTGGCGTGGCGCTGCTCCTCGGCATGGAAGTAACGGTAGATCTCGGCGATGGTCGGTGTGGGCGCCTTCTTGGCCAGCGCCGCGAAGCCCCTGGCGCCGATGTTCTCGATCCAGCACAGGTCGGCCATGAAGGCCTTGAGTTGTGGCCGCTGTTCATCGCTGATCGTGTCGGCGCCGGGGGCGTCCCAGTCGATGTCGGCGAGTGCCCACTGCCGGTCTTTGATCTTGGCGAGCATGGCTTCCATGTCGATGGCCATCGGGAGCTCCTTTGCGCGTCGGGTGTTCAGGGCAGGTTGATGCGGGAGAGCAGGCCGGCCGTACGCGTATAGGCCTGCGGGGCCAGGCGTTTGATGTTCCAGCCGACTTTGGCGTCGAACTGCGGCATGCAATACAGCTCGCCACGATCGTGCGCGTCCAGGCAGCTCCGCGCGACCTTCTCCGCGGACAACCCGGTCCAGCGCATCAATTTGGCGGCAAGCTCGCTGGATTGTTCGCTGATGCGGCCGGACTCGAGGATGTTCGTCTTGACGAAGGTCGGGCACAGCACGGTGACCCGCACCGGTGTTCCCGCGAGTTCGGCGGCCAGGGTCTCCGATAGTGAAAGGACGCCAGCCTTGCTCACGTTGTAGGCGGCCATACCAGGAGCGGCGCCGAACGCCGCCGCGGAGGCCACGTTGATGATGCCCCGGGGAGTGCGGGACGGCTCGGCGTTGCGCAGGATCGGGGTGAACACATGGCAGCCGTGAATCGGGCCCCACAGGTTGATGCCGAGGGTCCACGCCCAATCGTCCAGCGCCGCATCGCCGATGGCGGCGCCGCCGGCGCCGACACCGGCGTTGTTGATCACCAACGTGGGCGCCGCCGCGAACCAGGCCTGTGACTGTTCGGCCAGCGCGTGCACCTCGTGGAATCGCGATACGTCGCAACGGATTGCGATGGCTCTGCCGCCCTGCTCGGTGATCGCGTCGGCCGTCCGTTGCGCTGCGGCTTCGTCGATGTCGCTGCACACCACCGCGCCACCGCGACGGCCGAGTTCGACGGCAAAAGCGGCGCCGATACCGCTTCCGGCGCCGGTCACCACCGCCGACGCGTTGCGGCTGATTTTGGGATTCTTGAGAAGTCTGTCCAGCATGTCAGCGGGCCTCCTCGGCCAGGGTGCGGGCGTCTTGCAAGGTGTGGGCGATGAAACGCGCGACATAGGCCATGGCCTTGGCGGCCTCGGGCGTCATGCGTGGCAACGCCTGGAAGACGTGCACCTGGTGCGGCCAGACCTGCAATTCGCACCTGCCCCCGGCGGTTTGGATGTCGGCGGCGAGTTGGCGCGCGTCCTCTCGTAGCATCTCGGCGCCGCCGGCCTGGATCAGGGTGGGCGGCAGCGCGGGGCCGCCCGCGACGTCGAGCGTCAGTCGCTGGTGGGTGAGCTCGACGCCGCTGTGGTAGAGGCCGACCAACCGCACCGCGTTCGCCGCGCTGGTGGCGGGGTCGGGGCGAATCCGTTCCCGGGCCAGCGCCAGCGCGAAGGTGAGGTCATACAGGGGAGAGAACAGCACTTGTGCGGCCGGGTGCTCGATCCCGGGTTGTAGCAGCAGATCGACCGACAGGTGGCCGCCGGCCGAATCTCCGGCGATCACAACCTGTTTCGGCGGCACACCGCAGGCGGTCACCAGCCAGTCCCAGCCCGCGCGCACGTCGTCGGCCGCGGTGGGGAAGCGGTGACGTGGGGCCAGCCGGTAGTCCACGCAGAACACCGGAAGTCCGGTCAAGGAAGACAGCCAAGATGTCAACCGGCGGTGCGTCTTTGGCGAACACACGGCATACCCGCTGCCGTGCACGTAGTAGATGGCCCCCACTGTTGTCGACGAGCGCTCGGCTTCGCTGGTGGGAGTGCGCGGCCCGTAGACCCATTCGCCCTTGACGCGGCGGCCGTCGGGCAGCCGGGTATCGACCGGTTCGACCCGCGTGCCCGCCAACGAAGGGCCAAAGGTTCCCATGATCCTGGCAATAATCTGACGCGACAGCCACAGCCCCCAGGCTCGCTCGGGCGGGATCACGCTGGTGATCGGCCGCAGGGTGTACGCACTTACCGCTGCCGCGCCGCGGGATCGCAGCGACCCGCGAGCCGGAACACCGTCCGTCATACAACGCAGTCAATAACAAATGGTGACATTAGTCAATGGCAGCTTTGGGCGCGTCGGGGAGTCGCGGCCTCAATTGAGATGTCGGGGATCCACGGCGCTTTTACGAAAGCTGCGATTCTGCGAGACCTCAGGTGCATCAGGCGGTGTAGACCTGTGTGGCCATTCCTGGGACAACTAGTACCTGGATAGCGATCGGCCGCGGCGGAAACATGGGTGGTGAGTGTTGATTTGATCGGCCCTTGCTTATAGAGGAGAACGTTGACCGAACTTCTGGATTGGGATGCTGCCTACCCACGAGGTAGCCACCCTTGGTGGCCTGCCACTGTGGAGTATCGGCGGGCCGCAGCCGCCAATCGCCGAACGCCGATGATACCGTCGTCGGAATCGATCGCAGTGCGATCGCAAAAGCCTACGGCGCCTGGGAAAGCGGCAAGCGGCGGCTGTGCGACGCGACGTTGGTGGTCCGCCGACGCGACAATCCCGACTGGGTACGATGCTCGGTTTCGGCCGTTTGACAGCGCGTTGTCCGATACGCTTCCGGCAACGTGCCGCGATGAGTACCTGGATTCAATGCGGCGCGCAGTGGCGTCTGGGGCGCCGGCTTGTATTCTGACATTTACGCGAGACGCGTTTTCTGAAGATCCCGGGTATCCGATTCCGAGCTTAGTTTCCAGAAGCGAACTGGGCGAGCCTGTTTCCGGGAATTGGACTCCCTGCGAGGTCGGGCCGGCCTTGATTCACGTGTATCCTCCGCGAGTCGCTCCGAGTTGCCAGGTCGATTCGGACGTCGAGGGACGGGAGAAGCTGCCTGCGCCTCTGTCAACGGCCCCCCGAGTATGACCGCCGCTTTTCGGCCGGCAGATGGTGAGCGCATACCAACGTGGGTCGAATGCGCGGTGCTAGGCATGGTCGTCACGTTCGAGCTGCCGCAGCACTGGGGCCTGGCATCGATAGCCCGTGGTGTGGGCACGGTTAGTCGTCAACTCGCCGCTGCAAGCAAACAGCGCACAAGATGGACCAGTCGGAATCGCGCGGGTCTGCAACCCTCCGTTGCTCTGCACCAGCGAGCGATTTCTTGGCTGCTCAGGAGCTCGACTTTTCCGCACCGTCACGGTGTTCGGGCCAGACCGCTGCGCCGAAACACAATGAATCCGAGTGGATCTGGGCCTGCCGCAAATAAAGGACGGTGGCCGGTGTCATCGCGGTCGGCCAGCTTCATCAATGCCGCCGGAAACATATTTCAAAGCACGTGACAACGTTCTGCAACAGCGGGAGGATATGAATGAGTCGTTGCAACGACGACACCTGGAATCTGGCGACGAGCGTGGGCGCGACCGCGACACTGGTCGCCGCCGCCAGGGCGGCTGCCAGCAGGCAAATCGATCCAATCATCAACGATCCGTTTGCTGCACCATTGGTACGCGCGGCCGGTGTCGAGCTGTTCGCACGGTTGGCCGGCGGCGAGGTGGAATTTGCAGACATCGGAAGTGGCTGGCTTCCAGACTTTTTCGGTGTTCGGACACGGTTCTTCGACCGCTATTTCCTTGCTTCGCTGTCAACTGGAATCCGGCAGGCGGTGATAGTAGCCTCCGGGCTCGACTCGCGCGCCTACCGGCTGACGTGGCCTACGGGCACGGTCGTCTACGAGGTCGATCAACCTGAGGTAATCGCGTTCAAGGATTCGACTCTGTCTGCGCTTGGCGTCAAACCAGCTGTGGAACTGCGAACGGTAGGAGCCGATCTACGCTATGACTGGACAAATACATTGCAGCAAAAAGGATTCGACTATGCCAAGCCGACCGCTTGGATGCTCGAAGGATTGATGATCGGATACCTCCCAGGTGAGGCGCAGAATCACATGTTAGACCGAATCAGCGCGCTGAGCACACAGGGCAGCCAGATGATCGCGGACCATTTGCCGGCTAAATCGCGATCCGTGGGCTCAATCATTACGGGCCTCGCAGACCAGTGGAGGCAGCATGGCTTCGACATCGACTTCAATCACCTCACCTATCCCCACGACCAGAACGACGCCGAAGGACATCTTCAAGCGCTCGGGTGGCACACCACCGCGTATCGCTTGACGGACTTGCTGCTGGATGCCGGGGTGCCCGCCGGAAGCATCGATGCCGGCCCGAACGGACCAGGCGCAGTGCACTACCTCACGGCTGAGAAATAGCCCCCGTGACTAGGGGGGTGGGTTAAGCCTGCAACCGCGATCAGACAGGACGAGTCGATAACTGCTATGGAGAGAAGTCTGGCACTACCAACGTCATTCGAATCGGCCCAGCACATTGCCGCCGCGAAGAGTCTGCGCTATCCGCGCGGCATTTCAACGAAAGCCTGTCAGCTATGACGACGCCGTCACAGCCCCACACATCTGCAGACTGTGAAGCCGGTCAACGCGATCCCCGCAGGAGGCTATCGCTATTGAACATGTTGTATCGGTTAATATTTCGGTCAGCATACCGTGGGAATGACTACGGCTACCTCGTGCAAGAAACCATGATGAAGGCCTACGTCGTATTGGGATCGTGCTCTGGTCGAGCCGTCGCCCGCGGCAGGATCAACCGGCGGAAGAAGCGCTGATCTTAAATTGGAGGCGCTAGGAGGGCAACGCAGGCCAGATCCGCTGCCGTTGAGCGCTATTGGCACACTTGCATATCGACGACTACCCGTTCCGCTCATCGGAAGTGGTCACTGTGGCCCTGTGGTGCGGGGCGTCGAGATCATCTTGACGCTTCAGGAAGCAGCCGATAAGCGCGAAGGGACGACTCATCATGCTGTTCCGCCCGGGTCACGTTCTGTGGGATGAACGGCCGGGTTCGCCTTGCCGATCCGATCCGGCCAACCGGAAGCTCGCAGAAGTAAAAATGCTGTGGCAGGGCGACGACTCTAAGGCAGCGCTCGTGTGCATCGAGCCGTCCCGCGAATCGGAACCGCTGCGATGGTTTACCTCGCGAGGGCGGATGATTCGCTAGTAGCCGACAGCCGATTGCGAATGAGAGTGCCCTGCGCCTGGACCCATCAGCGCCGTACAGGTCTGTTCCACATCCGCCCGGCCGCGGCCGATCAAGATCCGATGGGCGATGCGGGCGCCGCGACCGCCTGGCGATCCATTTCCGGGGCAGGCGCCGGCGCTGGTGAAGGGAGGCGCAGCAGTGTTGCTTTGCCTGGTACTGGGGGGCCCGTCGTGGCGGCGCTATTGTTTTCTCATGCCTGATCGTGAACCGCTGGCGGCGTTTCTTCGGGCCCGTCGAGAACGGTTGAAGCCTGCTGATGTCGGCCTTGCCGACAGCGGGCGTCGCCGGGTGGCGGGTTTGCGTCGTGAGGAAGTGGCGATGCTTGCGGGCATAAGCGCCGACTACTATCTGCGGCTTGAGCAAGGCCGAACGACTCAGCCCTCTGATCAGGTACTCGCGGCTTTGGCCGGCGCGCTACAACTCGATGATGACGCGGCCGAGTACATGCGCAACTTGGCTCGGCCTGCTTTACCACGCCGTTCCGGTTCGGCCGCGCCGGTTGAGAAAGTTGATCTCGGCCTGCGGACATTGATTGACAATTGGCAATTGATTCCCGCATATGTTCAGGACCGGCACATGAACGTTTTAGCGGCCAACTCGATGGCTCAAGCGCTGTTGCCTTATTTCGCACCGGGATTCAACCAGCTGCGGACGGCGTTTTTGGACTCGGACTTTCCCGCTTGGGTGCGCAACTGGGACGAGGTAACCGAGATGCTCGTGTCATGGCTTCGGTTCAACTTCGCCGAAGACCGCTCAAACGACCCCGAACTGGTATCGCTCATCAACGAGCTCAGCGACGCTAGCCCACGGTTTCGCAGCTTGTGGGCGCGCCAAGAGGTCAAGCAAAAGACGAGCGGGCCAGCTCCGTTCTACCACCCCAGAGTTGGGCCGCTCACGCTGTGTTACCGAGTATTCATGCTGCCCGACATGAGGCAGACGATGATTGCCTACTACGCCGAACCTGGCACGCGTTCGGAGGAAAGCTTGCGTCTGCTCTCCAGTCTCGTGCATTCGGGGTAGCCGGTCACCCGGCTCCGTGCGTTGTCATCCGCACCGCTAATGGGGATGCGGCCCTTTGGGTTGTGGGTCGAGCGCAGCCATAGGAGTGGTTGCGTCACTCACTGAAGTTTGGTTCACAGAACGGTGGACGTATGGCGTTGTCTCAGCGCGGCTTCAGTGGCTTCGTGGGGAACCTGTGATTGCCAATACCAGGAAAAGACGGCTCTGGCTACCGGTCGCGTGCCGCGTCAGCATCGGGTGGTGAGGATTCGTCGCCTGGCCAGCGGGCAGCGGTGCGCATAGGAGGATTCGATGGCAGAACTGATGGATTGGGACGACGCCTACCACGAGAACGGGATCTTCAGTGGCCTGCCGCCATGGGGCATCGGTCGACCGCAACCACAGATCGCCGACCTCATCAGTCAAGGGATGTTTCGCAGCGATGTGCTCGACGCCGGCTGCGGCTACGGTGACACTTCGCTTGTTTTGGCGGCGTTGGGCTACACCGTCGTCGGAATCGACCGAAGTGTGATTGCGATAGACGCGGCAGTCGAGGAGCGCCGCCGCCGACGGCTGCCCAACGCAACGTTCGTGTCGTCCGACATCACGTCCCTTACTGGTTACGAAGATCGGTTCGCGACCGTCGTCGACAGCGCGCTGTTTCATGCACTTCCGGTAACGAAGCGCGACGACTACTTGAATTCGATACGCCGGGCGTCCGCGCCTGGCGCCTCGCTGTACATCCTGACATTCACCCAGGCGGCGTTCCCCGAAGATCCCGGATATCCGATTCCCAACGTAGTCACGAGAAACGAACTGGGCGACGCAGTAGGCAGGCATTGGACCATCGATGAGATCCGGCCGGCGTTCATTCACGCCTATGCGCCACAAACCCGTTCAAGCCCCAGGTTCGATTTGGACGCCGACGGATACGAAAAGCTGCCGGCGTTGCTACTCACCGCCCACCGGCCTTGACGAAACAAAGCGGTGGCGACCTCTAAACCCCATGATCGCAATGATCATCAGCGTAGGTCTCGGCCGAAACCATCACCCGCAACAACAAATTCGCGTCTCGGACGACGGGCGCCGCTGATGCCCGAGCAGCCCCCTCCGCGCCGGCGGCAGCGACTTGGAAATCAGCCAGCCGGATAGGGATAACTACTTCGCAGCTGCACGACTCTCTAGGAGATAACGTGAGACCTGTCCCGACATACGTGCTCATCCCGGGCGGCTGGCATGCAGCCTGGTGTTGGTGGCCAGTGGCCAAGCGGCTTCGCGCTGCAGGCCATCGCTCGATCGCATTGACTCTGCCGGGTCTCAACGACGGTGAGGATCCGTCGGGTTATCGGCTCACCGACGCGGTGGACTACGTCGTCAGCCAAGTACGCGGGCTCGAACTTGACGTCATCCTGGTTGCGCACAGTTGGGGCGGCTATCCCGCCACGGGCGCGGCTGCACTCCTCGCGGAACAAGTCAGCAAGGTCATTTACTTCAACGCGCTAGTGCCGGTGTGCGGCAAGTCGCTGGTTGACGATCACCCACCCGCCGGCCGCGACTTACTGCTGCATTTGATCAACGATTCGCCTGATGGCGCGATTGCACCGACTCTGGCCTACGTTGAAGAGCTGTTCATGCAGGACACCGCGCCGATACTGCAGCGGATGGTGGCCGATCTCCTGACACCGCAGCCCGGCGGTTACTTCCTAGACGCTTTGCATGTCGATCCCGCAGCTCTGACTGTGCCTACCGCCTACATCGCCAGCGAAGACGATTGCGCACCCCAATGGTCGGCGGCGGAATTTGCGTCCCGACTCGGCGTCGAACCCGTCTACGTTCCAGGAACCCATCTGAGCATGCTGACCCACCCAGACGAAGTGGCCGAAGCAATCATGGCCGCCTGAATGCTTGCGGCTCAGGGACTGACAGTGAGTCGACCACCAGCCGTTCGAAAATCGCGAGAGCCTAGGAGGGGCCGATGACACACGCGGATCGGAACACCGCCGTCGTCTTGGGGGCAAGTATGGGCGGCCTGCTGGCCGCACGAGTCCTGGCCGACTTCTACCAGCGGGTCACCGTGGTGGAACGTGACGTCCTGCCCGACGTTCCGGTAAACCGGCGTGGCGTGCCGCAGGGACGACATCCGCACGCGCTGTTGGGCAGGGCCGTGGAAATAATCGGCAACCTGTTTCCCGGCATATTCGATCAGCTGACAGCCGATGGCGCCATTAGGTGGGACGACGGCGACATGTCGAGATTCTGGTCGAAGTTCGCGGGCCATCTAATGGTGCGCTCGTCAATTCCCGACCCCGCATCGTTGACGGACTATCACCTGAGCCGACCGCTTCTCGAGCACGCGGTACGCCGTGCAGTGCGCAAAATACCGAACATCGAGTTTCTTGAAGAGCACGACTTCGTGGGCTTAACAGCCGACACCGATCGTGCCCGTATCACCGGCGCGCGCGTCCAAAAGCGTGGTGGCACAGACGAAACCGTGATCGCCGCGGATCTCGTTGTCGACGCGACCGGGCGGGGGTCCCGCGCACCGGTATTCCTGGAAGAACTCGGATACCGCCGGCCCCGGGAAGACGAGATCGAGGTACGAATCGCATACGCCACTGTGCCCGTGCGTATTCCGCGCGGAACGCTGCACGAACTCGTGGTGACCAACTATCCCATTTCGTCCCGCCCGACGATGTTTGCCATGTTCGCCTGCGAGAACGATATGTATCTGGTGCTCGGCGGCGGCGTCGGCGGCCAAGATCCGCCGGCTGACGTGACCGAATTGCTCGACCTCGCCGCCACACTTGCTCCTTCCCACATCACCGCAGCCCTGCAGTCGGCTGAGATCCTTGGCGACCTCGCGCAGTATCGAATTCCGTCCAACCGGTGGCGACGCTATGACAAGCTGGCCCGACTGCCAGCGGGGTTACTCGTGTTCGCGGACGCAATCTGTTCGTTCAACCCCATTTACGGTCAAGGCATGACCGTCGCCGCCCTCGAAGCCGAGGTGCTACGTGACTGTCTGCGCCGAGGAGACCGTAACCTGCCGGGACGGTTCTACGGCAAGTCGTCCAAAAAGATTCGCGTGGCTTGGCGCACGGCGGTCGGCTCAGATCTGATGCTCCCGCAGGTCCCCGGCAGACGGCCGCTGTCCGTTCGCGTCATGAACTCCTACATGGACCGGGTTCTCACCGCAGCCGAGACGGATTCGCTTGTAGCGCAGCAATTCTTCCGGGTGGTGCAGATGCTGGACGGCCCCTCAGCGCTGATCCGCCCGCACATAGTTGGCTGCATCGCCAAGGCAAGCATGACGCGGAAGCGCTGTCTTCAGCCGGTCGACCGGATCGGGCAACCACGCCAGTGCGGCACGCTCGGCACCGCCTGGCCCAAATAGCAAGTAATAGAACCAAATAGCAGTAATAGAAAGGAAGACATGGGAGCGTTGGAGGTTTTTGGACCCATCGTCGAGTTCCTGACGCCGGAAGACGACGAGCAGGTATGCGTCATGCGCGCGGTCATCCCCGCCGGGGCGACGGTGCCGCTGCACAGCCACGACGATTTTGAGCATTTCTACATCCTGGCCGGCGCGCACCAAATCCTGGTCCAAGGCGACCGCGGCCCGCAATGGCACGACGCCTGCGCCGGGGATTATGTCCGGTTGCCGGGCGACGTTCCACACGCCATTCGAAACGCCTTGGAAGAACCCGCCGTCGTCCTGATAGTAACCACGCCACGCATGGGCACGTTCTTCCGCGAAGTCGGGCGGCCCGCGGGTTCCCCGCCACCGACTGCCCACGAGGTCGGTCGCTTCCTCGAGATAGCGGAACGTTACGGGTACCTGCTGGCAACACCGGAACAAAACGCAGCGGTCGGCATCACGCTGCCCGCCTCATCGCGTGACGAGCCCCCCGAGCTGGAGAACACGCATGCTGCTATCTGAGATTGCGCCACACTACGACTTTGTGGTGTGCGGGTCAGGCTCATCGGGATCAGTGGTGGCAGGGCGACTCGCCGAAGACCCGGATGTCACCGTGCTCTTGCTGGAGGCCGGCGGTACCGACGACGTCCCGGCCGTCCAAAATCCCTTGCAATGGCCGCACAACCTAGGTAGCGAGCGCGACTGGGGGTTCGTCTCGGAGCCGAATGCTCACCTCAACGGGAGATCGATCTCGCACTCCATGGGCAAAGTGCTCGGTGGGGGGTCCAGCATCAACGTGATGGCATGGGCACGCGGGCACCGCAGCGACTGGGACTACTTTGCCGCCGAGGCGGGCGACGAATCCTGGGGGTATGAGTCGGTGCTTGAAATCTATCGTCGGATCGAAGACTGGCACGGGCCCGCCGACCCCGACCGCGGTGTCGGCGGCCCGCTCTTCAACGCACCCGCGCGCGAACCCAATCCGCTGGCCGCGGCGATCGTTGAGGGCGCACGCTCGGTGGGAATCCCTAGCTACCCAAGCAACAACAGCGCCATGATGGTGGCCGAGGGCGGTGCCTCTCTCATTGATCTCCGACTACGCAATGAGATGCGGCAGTCGACGTTTCGCGGCTACGTCTATCCGCTTCTACAACGGTCGAACCTTTCAGTTCTCACCGGTGCGACGGTGACACGACTGCTCTTTAAGGACAAGCGGGTGACCGCAGTGGAGTTCTACTGCGGTGGGACGAATTACAACGTTTCCGCGATGAGCGAGGTGGTCATTTCCCTTGGTGCGATCAACACGCCAAAAGTACTTATGCAGTCAGGCATCGGCGACGCTGATGAGCTGCGCCGCTTCGCCATACCCGTTGTGTCCCACCTTCCCGGCGTGGGACGAAACTTTCAAGACCACCCGCGTATCGACTGCGTATGGGAGTACCGCGAGCCGCTCGAGCCGCACAACAACGGGGCAGAAGTGATGGTCCTTTCCAAAAGCGACCTTGTACTCGAGGCTCCCGATCTGCAGATATGCGTTGCGGAATTGCCCTTGTCCAGCGCAGAAAATATCGCCGTCTATGGACTACCGGAGCACGGTTGGACGGCGTGTGCTGGCGTGCTCCGACCAAAGAGCCGCGGGCGGGTCCGCCTAACCGGCCCGGATCCGGCCCACCCGGTGGCGATCGAGGACAACAGGTTGGCGCACGAAGAGGACTTCAAGGCCGCGCTAGCCGCCGTTAAGCTGTGCCGCGAAGTCGGTAACTCGGTTCCGGTGCAACGCTTCAACAAACGCGAGGTGATGCCCGGCGATCTGGCCAACCATGAGCTTGAGCGGTTCATCCGCGACGGGACTGAAACCTTCTGGCATCAATCCTGCACGGCGAAAATGGGTCGAGACGCCATGTCGGTGGTGGATGCAAATCTTAGAGTCTATGGGGTAGAGGGACTTCGAATCGCCGACGGCTCGATTATGCCGCGCATCACCACCGGCAACACGATGGCTCCCTGTGTAGTGATTGGAGAGCGTGCAAGCGACATTCTCAAAGCCGAGCACGGGCTAGCACGGACCGGCTGAGCACAGTCCTGGGCGCGCCCGCGGCCGCAACCCGCATGCGCTCGCCAGGGTGTCGAGCACACAATAGCAGCGAGATCGCTTGTCGATGTTACTGGCGTTGGGGGCTGAACATACTCTTGGACAACGTGTTTCATCTAACGTGGGGCAGCGCGGAGGGGCGCTTGTCAGCTTCTGCACTGAACTGCGCACTTCCTAGTTGCTCTCACGTGACGCATTGGTCTTCATGCTGACACGGCCGCGCCGATCCAGAGCTTGGCGAAGCGGCCCACATTCGACGTCTGAAGAAAGGACACGAATTTGAGAAAGATGGCAGATGACATCACTTGAGATAGTCGGAAGCGCCGCAGTTCAGAGCAACCGCGGTATGACACGGAGTTTGAGAACCTACAACTGTTAGCTGGCCGAGCTTCAGCAGCACCGAGAGTCTTCGGCCTCGGTCCCGACTACGATCGCGGACATGGGACTTCGGCAAACACACCCGCCGCACGAGGGGACCGGGCGGTCGAAACGCTCGAAGGCTTGCCGGGCGGAACGAAAGTGAGCGCACATGTCTGACGCGCCGGACCAATCTGCCGATGACCTAGTCGCGCAAGCTATCACCAACTGGCAGTCCACTCATGACGAGTGGGGGCCCAACCATGAGTTGACTCTGACTGCGCTGCTCGCTCTTGCATCCGCGCGCTGGAGCGCCGGCGACAGTCTCGGCGCGGTGCGGGACGCCGACATCGTGCTGGCGGGGCGGCGCGAAACATTGGGCGCTGAACACCCCTCCACCCTCCCGGTGGCCGGGTTGGTCGGGATTTGGCACTACGTGCGCGGCGACGCGGGGGCACTCGAGGAGCTGCGCGAGCTCGTCCCGGTGATGATCCGCGTGCTCGGCGCTGAACACCCGGACACGTTGTGGGCCGCGCACACGTTGGCTGCGGGTTTGGACGGCAGCGATGATCCCGCCGGGCGCCTGGTGCGTTGGGTGCAATTATGTGGCGCCGAAACAAGGGCATTCGGCCCTCGTCATGAGTTGACGCTGTCCGCGGCCTACGGCGTGGCGGTAGCCCGCCACGCGCTGGGTGACCCCTTCGGCGCCAGTGCCGATGCGCTAGTTGTTGTGGGCTACCGCCGACGACTCCTGGGAGAACATCATCCTGACACGTTGGCCGCACAGCTATCGCGGTTGAGTTGGATGTGTGAGGCCCAGGGGTGCAACGATCACACTCTGAAAGAGTTCGACGAGCTGATCGTGGCCCTGCAAAACGCGGTCGGCCACGACCACGAACACACCCTGGTCGCCCGCTACAACCGCGCTAGGTGGACACCGGAGACGTTCAACGAAATCGAGCGAATCTCCGAATGGGAAGTCATCGCCGAGGATCTCGCGCGTGTCTTCGGCGAGCAGCACCCGGTAAGCCTCGGCGCCGTCCAAGCGCTCGCCGCGGCCCGTGCTGAATGGGAAGACAGCCTCAACGAGATCCGCAACATTGCCTTTGATCTATACGTCGATGCCGAATCTGAGGACCGTGGCATCGATGTCATGCCCGGGCGGGATTGGATGAACCCGGGCAACCTCGACGAAGACGCCCAAGACAAGGTCGCCGAAGACGCCGACGAACAACGCTCCGAACGGGCCGATCTGATGGAGCACGCGACCGCGGTCAAAAAGGCGCTTGCGGTTACCGCGCGAACCCGCGGCAACGACGACATCGAAACCTTGCAATGGCGGTATTACCTTGCCTGGTGGTTGTGGCAAGGCCACGAATTCGACCCCGCCGGACAACGCGCCCGAAAACTCATCGACGACTGCGTGCGCCTGCTCGGTGATGACCATCCGCTCACCGGCGCGACGCGCGCACTCGAACACCACATCACCAATCGTGAATGGGCTGGGCTAAGCCCGTTTTGGGATGGCAGCGCTTCGATTTGACTGCAGTCCGCGGTCTTGCGGCCTGTCCCCAGCGGGTAGCCGTCAGGTCAACGACGCCCGCACCGCCGTCGTCAGTACCGGTGGGCGAGTTCCGTCGGGTGTCATGGTGTTGCAGCGCGCAACCTGACGTCGCGACGCTATTCGAAAGCGATGACGCCGCGGATGTTCTTGCCGGCGCGAAGGTCTTTCATGGCCTCGTTGATGTCGTCGAGCTTGTATTTCTGCGTGACCAGCTCGTCGAGCTTGATCAGGCCCGCCTCGTACATCGCCAAGAGTTTCGGCATGGCCTCGCGCGGGTTCAGCTCGCCGTAGAGCACGCCTTTGAACGTCTTGCACGAACTGACCATGTCAGTGAGGACGATCGGCACCATCAGGTCGGTGATCTTCGGCATCCCGGTCAGCACACAGGTTCCGCCCTTGCGCAACAACATCATCGCGGTGAATATCATGTCGCCGGGCACGACCCCGGGTGTGAGAACGACCCGGTCGGCCATCACGCCCCAGGTGATCTCCTTGACCAGATCCGTTGCGGCACCGGTGTCGGCAGCGGTATGGGTGGCGCCGAACGTCGGTGCGATCTCACGTTTGAACTCATTGGGGTCGACCGCCACGATGTGCTTGGCGCCGGCGACTTTCGCGCCCTGCACCGCGTTCATGCCGATTCCGCCGACACCGACTACGACGACGGTATCGCCGGGTTGCGTGCCTGCCGCCACCGATCCCGACCCGAATCCCGTCGTCACCCCGCAGGACACCAGCGAGGCGGCCTCGAGGGGGATCCAGTCGTGGACTTTGACCAGCGAGCGTTCGGAGGCCACCACGTACTCGGAGAAAGTGCCGACCTGCATCATGGCCATCAGGTCTTCGTCGCCGAGGTGGCGACGGCGGGTGCCGTCGGTGGTCATCGCCTTGCTATAGATGTCAGCGCCCACGTCGCACAGGTAGGTGTAGCCGCTGGCACACCATCGGCAGTTGCCACAGGCGGGCAGGAACGAGACCGCCACGTGGTCACCGGGCTTCAGCGTCGTCACCCCGGGCCCGACCGCTTCGACGACGCCGGAACCCTCGTGCCCGCCGAGCATGGGAAACCATTCGGGCACCGGAAGGCCCGACGCCCGCATCATCTCCTCCATCTCCGCGGTCGGCACACTGTCGCCGGTATAGAAGTGTTCGTCGGAGTGACAGATCCCCGCATAGGCCATTTTGACCAGCACTTCGCCCGCGTGCGGCGGATCGAGCTCTACTTCGGTGACTTCCCAGTCCACACCGACACCGCGCAACACCGCTGCTTTGGACTTCATCGCTTCTCTTTCGTTCGGGCGGGCTCCGGTCATGAAGCCGGCCAGCCGACAGTCTTTGTCTCGGTGAAGATCTCGAGTCCCTCGATGCCGCATTGCCGGCCGACGCCCGACTGTTTGTAGCCGCCGAAAGGCGCGTCTGCGCCATACCAGAGCCCGCCATTGATGCCGAGCGTGCCGGTTCGGATCCGACTCGCCACGGATTTGGCGCGGTCGAGGTCGTTGGCGAACACCATGCCCGACAGGCCGTAGATCGATTCGTTGGCGATCCGCACGGCGTCGTCGTCGCCGTCGAATCCGATGACCGAAAGCACCGGCCCGAAGATCTCCTCCTGCGCGATGGTCATCTTGTTGTCGACACTCGCGAACACGGTCGGCTCGACAAAATAGCCCTTCGGCAGGTGCTTGGGGATCCCGCCGCCGGTGACCAGTCGGGCGCCTTCCTGCTTGCCCTTCTCGATGTATCCCAGGACCCGGTCATGCTGCTTCTTGGACACCACGGGCCCCTGCAGCACCGAGGGATCGGTCGGGTCGCCGTATTTGTTCTTTTCCATGGCGGCCTTGACGATTTCGACCGCTTCGTCGTAACGAGAGCTCGGCACCAGAAGGCGGGTGGGCATCGCGCAGCCCTGCCCGGCGTGCATGCAGATGAACGCGCTGCCGCCGACCGCGCCGCTGATGTCACCGTCTTCGTCCAGCACCGTGTACACGGACTTGCCGCCGAGTTCGAGGAAGGTGGGTTTGACGGTCTCGGCAGCGGCGGCCATGACGCGCCTGCCGGTGGCCGTCGATCCGGTGAATGCCACCATGTCGACCAACGGCGACGTCGAAATCACCTCCCCGACAAGGTGCTCAGAGGAGGGGACGATGTTGATCACCCCGGGCGGGATGTCGGTGTGTTCGGCGATGATCCGGCCGATCCTGGTGGCGTTCCACGGCGTGTCCGGGGCGGGCTTGAGCACGCAGGTGTTGCCCATCGCCAGGATGGGGCCGATCTTGTTGAGGACGATCTCGAAGGGGAAGTTCCACGGGGTGATGACACCGACGACGCCGACCGGTTCTTTCCAGACCTCGCGGGCCGTGAGGCTGCCCATGCCGAACGCGTCCTTGTCGGGAAGCGGACGCTTCCAGGCGAATTCGCCGATCATGTCGGCGGGCCAGGTCAACGCCTCGTTGAGGGGCACGTCGAGTTGCGGCCCGTAGGTGGACAGCACGGGGCAGCCCACTTCGGCGACGAGCTCGGTGCGCAGCTCCTCACGTTCCGCCTCGAGCGCTGCCTGCAATTGCCGCAGTCCGGCGGCGCGCGCATCGCCGCTGCGTGACCACTCGGTGTTGTCGAACGCATGCCGCGCGGCGGCGATGGCGCGTTCCATGTCGGCGCGGGTCCCGTCGCTGGTGGCGCCGAGGACCTCTTCCGTCGCCGGGTTGATGTTGTTGAACTGCCGTCCGGTCTCGGACTCGACGAGCTTGCCGTCGATGAGCATTCGGGATTCGTGGTTCACCATTGCCGAAGTTCCTTCACTGCGTCGGAGGCGCGCGGGGCCAGTGTGAGAGAGGGAATGAAACTGCTATTGCCGCAACGGATGACAGAATGGACGACTTCGGTCAGGTGTTCGGCGTCGACGAGACCGCCCAGCATGTACTTGTTCTCCATCCAGTACTTGATGGCCGATTCCAGCGCGTCGGGGTCCCAGCTCTTGTTGAACTCGGTCTGCGCGTCGCCGCTGCCGCCGAGGCTGTCGCCCACGGCGAGACGGGTGAAACCGATCTCCGGGTGTTCGATGCGCCACGCCTCGACGAGCTTGTCCAGCGCGCCCTTGGTGACGGCGTAGGACCCGAGCAGCGGCCACGGCGTCGTGTAGGAGGCGCTCAGCGACGACAAGTACACGGCCGATCCTGCCGCCGCGGCCAGGTATGGCGCGGCGGCCGCTGTGACCAGCGAGGCGCCGGTGACATTGGTCGCGAACAACTGCGCCCATTGTTGTGCGGTCACCTCACGCAGTGGCGCCAGCACGCCCATGCCGGTCGTGTACACCAGGGCGTCGAGGCCGCCGAGCGCGTCGGCCGCCTCGGACATGGCCTTTTGGCAAGCGTCGGTCACGGTGACGTCGCAGGCGACGGCCACCGCACCGTTACCGGCGTCCCTGGCGGCGTCGACCAACCTGTCGTATCGGCGCGCCAGCAGCGCGACGTGCGCGCCCCGCTGGGCGAGCCCGGTGCCGATGCATCGGCCCAGACCGGCGGAGGCGCCGACGACCGCGACTCGCAGCGGTGGCTGTCCCGTGTCAGCCATTGTCAGACATCGAGTTTCGCGCTGACGGAGCCGAGGGTCGCGCCCGCGGTGCGTTCGAACCGGCCATGGTCGAAGCTGCGGATCTCGACGTCGTGGTCGCTGGCCCCGGCGCGCAGGGCGCCCACGGTGCATTGGTCGCGGGTTCGGTGTTCGAACGGGTCGAACGAATACCACCGGCAGGCATTCTCATAGGTGATCTTGTTGACCTCGTCGTCGGGCAGGCCCGCCATGACGAGCGCGAGTTCCTCGGCCGCCGTTGGCCACGACGAATCGGAGTGCGGATAGTCGCATTCCCAAGCGATGTTGTCGATGCCGACGTCGTGGCGCAGCTTGACACCGATCGGGTCGGCGATGAAGCAGGTCAGGAAGCGCTCCCGGAAGACCTCGCTGGGCAGCCGGTCACCGAAGTCCTGGCCCGTCCACAGGTGGTGCATCTCGTACGTGCGGTCGAGCCGGTCGACGAAGTACGGGATCCACCCGGTGCCGCCCTCCGAGAGGGCGAACCGGACGTCGGGGAACTCCTTGATGACTCGCGACCACAGCAGGTCGGCGGCTGCCGAGCAGACATTCATCGGCTGCAGCGTGATCATCACGTCGATGGGGGCGTTGTCGGCGGTCATCGTGATCTTGCCCGACGACCCCAGGTGGACCGAGAGCACCGTGTTGGTGTCTGACAGCGCCCGCCACATCGGATCCCAGTACTCGTCGTGGAAGCTCGGGAAGCCGAGGGTGGCGGGATTCTCGGTGAAGGTCACTGAGTGGCAACCCTTCTCGGCGTTGCGGCGGATCTCCTTGGCGCACAACTCCGGATCCCACAGCACGGGCAGTCCCATTGGCAGGAACCGTCCGGGATAAGAGCCGCACCACTCGTCGATGTGCCAATCGTTGTACGCCCGGGTGACGGCGAGAGCGAGGTCTTTGTCGGGATGCGTGGCGAACAGCCGGCCCGCGAAGCCGGGGAAGGACGGGAAGCACATCGACCCGAGCACACCGCCGGCGTCCATGTCCTTGACTCGTTCATGGATGTCGTAGCAGCCGGGGCGCATCTCGTCGAAGGCGGTGGGTTCGATGCCGTACTCCTCGCGTGGGCGGCCCGCCACGGCGTTCAGGCCGATGTTGGGAATGATCGCGCCGTTGAACGTCCAGACCTCCGAGCCATCGGGCTGCCGGATCACCCGGGGCGTCTCGTCGGCGTATTTGTTCGCGACCCTGCCCTCGAACAGGTGCGGCGGCTCCACCAGATGGTCGTCGACGCTCACCAAGATCATGTCTTCGGGCTGCATGGGTCTCCTAGTGCAGAAGCTGAGAGCGAGGCTATCAGGTCGTAGAGGAACTATATTCAGTTACGGAAATGTACGTTCTCACACCGGCGGCATTCGGCCAGGGCTTTGGTCAGGATAATTACCGGCGCAATACTTTTCGGGGCTCGACGGCGAAGGAGAGCAGCAGCCGGTCGAGGACCTTGGCGGCCCGACGGCGCGCCTTTGTGGGATTTGCGGCATGCGCTACCAGAAGCGAGGCCTCCTCGAGCGCGGCGACGAGCATGTGCGTCAGCTCCCCGACGGGTTGGTCGTCGATGATGCCCGCTGCGATCGCCTCGCGGACCACGTCGTTGATGAGGGCGATGCTGTTGCCCTCCTGAATTTCGCGCAGGGTCTGCCAGCCCAGCACCACCGGCCCGTCGACCAGTATCACCCTCTGCACGGCGGGCTCGGTGGCCGCTTCGAGAAATCCGTGCAGACCGCGGCTGAGCCGCTCCCAAGGGTCCGCTCCCGGTGGGGGAGCTGCGATGGATTGCAGCGTGAGATCGTTCTCGACGTCTTCGAAGACGGCGCGAAACAGCTCGGCCTTGTCCTTGAAGTGGTGATAGAAGGCGCCGCGCGTGCCGACGCCCGACTTCGCCACGAGGTCGCCGATGCTTGTATTGAAGAATCCCTGTTCCACGAACAATTCCCGACCGGCGTCGATCAAGTCGCGACGGGTCTGCTCGCCACGCGCACGCCGATCGTCGTCCGCTCCACCGCGCTGCGCCATGCCGACGATCGTAGCAACATTCAGCCTGAATGTTGAGTGCCACGTGGCAGCGGTGTCAGCGCACGGCACCGCGCCACGGCACGATCCCTTGTTCCAACCTCCATCCTGTATGTTGCCGGCTATGGCAGACGAGGTTCGCGCGTACGGTTCGGTCGCTCCCCTGAAAGTCGGCTTGCTCAACGACTATCCGACCTCCGGCGACACCGACAACGACACCTTCGCCGCGCTGCGGCTGGTGATGGACGAAGCCTATGACTCCGGACTGCTCGACCGGCCGATCGAACTCGTCACACGCAATGTGGTGGGCTTGCCCAACGGTACCTATCTCGCGGTCGAACGGGCCTTCGACGAGCTCGTCGCGGAGGGCTGCCTGGCGATTTTCGGGCCGTGGGTATCGGACAACGTGGTGCCACTGCGTTCCCACGTCGAGGCCACCGCACGGGTTCCGATCGTCACCCTGTCGGGGTCCGAGGGGGCACTTGGCGAGTGGTGCTTCGCGCTCAACAACGGCTCGATGCCGGAGGAGCCGGTGATGCTGGCCGCGGTGATGATCGGCGATGGTCGGTCGCGCATCGCCATCGCCTACGAGTCGTCGCTCATCGGCAAGGAGTACCTGGCCTTCGCTCAAAGAGCCTACGATGCGGCGGGCTTGAAAGTCGTTACGACCGTGGCGATTCCCCAGGTCGAGGCGGACAAGTCCAAGGCGGTCGCCGCGTTGCGCGCGTCGGACCCCGACGCGCTGGTGCACGTCGGATTCGGGCATGGGTTGTGGGGTTTCACCGATGCGCTCCTGGCCGCGGGCTGGGATCCGCCGCGGTACACGACGACGGCCTTCGAAATGGCGCACATCAATGCCGAATGGATGCGACACCTGTCCGGCTGGATCGGCCTGGACAGCTACGACGAGCGCAATACTGTCGGACAGGCCTTCCTCGACCGCTTCGAGGCGCGGTACGGTCGCCGGCCGCGACATTCGATGCCGGGCCTGTCGCACGACGCCGCCACCGTGATCGTGCGTGGGCTCGCCGCGGCGCGCCCGCTGACCGGCGAGGGTGTGAAGAACGGAATAGAGCAGGTGAAGCTCATCCCGTCGGCCAGCGGGGCACCGGGGACGTTCCTGAGGTTTGGCCGGTTCATCCGACAGGGCTGGATGGGATCCGACTATCTCGTCGCCCGGCGGGTACTGCCCGACGGCAGCGCACACGTTTTTCACGCGGCGCCCAGCGACCACATCGCCCGCGCGGTCGCGTCCACATCACGCTAACGTCATCAAGCGCGCGTCGAGCGTGGGGGATATGTACACGTTATGACCATTTTTGGTGCATAGCACCCACGTTCGGCAAGCCGAGTTGGATCGCGCCGAACACCGGGGCGGTCACGATGCCTGGTGGTTGGGCAAGCACGTAGGGAATGGCGCGAACCGCGCCCATCGCGATCATCAGGTGACCAGGCATGGCGTGCTGGCCCGAAGGCGCCACGCCATCGAACCCCACGTCGAGCTGGAGTTCAAAGCTCGGCTCACCTTTGATGACCGCGCGGATCAGCGGCGCCTTCTCGCCGGGCGCCAGCGGTGCCATGCCCCACTGGGGAAGGTCGCGGGTGAGCACCCATTCCTCGTGAATGGCCAGCAACGGGCGCCCCGACCAGTGGCCGACCCACGAGAACCGCTGCCCGACAACCGTTCCCGCCTCGATCGTGCCCGCCAGGACCTCGATGTCGTGCGGCAGCGTGGTGGCGTCGACCTCCACATCGATGTGCGAGAGTGTGATTCCCAGTACGTCGGCCGTGGCGTTGAGGGCCTGGCGGTAGGCCATGTCGAGCTTCTTGATGATCGGGGAGTCAATGCTGACATCTTCCGGCGGTCTGCCCATGCCCATGAGGTCCACCAGCATCGGCCGACTATCCACGGCCGAAACGTCGGTGGCCTCGTAGAGATCGATGCGGTCGATGGTCTTGCTCAGCCCTGTCACCGTCGCGACGAGTCGTTCGAACATGAAGCCCGGGTTCTCGCCCGCCGCGTGAAAGCGTGACCCGCCCTGATGGCACGCGCTCGCAAAGGCCGATGCGGTCTGCACGCCGTAGGTGGGTAGGTGGTTGTACGACGTCGTGGTGATGACGGTGCTGCCCGCCGCCAGAACGCGGCAGATGTCCTCCGCGTTCGTCTCGATGGCGTGGGCCTTGCTGGCCGCGTGCACGACGACATCGGCACCCAGGGCGATGATCTCGTCCTTGTCCGCCGTGGCGATCACGCCCGTCGTCGGTGGCAGCCCGCAGAGCGCGCCGGCGTCGAGGCCGGCCTTTCCCGGGTCGTACACCAGCACACCCACCAGCTGATAATGCGGATTCTCAATAAGCTCCCGCAGCGCGGCCCGCCCGACGGCGCCGGTCGCCCATTGCACGACTCGAATGACCAATCGAATGCTCCAGGTTGCGCTTTCGGATTTCCCTGAGGTTCTGGTTGGTTCAACCTACATCATGTAGGTTTGCAACCGACAAGGTGTAGGTTGAACGTCCGTACGGGAGGTGGCACGTGGCGGAGCCTTCGGTTACTGACGACATCGAGCAACGCATCCGCGAGGCGCAGGAGAAGTTCAACGCCGGAATGGGCGCCGACGGCGACGCGACCCCCTACCCGCTGCTGCGCGAGCTCCGCACCAAGGCGGCCGTGCACCCGGGCTGGCCGGAGATGGGCGGTCCCGAGGACGGACCTGAGGGCACGAAGACCTTCACGGCGTACTCGTTCGACGCGGTCAAAGCCGTCTTCACCGACAGCATCACCTTTAGCACCCGGATCTATGAGGACGTGGTGCGGCCGCTGCAAGGTCCGACGATCCTGGAGATGCAGGAACCCGAGCACGCGACGTATCGCAGGTTGCACGAATTCGCTTTCGCCAGATCCTCGATGAAACGCTGGGACACCGAACTCGTTGGGCCCCTCGTGGATCGCACGATCGCGAGGTTCCGCGACGACAAGCGCGCCGACTTGGTCACCGCGGTGTTCATGCCGATCCCGGTCCGAATCATCGCCGCCCTACTCGGGTTGCCCGAATCCGATATCGGTGAGTTTCACCGGCTGGCGATCGACCTGCTGGGCTTTCGTGCCGATATGGACACCGCGATGAAAGCCTCGGCGGAGATGAAGGAGTACTTCGTCGGAGTCCTGGCCGACCGGCGAAAGTCGCCGAAGGACGACATGGTGACCATCTTGTCCCAGGCCGAAATCGACGGGGTCAAGATGTCGGACGAACAAATCTACGGATTCATGCGCAACCTCCTGCCCGCCGGCGCGGAGACCACGTCACGCTCGACCGCCAGCCTCGCGTTCGGCCTGTTGACCCACACCCACCAACTCGATGCGGTGCGCGACGACCGCAGCCTGTTGCCCCAGGCGATCGAAGAGGGCATCCGGTGGGAGACGCCGCTGCTCAACTTCATCCGGGAAGTCAGCGCCGACACCGATTTTTTCGGGCACCATATCCCGAAGGGTTCGACGATGGTGGTCAACCTCGGCAGCGCCAACCACGACGAAACACGCTGGGACGACGCCGAGTCCTTCGACATCTTCCGGGAGCGCAAGCCGCACATCGGATTCGGCCACGGCGCCCACGTCTGCTTGGGAATGCACCTGGCGCGGTTGGAGAGCACCAAGATCTTCAACGCGCTGCTCGACGAACTGCCGGGGCTGCGGCTCGACCCCGACGCACCGCCGCCCTACGTGACCGGCACGATGTTTCGTTCGCCGCCGCGCCTCGACGTCGTGTGGGATTAGAGGAGATCGCCTGACATGACTCGTGTGATCCAGTGGGCTACCGGGGTAACCGGAACGATGTCGTTGCGGCACGTCTTGAGCCGGCCGGACATGGAACTGGTCGGCGTGCGGGTCTACGACGCGGGAAAAGCCGGGATCGACGCGGGCACGCTGTGCGGGGTGCCCGAGGCAGGAGTGCTGACGTCTGCCGATCGCGATGCGATCATCGGCACCGAAGCGGACGTCGTGCTCTACATGGGCAAAGTGGAGACCGACACGCCGGGCTGCTTCGCCGATGTCTGTGATCTGTTGACCTCGGGCAAGAACGTGGTGGCCACCGGAAGCCGGTTTGTCCATCCTCGTTCGCTGCACGAATCGCTGGCGGACGCAATCGAAAAGGCTTGCCGTGCCGGCAGTTCCTCGTTTCTCGGCGTGGGTCTATATCCGGGCTTCGTCGGTGAGTCGCTCACGCCGATCCTGTCCCGGCTGACCGAGCGCACCAATCGGATCAGTGTGCGGGAGGTGCTGAATTACTCGACCTATGCCAGCCACGACCTGATCTTCAACGCGATGGGCTTCGGTCACGCGCCCGATGATCCCACCCCGTTGCTGACCAACACCGACTACGCGGCGAGCGCATGGATCGGCAGCGCGACGGTTCTTGCGCAGGCGCTCGGACTCCGTATTCGGTCCGTCGAGGGGTTCCGCGAGGTCGTGACGACACCGCGGGCGCTGACGGTGGCCGCCGGGGAGATCCCAGCCGGAACCGTGGGCGCCATGCGCTTCGGCGTCGTGGCCGACTGCGGAGAAACCACACTCGCCGTCGAACACCTCACCAGGATGGCCGACGACCTGGCCCCCGACTGGCCGACGGAGATCGGTTATGCGGTGACCTTCGAGGGCACGCCCAACATGACCCTTCAACTCGTGATCGGCTCCCACGAGGAGGACCACGCCGAGCAGGGCTGTCTGGCCACCGCCATGCACGCCATCAACGCCATCCCTGCGGTGATCGCGGCTGAGCCAGGACTCTACGACTTGTCGACGATCACCCCGTTCGTCGCGCACTGGACCGGACGCGGCGTCATACCCGCCACATAGGCGCCTACCCTGCGTTGCCGCGGCGAAGCGAGGAGAGTTAATGCCCAAATCAATTGATTTTGAGGTCCTTCGCGATATTCCGACCCGCGACCACTATCGGCGCGAATGGGCCCCAAGCCCAGGGATGGGACTGTCGGGAATCTGGCTCGGCGCCGTCGTCGCCGACGCATCCGGTCACAACTACTGGGGGGTGCGAGGATGTGACGACTTTCTCACCGGAATGACTCACGTCGTGTCGCCGGTGTGCGGATTTCGCTCGCTGCCGAAAAATCTTGACATCGAAGCGCCCCACCTTTACCCCGAGTACTCGACGATCGACTGGTACGAACCGCTGCAGTACGCCGATGATGGAGAGACGGTGCAGCTGTCGTATCCGAGTGGACGGATCGAACGCGATGCCAACGAGTTCCACTGGTATGACGCCAGCAACCGATGGGAAATACACGGGCGGACCGTCAGCGACATCGTCCTCACGCACGTACCCGCGCAGGACGGCATCGACGACGACGTTTACTACCGCCATGAGCTGATGTATGCCACCGGCACGGTCGACGGTATCGAGGTAGCGGGCTACGCACACCAGGACTTCGCGTACGGACCACCGAAAAAGGTGTACACCGAACTTCCCATCGCCCGGCAGCTGCAAGGTATGTGGGTGTCCTGGCTGCACGAGTTCGACGATGGGCGGTTGGGCGGCGGCAGCTTCTGGCAGGGCCGCGAAGGTGTGGATTTCGGTCCGGGCTATCAGCTCAAAGATGGTGTCACCACGGTGCACGACGATGTCACCGCGGAGCCAACGTTCAATAAAGCCGGACGGATGAGAGCGCTGGACGTGACCATCGGCACCGATTCATACAGCTTCGCGTTTGAATCCGGCGGCAGCCCGCTGCACGTCTTCGGCTCCGTGACAAGCACATTGTCGGGCGTGCGGCCAGCGCGAAGCTGGTGCTGGGTGGAGTACACCGGAAATATGCTGACACCGGCGCTGCTCGACGCGGCTACCGCGGTGTTCGCGCTGGCGCGTGGGCTCGACCGATGAGGTTGGCCGGCAACCGCCCACTACATCGACGAGTTCGCGCGCATTCGAGATAGGCCGACCGAAGGTCAGATAAAGTCGGAGCCACCGTCGACGTTGACGGTGGCGCCTGTCACGTAACCGTTTCGCCGTGACGCCAGATAGGCGGTGGCGGATGCGATCTCTTCGGGCAGTCCGGCGCGGCCGACATCGCAGGGATGACCGTACGTGGTCTCGACCCAGGTCATCACGTGCTTTGGATCCGATGCGTCGAGCCCATCAGCGGCAAGAACCTCCCGCAAGTTTTCGGTGAAGCTAGCCGTCACGATGGTACCTGGGCAGACGCAATTGACCAGGATGCCCTCGGCGCCAAGACTTTTAGACAGGTTTTTGGTGAAGCTCGACAGAGCCGATTTAGCGGCCGTGTAGGCGACCAGGCGCGAGCTCTGGCGCTGGATCGAGTGCGCCGAGAGTGTGACGATGCGGGCCCATTCCGCCGATCGCAACAGTGGCAGCGCGGCCCGCACCGAGCGCACAGCGGAGAGTGTGCCGAGGTCGAATGCGGCGTACCAGTCGTCGTCGTCGAGATCTTCGAACGCGCCCGCATTCGGACCGACGGTGTGCACCAGGACATTCAGGCTATCCCAGGCATGACCAACGGACGCAAACGCCGATGTGACGGACTCGGCATCGGACATGTCCACGCTGATCGTCAGCACTTCGGGAGCGCCGGCGGCGCGGATTTGTCTCGCAGCCGAGTCCAATGCAGTCTGGCCGCGCGCCATGATCGCCACCGAAGCGCCCTCGGCGCCCAGACTTTCGGCTATCGCCAACCCCATTCCCTTGCTGCCTCCGGTGACGACCGCCGTTGCGCCGTCGAAACCCAGGTCCATCGGGTAGGCCTTCCTTTACCGGCTGCCGGTGAATGTGGGCTGGCCCTTGATGATCCGGGGAGCCAGGTGAACGATCTCGCTGACCACGGTGGGGTTCGCGTGCGACATGGCGATGAGGGAAAGGATTGCGTTGGCCACGTCCTCGACGGTGGACATATCGTCCGGAATTTGACCACCGCGCGCCCAGCTCCGGTAAAGATCAGCCAACAAGTCGCGATCGGCCCCACGCAGGATTTCGGTGTCACAAGTGGGGCCGACGCTGACGCGGATCACGGCGAGCTCGGGATGTTCGGCCCGCCAGGAGCGCAGGATCTCATCGAGCGCGGCCTTGCTCGCGTGGTAGGCAGCCACACCCGCGCGGGGGCGGCCGACATCGTGGCTCGACGCGATGACGACCGTTGCGTTGTCGGTCAGGTGGGGGAGGGTCGTTCGCAGTACGTGGGAGGCGCCCACGGCGTTGACGGCGTACGCGTGCAGCCAGGTCTCCACGTCGGTGTCTTCGATCAGCGCGAACGGCACCACGGCACTGGTGAATACGACGGCGTCGAGCTTCCTGAAATTGGCAACAACGCTGCTGATGACGGATTCCACGGCGCGCGGATCGGACACGTCGAGCTCGTGTGCCGATCCTCCGAGCCGATCGGCCAGTTCTGACAGGCGGTCTATCCGCCGCGCGGCGAGTGCCACCGCCGCACCCCTGGCGTGGGCGGCAAGGGCCAACGCCTGTCCGATGCCGGAAGATGCCCCGACGATCAACATCCGCGTCCCCGCGATGCTGGAGTGCCGGTCGCTCATACTGTGCTTCCTTTGGGTGATTTCATGATGGACGACTGCACAGACGCTACCCCGATTCTCGCATGAGAGAATTATTATTCTCATTCGGGTACCGGCTGAGCTCCGATCAGGGACGGACCGGCGGTCAACGGCAAGGTGCTGCCGGCCGGAACGTCGGCACACCCGCGCAAGCACCAGACCAAATTCAGCCGAGTTCAGCCGAAAGCTTGTTTGCGAAGGGCGAAAACGCATATTCTCGACTGGTCGAGGGTCCATGGAGTCTGACGATTGACAACGCTGAGCGAGCACGTGCCACCGGTGTGCGAGGTCGGGCTACGCTGCGGGTGAGGCTGGCATGACGAACACCGTGGACGCGGCAAGTGAATCAGGCGCCGTCAGGCCTGCGGACACGGGTATCAGTGGTTTGTCATGGCCGTCTAGGGCCGGGTGGGGCTTGTTCGTTATCGCTTACCTGGCCTTTGCGGTCGTAACCGTCGCGACTGTCCAGTCGGGCACTCACGGGGATGCGCGCACAGCTAACCCCACTCCGGGCCCGGCGCCCTATCCGCCGTTCCTCGGCTTCGATAATTGGCCGCTGGTCGTCGCGCTGAGTTCCATCCCGCTGGCGACCGGTCTGATCGCAACGCTGGTGTGGCTCTCGGTACGACAGCGCAAGGTGCATTGGGCAGTGGTGATCGCGTTCGCCGGCCTGATCACCGGCGCGCTGGATCCGTTGGCCAACTGGGCGACGTTCGCCATCTTCGACCCGCGCATGCTGCACTTCCCGTCGTCATGGCCGTATATGAATATTGCTCCGAACCTCGAGCCGGCGCTGTCGTTCCTCGGGGGTTATGCGGCCTATTACCTCCTCAGTGGGCTGGGAATCCTCCAACTGCACGACAGCTTTTTGGATCCGATAGTCCGGCGCACCAGTTGGCTTGCGCGCCACCGCCTTGCCGCGGTCTTCCCGGGCGCGTTCCTCATCGCGATGCCGCTCAACACGCTCGTCCAGCTCACCTGGTTAAGGTTCGGCATCTTTTACTACTCCGAGGCGGTCGGACCCGTCCTGCGGATCCACCACGTGCATTTCCCACTCATCATGGCGGTGTACGACTCGTTCATCTTTGCGATGGTCGCGGTCATGTGCGTCCGCGACGATGGCGGCGAACTCGTGCTGATCACCCGGATCGCGCGCCGGATTCCTGCGCGACCGGGCCGCAACAAGGTCACACTGACGCGCCAGCTCCTCGTTTCGGCTGCAGTGGGTCTGGTGTCGTTCGGCATACCCCTGGCGGTGCTGGCCGGCCTGCGCGCTGCAGGGCTGTCTGAACCCGCTTACGAGCAGAACCCGTATCCGAATCTCAAGGTATACGACCCTTACGGGCATCTCGAGGAATCGGGCAAGCCGGGGCCTTTCTACAAGTGATCCACTTCGTTCGAGTCGTACCGGCTCGGTTGATAGTGAGCGGAAGGAGCGGCGATGACTGATGACGCCGTCGATCGGTACCGTGTCGTCCACATCGGGACAGGGCTCACAGGAAGAGAAGCGTTGCGGGCAACGATTCTAGACCCGGCCCTGGATCTCGTCGGCGTAAAGGTGTCAACGCCGAGCAAGGTCGGAGCCGATGCGGGCCTACTGTGTGGTGTCGAGGGGGTGGGAGTGACGGCAACAGCAGACCTAGCGGAAATCATTGCGCTAAAGCCTGATTGCGTGTCCTACTGCGCAACAGCGGTCCGCCGGGAGGAAGACGCAATCGCGGATATCGCCGCGCTGCTGGAGTCGGGGATCAACGTCGTGACGATCTCCACAATCCCGATGGTGTACCCGGACGCCGCGCCGCATCACTGGCGTGAACCGCTTGATTCGGCCGCCAAAAGGGGCGATTCGACGTTCTACGCGACCGGTAGTGAGCCCGGCTTCATCAGCCTCAATCTTCCGACCGCCCTTCTCTCCGGTGCGGGCAGGGTGAGCTCCTACCGGATGGATGAATACGCGGTCGACTTGGACAGGGCTTATCCCATTTGGGATGTGCTGCATGAGTCGATGGGTTTCGGCAAGCCGGATGGCCACGTCCCGGCCCGTATCGCCTCGGGCAAGGTGAATCATGACTGGGAGACGGTCGTGCGCTATATCGCGGACCTGCTCGGCATCGAACTCGACGGCGTAGAACTCGACTGGGAGACATTGTTGGCCCCTGTCGATCTGCCAACGGCCCTGGGCGTGGTGCCGGCGGGCACGATTTGTGGGCACCGCTGGCGGCTGGCCGGAGTGGTCGGTGACCGAAAAGTGGTCGCCGTGCAATACTTCGCGACCGTGAGTTCCACCCCGTGGCCCGAACAGTGGCCCAAGCCTTCGCGTGAGGGACAGGGCGGCATGGTTTTTCGTGTTGAAGGCAACCCCAGTATGAGCCTGGAACTGTATTTGGAACAACCGAGCGATCAGCGGATCAATCCGGGGATCACGGCCACCGCAATGGCCGCGGTGAACGCCATTCCTAGCGTGGTGGCCGCGCCGCCGGGCGTCATCGAATCACCGCTGGCCGGAGCCGGAATCGTTAGTCGACTCTCCCGCACCCGACGGTGACCGTATTCGCGCTGCTGCACGGCGGGCTGCTTTACGGCTCCTGCTGGGATGCGGTGCGTAGAGAGTTGCGGCGGCGAGACCACCGCGCGATCGCACCAGATCTCCCCGTCGACGACGACTCGGCAGGAGCGCTGAAGTGGGCACAAGTGGCGATCGATGCGATCGAGCGAGAAGTTGACGGCGCTCCCGAGGATGTTGTCGTTGTCGCACACTCGATCTCGGCACTGTGCGCACCCGTCGTCGCCACCTTGTACCCGGTGCGCCACATGGTGTTCGTCGGTGGGCTCCTGCCCGTCCCCGGCCAGTCGTTCATCGACCACCTTGGCGCCAACCCCGACGCGATCACATTTCCCGAGCCGCAAGAGCATGGTAAAGGCCCGTTCGGCCTTACCTGGGAGTCGGTGCGCGAAGGCTTCTACCATGACTGCCCGGAAGCGTTGGCACGTCGAGCATTCGAGGAACTGAGGTACCAATCATTCACCGTCTTCACCGAGCGGTGTCCGATCAGCCGCTGGCCCGATACGCCGTCGACTTACGTGCTCATGCGGGACGACCGCGCGGTGGGGGAGTCGTGGGCCCGGCGCAATGCGGTCGCCAGGATCGGGGCACAGGTCGTCGAATTGGACGGCGGCCACTCGCCCTTCTTTGCCCGCCCTGGCGAGGTGAGTGCGGTGCTCCTGGGTTTAGGGGATCGCAGAGGCGCTGCACGCCATACCGTTGACGCTGATGACCGCGAAGATGCCCAATGGTCAGGCTGTCAAGGCAATCCAGACTGACGGCGAAGCTTGCCGACTCAGCCCCCTAAGGCCGTGTCAGCATCTCGCTGAGCTGCTGGGCCAGTTCCGACTTCTTGAGCTTTCCCGTCGCGGTGAACGGCAGGTCCTGCTTTGCGGTGACCCAGACGAATTTCGGTACCTTGTACGCCGATAGCCTCGCACGCAACTGCGCGCGCAAGGACTCGCCGTCGAGCACCGATTCGCCGCGCGGCACCACCGCCGCGGCGACCACCGTTCCGCCATCGGTCTCGGCGCCGACCACGTACGCCTCGAGCACGCCGTCGCAATCGGTCAGCGCCGATTCCACTTCGCTGGGTGTGACGTTGGTGCCGCCGCCCGTCTTGATCAGCTCGCCTAACCGCCCCGTGAATTTGATCCAACCGTCGTCGTACCCGATGCCGCAGTCGCCCGTGCGGTAGTAGCCGTCCGCGGTGAACACCTCCTCACGCTCACGCTTGTGCAGGCGTTGCATCAACGAGTATCCGCGAACCCAGATTTCGCCTGGCGTGCCCACGGGCACCGGCTGGCCTGTACCGGGGTCGACCAGCAGATGGTGCAGCCCTTCGATTGGCAGACCGCCGGTTTCGGACCGATCGGGCGGCTGCGGCAGATACGGGTCGACCCCGATGTGATTGCCACACAGTTCCGTCATCCCCAGGCCACTCGAGCCCTTGGGCTGACGCTGGGGCGGCACCATCGCGGGCATGCTGGTGCGTTGCACAGAGCTCAGGTCGCGTACGGGAAACTCGGGATGCTCGGCCAGCGTCTTGCCCTGCTGCGGCCAGCCCAGCGTGATCGTCGCGCGGTGGCGCTCTATCAATTCCAGCGCTTCTGCTGCGTCGAACGCGGGTTGGGTGACTAGTGTCGCGCCGTGGTGGATCACCGCGAGTAGCCCTGTGATCAGTCCTCCCACCCAGAAGAAGGGCATGGCTGTGAACATCACGTCATCGTGGGTGACGCCGTACATGAACGTGAGATTGTAGGTGTGCCGCACGAGTGTGCCCTGGCTGTGCACGGGCCCCTTTGGGTCGCCGGTACTGCCCGAGGTGTAAATGATGGTCACGTCATCGGCTGGTGTCACACACAATTCCACGTCGACCAGGAAGTCGGCGTCGTCGGCCGACATCTCGCGATCACCGTCGATCGCGGTCATCCACGGCTGATCGGATGCTCCCCACACCGCAATGGTCCGCAGGAACGGTGCTTTTCGTACCGCGATATGGCCGGGCTCGCGCTGATCGGCCAGCCCTGGCAGCGCTTCCTGCAGTCGGTCCACAAAGTCGTGGTTGCGAAACTGCGACGATGCGAAGATCGCGCGCAGATCCGCATGGCGTGCGGTCCAGGCGAGTTCGGACGCCTTGTAGAACGTATTGAGCGGCACCGCGACTGCGCCGATGCGTGTGGCGGCAAACCAGGCTAACGCCCAGTCGATGCTATTCGGTATCAAGATTCCGACGTGGTCCCCCTTGCCTATCCCCTCGGACAACAGGGCGACCGCCAGCGCAGCTGAACGGCGGTCAAGGTCGCGATAGGTCAATTCCTGCCCACCCACGATGAGGAACGGCTTGTCCCCGAAGCGTGCCGCGCAGGACCTCACCAGAGCAGGAATCGTGGGCACGATGTTCGGGAAGGGCATGACCGCAGGATAGTAGGATTTACGCGAAACGAGAACATAGGTTCTCATTTGGCTTCCGCTTACAATTCGGCCATGGCTACCGAATCGGAGCGTTGGGCCGGCCTCGATCGATTGGACCGGCTGGAATCGAGCGTCGCGATCAGTCAGTTGCCCAGCCGGTACGCCATGGCCCTCGACGCGCGCGATCTCGGCGAGCTGGTGGCGCTGTTCGTCGACGATGTCGATGCGGGCGCCGAGGGTCGCGGCAGGGATGCCTTGAGGCGCTGGTATGACCGGGTGCTGCGGCGTTTTTACCGCAGCATTCACTTGATCTGCGGCCATCAATTCGATTTCGTCGACGCTGACCACGCCATCGGCTCTGTGTATTGCCGCGCCGAACACGAGGACGGCGACGGGTGGTTCGTGATCACGATGCTCTATGACGACGTGTACGAGCGTCGCGACGGCCAGTGGTATTTCGTCAAGCGTCGGGAGCATCCTTGGTACTCAGTCGATGTGACCGAGCGTCCCGGTCCGGAGTTCATGCGCTGGCCGGCAGACATCACGTTGCGCGCGGCCATGCCCCATCGCATGCCGACCTGGCGGTCCTTCTGGGCCGACGGAGACGCTGCGCTTCCCGGGCATCTGTCAGCGCGCCCATAGCATCCGACCGGGTTGCGCGCACGTCGGCGCGGTTTACAAAACCCGCCGAAACTGACATTCTCGTTTGATGTAAGCAGGCGTTTCCGCCGTTGCTAACCTGTTAGTGCGCTCGCACCCATACCACTGCGATCAATGGAGGCCACCATTTCCGTCGACAAAGTGCTCAATGGTGTTCGCGTGCTGGAGGTCGCCGCATGGACCTTCGTCCCCTCGGCCGGCGCCGTGCTGGCGGAGTGGGGCGCCGAGGTGATCAAAGTCGAGCCGCGCGAGGGCGGTGACCCGCAGCGTGGCCTCGTCACGATGGGCATCGTGGACGAGGGCGGTGGCACGGTCAACTACATGATTGAGATCCCGAATCGGGGGAAGAAATCGATTGGCGTCGATCTGAGCACTCCCGTCGGGCAGGATGTCATCCGTAAGCTCGCGGCCACATGCGACGTATTCCTCACCAGTTATCTGCCGAGCCGCCGCAAGAAGATGGGCATCGACGTCGATGACATCAGAGCCGCGAATCCCGGCATCGTGTATGTGCGCGGGTCGGGCCACGGCCCGAAGGGCCCCGATTCGGACAAACCGGGCTATGACGGCGTCTCTTATTGGGCTCGCGGCGGCATCGCCACCATGCTCACCGAAGGCGCAGACGAGTTGGTGCGGTCGCGTCCGGCGTTCGGAGATCTGCTCGGAGGCATGGCAATTGCGGGCGGGATCGCGGCCGCGCTGTACAAGAAGGCGACCACCGGCCACGGGTCGGTTGTCGATGTCTCCTTGCTCGGGCTCGCGGCGTGGAACCTCAGTCCGGATGTCGCAGTGAGCCAGATCCACGGGGGTAGCTCGATCCCGAACTACAGCCACGCCGACGCGCCCAATCCATTGGTGGGGACCTACCGCACCAAGGACGACCGCTCCATCCAACTGATGATGCTGCAACTCGACAAGTTCTACGCGGAAGCGATGCGCGCCATCGGCCTCCCGGAATTGATCGATGACGAGCGATTCGCCGATCCGGCATCGCGATTCGACAATCGGACGGAACTCATCGCACTCATGGACGAGGTGTTCGCACGACGCACACTCGCCGAATGGCGCGAACAGTTGTCCGGAATATCCGGCGCATGGGGCGTGGTGCAGACACCGGAAGAGCTCTGCCATGACCCGGCGGTGACCGCCAACGGCTATGTCGCGAACACCACAACGATGAACGGTTCGCCGTACTCGCTGCCCACCAACCCCGTCCAGTTCGACGAACGGCCCGTCGTCCCGCCGGGCGCACCCGAACACGGCCAGCACACCGAAGAAGTACTGATGGAAGCAGGATTGGACTGGGACACCATCGCGAGTTACAAGGAAACCGGAGCGATCCTATGAGCGCAACGCAGTCACAGATTGCGTCGGATAACCCTGTCGACTTTGACCCGTTTTCGGACGACTTCTTCAACGGGGCGTTCGACACCTACCGGCGCCTGCGCGACTCGGCCCCCGTCTATTACAACGCAAAGTGGGACTTTTGGGCCCTGACCCGCTATGACGACGTCGCGCCCGCCACCAAGGATCACAAAACCTTCTCGTCTGCTAAGGGCGCCACCCTCGACATGGTCAAGGCGCACGACGACGCGCTGCCGGTCCCCAAAGTGATCATCTCGATGGACCCCCCCGAACACCAGAAGATGCGCAGGCTGGTAAGCAACGTCTTCACCCCGCGCGCCATCGCCGCGCTGGAAGACATGGTGCGCGAGAAGGTTTACGAGCGCATCGATGCGCTCGACCCAACGTCCTTCGACGTGGTGGCCGACTTCTCGGCCTTGTTTCCGAACGAGGTCATCACCACCATGTTGGGAGTGCCGAAGCAGGACCGCGACCAGATTCGGCTCTGGCTCGATCTGCTGCTCGAACGTCGACCGGGCGAGATCGCCACCACCGCCGAGGGTTACGAAGCCTCGACGAAGACTGGCATCTACTACTACAACCTGGTGCAGAAGCGTCGGGCCGAACCCCGCGACGACATGATCAGCCGTCTCATCGAGACCGAGATCGAGCGAGACGGACAGGTTGAGAAGCTCACCGACGTGGATATCACCGGGTTCGCAACGATGCTCGGGGGAGCGGGCGCGGAGACCGTCACCAAGCTCGTCGGCAATGCCATGGTCGCCTTCGCCGACTTTCCCGACCAGTGGCAGAAGTTGCAGGAGGACCGCGCCAAGATCCCTGCGGCAATCGAAGAGTTGTTGCGTTACGAGGCGCCGTCGCAGTACCAAGTCCGTACGGCCACTCAGGACGTGATGTTGCACGGCAAGGTAATTCCCGAAGGAAGCTCCGTCTTGCTGGTCACGGGATCGGCGACGCGCGATGAGCGAATGTTCCCCGAACCCGACCGGCTGGACATCGACAGGGAGCGCAAGATGGGCTTCAATCTCGCGTTCGGGTACGGCGTGCACAGCTGCTTGGGGGCGGCGCTCGCGAGGATGGAGAGCCGCATCGCGCTGGAGGCGCTGCTCGATCTCCTCCCCGAGTACGAAGTCGATCGCAGCGGGTTGCGGCGGGTGGCGATGTCCAACGTGTGTGGGTGGTCGAATGTGCCGGTGCGCAAAACGGACTGAGTTGTGTTCGGCGCTGATGAACAGCACACTGTGCGCAATCGTTCGAGAAAGTCGAGAGAATGATGTCTGACCGAATGACTCGGCACCGCAGAATCGCCCACGCAAAATGGGAGACCTACGCGAAGGCACCGGAGACCGGAAAGATCACCTACGGCGACGAGTGGATCTACGCACCGGACGCCGTGATGATGTGCCCCCTGTTCAACGACGGTGCCGAGCTGCCCATGGCCGACCTGGCGTCCGAGAAGGTGCTGGCGGCCATGCAGAAATTTGCGCCGGACGGCGACATGCTCACCTGCGAATTTCGCATGTGGTGGAAGCACATGCCCGACTTTCGGATCGTCACCCCGTTCGACTGTACGGCGGCGGACTGGGGTTTCGCAGTCCGCGACACCTATGCGGGAACGCTGGCTGACGGGACGGTGCTCAGACTCCACGAATGGGATTACGTGTGGACCAACGAAGAAGGTCTTATAAGGCGATGGCACTGGTTCGTCGATTCACGGGAGTGGTTCCCGTTCCTCGACCTGATAGGCCTCGATCCCGACGGCCTGACGTACCAGGACTACACCGCCAACTTCCTGCGCGAAGGTAGCTCGCCGGCCGCTGACACTAAGTCGAGTCTCCTGCGGCGGCCAGGTTGACCCGCATCGCGCCCCGGCGCCCGGCGTTCAGGAAACCGCGCACTACGTATGCCCGTACGAAGGCCGCGACCGCCGTGTCATCGCTCATGTCGAGGTAGGGCGAAGGAGTGGTGAACAGCGAGAACAGCATCCGCGCAAACCATTCCGTTGCCGACCGCACATCAAGGTCACTGCGGACCTCGCCCGTCAGTCGTGCGGCCGACACATACGGTGCGAGGAATTCGCTGCATTCCCGCAGCAGGGTCGACGCATTCTTGGTCAACATCAGGCTGACTTCGTCCTGGTCGAAATACGACTCCGGTTCCACCACCCGGCGGGCTTGAGTGACGAAAACGCCCGCCCGGACCAATTTTTCCTCCAGGGTGCTACCGCCGTGGCGGTCGATCGCCTTGGCCAGCCTGCGATAGAAGCCCTGAGACGCCGCCTCCGCGCAGGCCTCGACAATCGTCTCCTTGTCCCGGAAGTACTCGTAGAAGGTGCTTCTGGATACATCTGCGACACGTGCGATGTCGACGATCGTCGTCTTCCGCAATCCGTGCGTCCGGAAGCAGGCGAACGCCGCCGAGATGAGCACCTCGCGTGTGTCGACGGCCGTCGCGTGCGTCATCTGGAATCCCGCTCAGCGATCGGGTGCGAGGATCAGCCCGCTCGTCGGAACACCGGTACCCGACGTGACAAGCACGTGTTCGACGTTGTCAACCTGATTATGGGACGTGCCCCGCACCTGGCGGACACCCTCGGTGATGCCGTTCATGCCGTGGATGTAGGCCTCACCGAGCAGTCCGCCATTGGTGTTGATCGGCATCCGGCCACCCAGCGACAATTCCTCGACCGAGACGAAGTCCTTGGCTTCCCCGCGTCCGCAGAATCCGAGCTCCTCGAGTTGGGTAAAGACGAAAGGCGTGAAATGGTCGTAGAGGAAGGCCGTCGAAATGTCTTGCGGTTTAAGGCCCGAATCCCGCCACAGCTTGTCGCCGACGACACCCATTTCGGGAAGGCCCGTGATCTCCTCGCGGTAGTAGCTGGTCATCACCTCGCCATCGTAGGCGGCGCCTTGCGCGGCGGCCGCAATGACGGCGGGCGGCTGGGCCAGGTCGCGCGCTCGCTCGACGCTGGTCACCACCATGGCGACGCCCCCGTCGCTTTCTTGACAGCAGTCGAGCAGTCTCAGCACGGGCTCGATGATCCACCGCGATTGTTGGTGCTGCTCAATGGTTATCGGCTTCTGGTAAAACCAGGCGTCGGGATTGTTCGCGGCATGCTTGCGGTCGATGACCGAGATCTTGCCGAAATCGGCGTTGGTAACGCCGTAGGTGGTCATGTAGCGCTGGGCGTGCAAGGCGACCCAGGCGGCCGGTGTCATGAATCCAAACGGCGCATAGGGGGCCATCCATAGTGGCGTTACGCCCGCTTGACGGCCGGCGCCCCCAAAGCGGAATCCGGAACGTTCGTTGAACGCGCGGTAGCACACCACCGCCTCTGCCACGCCGGTCGCGACCGCCATGGCGGCCTGCATGACGGTTCCCGCGGCCGCGCCACCGCCGTGTGGGACCCTGGTGAAGAACGTCAAATCCCGGATGCCGGCATTGCGCGCGACCTCGATCTCCTCGTTGTCGTCGACGCTGAAGGTGACCATGCCGTCGATGTCGGCGGGACGAAGGCCGGCGTCGTCGATGGCGGCTTTGACTGCCTCGCAGGCCAGTTGCATTTCACTGCGGCCGGATTCTTTGGAGAACTCGGTTTGGCCGATCCCGGCGAGGGCGGCTTTGCCGCCGATACCGTTGTTCATGCATCCACGCCTTCGAGCAGGCTGAGTACCGCGGTCCCGGAGACGTGATCGCCAAGGCTGTTGGTGCCCTTGAAGGTGACCTCGATGAATCCTTCGCCGTCGGCCGACGATTTGTCCGTGACGGATCCCGTGAATCGCATCGGGTCGTTCGGGTATGCCGGCACACCGAGACGGATGGATAATTTCTTGATCATCGCCTCGGGGCCCGCCCAGTCATGCAGGAACTTCGCGCAAAGTCCGTTGGTCGTCAGGATATTCAAGAAAATGTCCTTCGATCCCTGGGAATTCGCGAAATCGCGATCATGGTGTACGGGCATGTAGTCACGGGATGCGATGGCGCCGGCGACGATCAGTGTGGTGGTCACCGGAACGTCCATCGGCGTGACTTCGTCGCCCACCTTGATGGAGTTCCACGCCAGCGTGGTGGTGCGGTCGACGGTGGAGGTCATGTGTTTCCTTCCGAGTATGCGGCGCCGAGACGGGCGAGTTGTTGAGGGGCCGATCCCAGCGACAGTTCGATTTGCTTGGCCCACAGGAAATAGCGGTGAAGCGGGTAGGTGACGTCGATGCCCATACCGCCGTGGACCTGTTGTGCCGACGCGACGACCCGCGCTCCGGCTTCGGCCGCCCAGAACTTGGCGATGGCGGCCTCGCGGGCCGCGGGTCGGCCATCCGCGATCAGCCACGCCGCGTGCCAGGTGGTCCACCGTATCGCCTCGACGTCGATGAACGCATCGGCCAGCCGCTGCTGCACGGCCTGAAATGAGCCGATCGGCCTACCGAACTGCTCGCGTTGGCTCGTGTAGCTTGCGGCGATCTTCAACGCCCGCTCGGTCACGCCGACCTGCATGGCGCAGAGTCCGACGAGCGCCCGAGTGTACAGCGAGTCGACGGCATCCCGGCCGCCGGCTTTGTTGAGTCGGTGCCCGACGGCACCAGTGAATTCGACGTCGGCGTAGGGCTCGCCGTTGGTGATTTCGGCCGGTGTGACTAGGACGCCCTCGGTAGCCGTCTCGACGACGAACAGGCCCGGCCCGTCGTCGGCGTGTGCCGAAACCACGATGGCGTCGGCAAGCTGCGCGGCGGGCACGAGCTCCTTGGCGCCGTCCAAGATCCAGGCGTCGCCATCGGGCCGTGCGGTGGTGCGTGGGGCGGCCGGGTCGGAGCTTCCCGGTTCGAGGAGCGCGGCGGTCAGGATCGTGCTTCCCTCCACCACCTTCGGTAGGTACCGCCGCTGAATGGTCGAGTCACCATGCCGCGCAATCGTATCCGCGCCGAGCACCAAGGTCGCATAGACAGGCACTGGCGCGACGCTCCAGCCCACTTCCGCGAGCAGCACGCCGAGGTCGAGGAAGCTGCCACCGCTGCCGCCGACGGATTCGGGTAGCGCGATGCCCAGCAAGTCCGACGACGCCAGCTCACGCCATAGCGCGGGGTCGAAACGATTCTCGCCCGAATCCAACTCGGTGAGGTGTTCGGGCGTGGCGCGGTGCTCGAAGAGCTGGCGGGCCACCTTGCCGACGGTCTCTTGTTCTTCGGTGAAGGAAAAATCCATGTTCGCCTGGTGCCTCGTGTTCAGCGCGCGGGCCGGAACTGGTGCAGCACCAGCTCGTCCCCGCTCGGGATTGCTTCGAACTTCTCGTAGAAGACCTCGACGGGCATCCCGACGTCGATGGCTGCCGGTTCGATATCGCACAGGTTCGACACGATGCGGACGCCTTCGTCAAGCTCTATCAGTGCCACGACATAGGGGTATTGGAGGAAGGGGAGTGGCGGGTATTGCGGCATCACGAAGCTGTAAACCGTTCCGCACCCGGTTGATTCGATGGAATCCCAGTTGAGTGACTGGCAATTCCCACACATCGGGCGGGGCGGCACCCGCAACGTCTTGCAGTCGGCGCATCGCTGGATCAGCAGCTTATGGTCCTCAAGGCCCGACCAAAAGAATTCGGTGTCCGGGCTGATCGACGGAGCGAGTCTGGTCGCCATCAGCTTCCCGTCTTGAATCGCAGCGTGCGGAACCATTGGCGGCCGATGACTTCGCCGTTCTGATCGCGGTAGGTGGTCACCCACGTGACGAAGAATCCGTTGCCCATCGCGGTCGTCTTCTCGTCGGAGATCGAGTCGAAAACCGTCTCACCGGTGATCACGTCGCCGACGCGGGGATAGCGTTCGATCTCGAACTCCGAGTTTGTCGCGATGATGCCCGTGTAGCCCGCGTCGGACAGGAATTGCAGCGGATTCGTCTTGATCTCGATCGGCACGCCGCCGCGCTCATGGATGCCGGCGAGCTTGGGCGGAGGCATCGTCCAGCTCTGCAACATCACCGGCGGGGAAACCAGGGCACCGTAGCGGGAGTTCTCTGCGAACTCGGGATCAAGGTAGGCGGGATTCATGTCGTCCAACGCGTACGCCCAGTGCCGGATCATCGCGGCGTTCACCGGATCAGGGGCGCGGGAGGGTCTGCCGACTCCGTCGGTGGGCGTCCCGATCAACGCGTCGAGGCGCTCGCGCAGGTCGTCTTTGGCTAGCTCTGTCACGTGGATTTCCCCTTTCCGGAGGCCCGCGCGTCTCGGGGTGCGCGGGGCATCCCAAGGCCGGCCATAGCGATGATGTCGCGTTGAAGCTCGTTGGCTCCGCCGCCGAACGTGTTGATGACCGCCAGGCGGTATGCGCTCTCCAACTCGCCCTTGAGCGGCGCCGCCGAGCCCTTGCGCACACCGGCTTGTCCCACCACTTCGAGCAGTTCGCGGGCGACCTGCTGGGTGAGCTCGGTGCCGAATACCTTTGCCGCGGAGGCCTCGCCCATCCCGAGTGCGCCCGAGCTCATGGTCGCGTTGACGCGCAGGTTCAGCAGGCGGTAGGCGGCGACTTGCGCTTCGACTCGGGCCAGGGCCTGCCGCACCCAGGGCTGGTCGATGACCATGCCTTCGTCGAGCGGTGTCGTCGATGCCCATTTGAGCGTCTTGATGAACAGCGGCTCCAGGGCACCGAGATTGCCCAGGGCGGCGCGTTCTAGGTTGAGTTGGTTCGTCACGAGCGTCCAGCCCTGGTTTTCGCCGAGCACGATGGCGCTCTCGGGTACCCGGACGTCATCGTAGAAGGTGTAGTAGGTGGACACCCCCGGCATCGTGTGTAGCGGCTTCCAGGAGAAGCCGGGTGAGTCGGTCGGCACGATGAACAGGGTGATTCCCTTGTGCTTCTTGACGGTTGGGTCGGTGCGTGCCGCCAGCCAGATGTAGTCGGCGAACTCCGCACCGCTGGTGAACATCTTGGAACCGTTGATGACGAACTCGTTGCCATCGCGTACCGCGGTGGTACGTAGCGACGCGAGGTCGCTGCCGGCGCCCGGCTCCGAGTAGCCGATCGCGAAATCGACGGTGCCCTTGAGGATCGCCGGGAGGAACTTGGCCTTTTGCTCCTCGGTGCCGTACTGAATGAGCGTGGGGCCTACGGTATTCAGGGTGACAAACGGCAACGGCGCGTTGACCTTCCGCGCCTCCTCCGAGAAGATGTACTGCTCCAGCGCGGTCAGCCCGCCACCACCGTATTCAGCCGGCCAGGCGACTCCGAGTAGCCCGGCCTCGCCGAGAGCACGCCTGCACTCGGTCATCGCGGCACCGCCCTCGGTGAGGTTGGCCACGGCGGCGCGGCGCTCCGGGGTCATCACGGCCTCGAGTCGGGTCCGGTAGTCCTTTCGGAGCTGATCCTGTTCAGGCGTGTAGTCGAAGTCCATCAGTTGTTCGCTCCCAGCCGGACCGGCATGCGTTTCACGCCGGGCACCATGGTGGCGCGAAGTCGTGACACGTCGCCGGTGAGCTCGATCGTGGGATAAGCGCCCAGCAGCACCTCGAACATCACCCGGGCTTCCAGGCGGGCGAGCTGCGCGCCAAGACAGGCGTGCTCACCGGCTCCGAATGCTATGTGAGGGTTGGGATTACGGGTGATATCGAACTCTTCGCAGGTGGGCCCGAAGATCTCTTCGTCGCGATTGGCGGCGCCGTAGAGCATGACGACGGTGTCGCCGGCCTTGATCTGTTGGCCGCGGATCTCGATGTCCTCGGTGGCGTGGCGGGCCATGTGGGTGACCGGGCTGGTGTATCTCAGCATCTCCTCGACCGCGCTGGGTAGCAGCGATGGGTTCGATCGGAGCAGCGCGAACTGGTCGGGGTGGTCGATCAGGGCCAACGTGCCCAATGCGATGAGGTTGCGCGTGGTTTCGTTGCCGGCGACCAACAGCAAGAAGGAGAAGTTGAGCAGATCCGCATCGGACAGCCGCTCGCCATCGACCTCGGCCGCAGCCAGGATGCTCAGCAGATCATCCTGCCCGCTGACCTCGCCGGAGCGCCGCGCACCGATGAGCTTGGTGAAGTATTCATAGAGTTCACCGAGCGCGACGATCGAGTCCAGCTCGATGTCTGGGTCGGCGGTGCCGACCGCCGCGTCCGACCACGCGCGGAATTGCTCCCAGTCTTCGGGCGGGGCACCTAGCATCTCTGCGATCATCCGGGTGGGAAGAGGCGCGGCAATCTCCTCGGCGAACTCGTAATCTCGCGATGGGTCGATACTGTCGATGATGCCCTTCACGATCTGGCGCACCTTGGGCTCGAGCAACTGCACCTGCCGGCGGGTGAAGCCGGAGTTGATGAGCTTGCGGAGCTGCCGGTGGCGGGGAGGGTCGGTGAAAATGAGGTTGCCTTCCTGAACGGGTTCAGGCTGGCTGGGATCCGGAATCGTGATGCCCTTCGTCGACGAGAAGGTGAGTGGGTGGCCCGAAACGTAGCGGACATCCTCGTACTTCAATAGCGCCCAGAAGTTGGTGACGTCGTTCCACACCACTGGCGTCGTGTTGCGGAGTTCCCGGTAGGCCGGGTAGGGATCGCCGGCGTAGAAGTCCGGAGAGTGCAAGGGAACAGTAGAAGTGGGCACCGCATGCCTTCCTTGGACACTGGGCTGACCGGACAGATAATGCAAGAATGTCCGTTTCCATGTTGTCTACAGGAGAGCTAGATCATCTGTCAATCGCCGCATATTTGGCTAGAGCTGGCTCAAATTAGCTGTTGACGGCGTTGCGGTCGGCGTGTACACACAGGTTGAGTATGTAAGTTATCTCGGTGGCGTCGCCCGCGCTGCTTCATGATCGTGCAGTCAGGAAGGCAGGCAGGATGGCTGGGTCGCGTTCGCTCCTCGAGGCATACGGTCACTACATCGGCGGCCAGTGGACCGACCCGGACAGCGGACGCTACGACGTCGTCAATCCCGCCACCGAGGCGGTGATCCAAACGGCGCCCGACGCGAGCGTGGCGCAGGTCCGGCAGGCGGTCGCCGCGGCCAGGTCCGCCTTCGATACGGGTCCGTGGCCCGCGGCCGCGCCCGCGGAACGGGCCCGATGCCTGCAACAACTCAGCGATGCGCTGATGGCCAGGGACGAGGAGGTCTACGAACTCGCGCAGGCTGAGTGGGGTTGTTCCGCAAACGAACGGCTGATTCACGTCGACGGACCGGCATTCATGGTCGGCCATGCCGCTCAGCTCGCCACGGAGCCCGCCGAGGCGCCGATGGATGCGTGGGGGGCCGCGGGCACCACGCTGCTGCGCTACGAACCGCTCGGTGTGGTGGCGGCCATGACGCCGTGGAACTTCCCGCACACCCTCAACGTCATGAAGCTGGGCGCGGCACTGGCGGCGGGAAATACGCTGGTGCTCAAGCCTTCGCCGCTGACACCGCTGGCAGGGCTGGCGTTGGCGCGAATCATCGACGAGGACACGGACATTCCCCCCGGCGTCGTCAACGTGGTGACGCCGACCAGCGTCGAAGCCAGCAGGAGCCTGACCTTGGATCCGAGGGTCGACATGGTGAGCTTCACCGGTAGCTCTGCCGTCGGCCGCGACGTGATGGCAGGCGCGGCGACCACGATGAAGCGCGTTCTGCTGGAATGCGGGGGCAAGTCGGCGACCATCCTGCTGCCCGACGTCGACGTCAGCGACGACCTGTTGGAACGGCTGTTGTTCGAGGGATGCACGATGCATGCCGGTCAAGCCTGCATTCTCAACAGCAGGTTGCTGCTGCCCGAGGCGATCCACGACGAGGTGGTGGACCGGCTCGCCGCACTGTCCCGCGGGGTCGTGATCGGCGATCCCGTCGATCCGGCGGTCACCATGGGTCCGTTGATCAGCCGCGAGCACCTCGACCGTGTCGAGGGATTCGTCAAACGCGCCGAAGCCGACGGCGCGACCGTCGTGGCCGGGGGAGCCCGCCCGAAGGATCTGAGCAGCGGTTTCTATTTCGAGCCAACGATACTCACCGACGCATCCGCCGATTCGTACATCGCGCAGGAGGAGGTGTTCGGTCCCGTGCTGACCGTGTTGCGGTATCGCGACGACGACGACGCGGTGACCATCGCCAACAATTCGTCCTACGGGCTCGGCGGGGCGGTGTGGGGAAGCGACATCGACCGTGCGGTGGCCATCGCCCGCCGGATCAGGACCGGACAGGTTTCGGTCAACGGCACGATCCCCGGCGACGCGCCGTTCGGAGGCTTCAAGCAGAGCGGCATCGGTCGGGAGGGCGGCGTGATGGGACTGCGGGCCTACATGGAGCCCAAGGCCATCGGGATACCCGCGTGAACCGACCCCTGGCGGGCTTGCGCGTCGTCGAGTTGGCCTCCGAGATCGCGGGTCCCTATTGCACGAAGCTACTCGTCGACCTCGGCGCCGATGTGTGCAAAATCGAGCCCTCGTCAGGCGATCCCCTTCGCCGCTGGGGCCCGTTCCCCTCGGGCCATCCTGATCCGGACCGAAGCGGTCTGTTTGAGTACCTGAACGCCGGAAAGCGCGGCACCACACTTGATTTCGCACATCAAGGCGACATCACACTGCTGCGCGACACTATCTCCCAGGCGGATGTGCTCGTCGAGGACCTGCCCGCTGGTGCGCCTGAGCGCCTGCAGTGGGGGTTGGACGAGGGCAACCTTTCCCACATCAATCCGAACCTTGTCGTGGTACGCATCTCGACCTTCGGGCAGGAGGGGCCGCTGCGCGACCGGGTGACGACTCCGCTGACCCTGCAAGCGGCCTCGGGTTGGATCAATGTCCGTGAGCCCGGCCGGGCGCCGGTTCAGGCGGGTGCGCGCATCCCCGAATACATCGTGGGCGGGTACGCCGCCCTCGGCGCGCTCACCGCGCTCCGCATCGCCGCGGCCGGAACGAACCGGCCGGTCGAGGTGGACGTGTCGATGTTCGAGTCGCTGCTGTCGACACTGCCTTACCCCATGTTGATGGCCGCACGCCTGAAAAGTCTCGGCCTGCCGACTAATTCCAAAGCCGCGCCGATGCTGGGCATCGTGCACGCCGCCGACGGTTGGATCGGAATCAACTGCCTGACCGGCCAGCACTGGCTGGACGTGTGCGCAATGGTCGGACTGCCCGAGTTCGGCAACCATCAGCTCGCCGTCATGCTCGGCGGCCCCGAGCGCGACGAGTTCTTCGCCAAGGCCCAGCCCTTCCTTGAATCGATGTCCGTTGCCGACCTGGTCGAATTGAGTCAGGCCATGCGAATACCCGCGGCGCCGATCTGCGCAGGGGACACCATCCTGAACTGCCCGCAGTACGCCGAGCGAGGCTTCTTCATCGAATCCGCCACGGAAACATGGCGATTCACCCGACCGGGTGCGCCGTTCCGGCTGTCGAAGACCCCGGTGCCGCCGCCGCTGGCCGCGCCTGCTGTCCGAGCGGGCGCGGAGGCGACGTGGAGCAAGCGCGACGCACCGCGCCCGACGGGTGACGTCGTCGACGTCTCTTTGCCGTTCGCCGGGCTGAAGGTGTTCGACTTGAGCACTTTCTGGGCGGGTGCGTATCTGACGTGCTACCTCGGTGCTTTCGGGGCCGACGTAGTCAAGGTCGAGTCAATCCAGCGACCCGATGGACATCGCTACTCGGGTGCCCTATTGCGCCAAGGCGACGACTGGTACGAGCGAGGTCCGCTCTGGCAGGGAACCAATCTCAACAAACGCGACATCACTCTTGACCTCACCTCTGCGACCGGCCGGGACCTGGCGCTGCGTCTGGCTGCTCAAGCCGATGTGGTGGTGGAGAACTTCTCGCCGCGCGTGGTCGAACAATTCGGGCTGGACTACGACTCCATCGCGCGCCTCAATCCCGGCGTGATCATGGTGCGAATGCCCGGATTCGGGCTGCACGGACCGTGGCGTGACTACGTGGGCTGGGCGCTGAACATCGAACAGGTATCCGGCATGTCGGCCGCGACCGGTTATGCGGACGGCCCGCCGTGCAATCTGCAGGGGCCCGCCGACCCGATCGCCGGAGTACACGCCTGCGTCGCGCTGCTGGCCGCCCTCGAACACAGGCGGTCCACCGGTGAGGGGCAGCTGATCGAGGCGGCGCAAATCGAGGTTGGCGCCGCGGTGACAGCCGATCCCGTCATCGAATACTCGTTGACGGGATCGGTGCGGCCGCGCGAGGGAAACCGCCACCGCGAATACGCGCAGGGCGTCTATTCGACCGGCAATGTCGACGAGTGGGTCGCACTCTCGGTGCGTGATGACGGTGACTGGCGAGCGGTGCTGGACGCCATTGATCGTCCCGACCTACGCGACGACCCTAGATTTGCCTCCGCCGCAGCGCGCCGGGAACACCACGACGAATTCGATGAGGTACTAGCGAATTGGACATGCGGGCGAACCGCGGAGGAAGTCGTGGCAACGTTTGGCCGGCATGGCCTGCCCGCCGAGCGACTACTGACGGCCGACCGGATGTATGACGTCGAGCAACTCGACGCGCGCGGCTTCTATCAGGACCTGGATCATTCGATCACCGGCCGACAGAGGTTTCCCGGCTGGCCGTTCCGCATCACGCCGGGACCCGCACACCAGCACAGGGCCGCGGCGCCGACACTCGGGCAGCACAACGCCGAGGTGCTTGGAGCGCTTGGACTTTCCGCCCAGGAGATTGCCGCGTTGCGGGAGCAACGAGTGATCGGGGAACGTGTTCTGAACGCGTAGTCGATGAACTCGGCCCAGTTCGGTCAGGCGTCGACCATCGCGGCGATCGTGTCGACGACGCACGCCGGGCGGTCGCTGCCCTCCACTTCGACGGTGACGCGAACCGTGGCCCGGCCCCCCTTGTCGTTGCGCTCGACCTTCACCAGTTCTGCCCCCGCCCTGATGCGGGAATCGACCGGTACCGGCGCGGGGAAGCGCAACTTATCGCTGCCGTAGTTGACCTGCATCGCCAATCCGGTCACCCGGTAGATCTGTTGCACGAGAATGGGTACCAGCGACAATGTCAGGTACCCGTGCGCGATGGTCTTGCCGTAGGGGCCGGCGGCCGCCTTCTCCGGGTCGACATGAATCCATTGATGGTCACCGGTCGCCTCGGCGAATAAGTCGATTTCCTTCTGAGTGACCTGGCGCCAGTCGCTGAAACCGAGGTGCTCGCCGACGTGAGTCTCGAAGTCTGCGATTCCGTCGTAAACTATCGGGGACGTGGGCGCCTGGGTCATGCCGGAACCTTGAGCCCTAATTGCTCAATAGCGTTGCCGCCCATGATCTTCGCCTTGGCGTTCTCCGCGACGCCGTCAAGCCGGTCGACGAAACTCAGTGGATCACCGATGCCCTCAGGGTGCGGGAAATCGGAGCCGAACATCACGTGATCCTCGCCCATGATGTCGATAATCCCCTTGAGGTCGTCCTCGAGGAACGGATGGATGTAGATGTTCCGCTTGAACACCTCGACGGGGTGCTCGTCGAACTCCTTGGGCATGATCTTGTACGCGGTGTTCAACTGTTCGAGCAGATTGCGCACCCATCCGCTGCCGTTCTCGACGCAGAAGATCTTCAGATCGGGGAAACGGGACAGCGCGCCGTGACAGATCATCGCGGCCAGGGTGTCCTCGATGGCGCGATGGCCCATCACGACCTCGCGTAACGCGCTCGGCTTGAAGGACAGGTACTCGTCACCGCCCTCCCACTCCATGAGGTGCTTCTGGTAGCCGCTGTCCGACGCGTGCATGGTGACCGGCATGTCGGCGTTCACGACTTCTTCCCAGAACGGATCGAACTCGGGGAGGCCCATGGACCGCGAACCGCCGAAGCGGCTGGGCACGGGTGCGGGACGCACCAGGAACGTCTTCATGCCGTGCTCGAGGCCCCAGTGGAATTCCTTGATGGCTTCGTCCACCAGGGGCAGGCAGATGACGGGGGTCGCGAAGATTCGGTCGTGATAGTTGAACGTCCAGTGCTCGGCCATCCATTCGTTGAGGGCGTGAATGATCGCGTGCGTGAGGATAACGTCGTCGGTCGTGCGTTCCTCAATGAGGCTGGCGAGGGTCGGGTACATCACACAGCGGTCAATGCCCAGCTCGTCCATCAGCTCGAGGCGGGGAGCGGGATCCTGATACGCGGGAATGACATCCATTGCTTCGCCCACAAATTCGCGGAAGTTGAGGCCTTCGGGGTTGTTACCGAGGAAGTAATCCTCGGCGCTACCTGGCCTGGCGACGCGCGCGAAAGTCGGGTTGGGGATCATATGGCTGATGTGGTCCTTGACGACGAGCTTGGGGCGGCCATTGACCTCGACGTAGCCGACCTTTCCGCGATGCTCCTTCGGTAAGTACTTCGTGAGCGCGTCCGTCGTCTCGTACATGTGGTTGTCGATGTCGAAAACCGGGTACGGCAAGGAACGGGAAGACATTGAACTTTCCTCCTGAGCAGCGAATATGATCATTTACGCTATCTGAGAACGACGTTATCATCCTGGGAGCGCCACATCCAGATCGGGGTAGTCCCAGCGCTTCAGTTCAATGCTCTCCACGCGTCGACGACGGCGCCAGACCGGGTTACGGTGGCGAGCAGGGACAGGGTGTTGTCGATGAGCGAATCGGCATACTCGCGCGGGTACCCACTTACTGCATCCCGTGGCAAAACGAATTGGTAGCCGCGGTTGACCGCGTCCATCACGAAATTCGTGATCGCGACGTTGACCGAAACTCCCACGCCCACAATCGTCTTGATGCCCAGGTTGCGAAGGACGGAGTCGAGATCGGTACCGCACATGGGGCCGACGCCGTGTGTGCGGGTCAGAATGAGGTCGGTATCGCGGGGACCCAACTCCGGCAGCACCGACGCCCCCGCGCTGCCCGGAGTGAGGTCGGCGTCAAAGGACTTGCCCGCCGCGAACAGCCGGGCGTTGGTGTTGGAGCCCCGGCCGTCGGCCCGTCGTTGGATCAGGCAGTGCACGACCGTGACGCCCGCCCCTCTTGCCGCGTCGAGCAGTGCGGCGATGTTGGGAACTGCTTCGCGGCGCGCTTCTTCGGCGAGTAAGGGGAGCCCGGCCTGCGGGCCTATCACCCCGTTCTGGCACTCCTGGGTCACGAGCGCGGTGGTTGCGGGATCGAGCAGTTCTTTCAGGCTGGGTTGCGGCATGAGAATAGACGTTATCGTGTGCTGGAAAGCAATTTCCACGAGGAGGGCCGATGGAGATCTGGGAGCTCGAAGCGAGGGAGTCGGTACGGCAGACGTTGGCCGACTACACTGCCGCCACCGATCGATTCGATCTCCGGGCACTGGCGGCATGCTTCTGTGACGAAGGCGTGCTCGAATTCACCGGCGGCACCGAGCCACTGACCGGGCCCGCGCAAATCGAGGCCGGACTCGGTGCGGCGATCACGCGGCCTTTGCAACCGGGGGCGCCGGCCCGGCAGCCACCGACCCACGTCCGCCACCACGTCTCCAGCATCAAATTCGCATCGGTGGCCCGCCACAGGGTCGAGGTCAGCAGTTACTTTGCCGTCCACACCGACATCGGGCTCGACCATTGGGGCCGCTACCGTGATGTCCTCGTCCCTGCGCGCGGCCGGTGGCTGTTCGCTCATCGCAGGATCGGCGTGGACGCGTTCGCGGCCAACAGCCTGATGGCCTGAGGAGGCGTCATTGCGTGATGAACTCTTTGGCGAACGCGCGCGAACGGTCGATGAGTTCGGTGCGGTCGGTGCCCGACGGCGCGATGGTGAGCCAGGTGACCCCGGCCGCGGCAAGGTTTTCGATGGTCGCGTGACGTTCGTCGGCCGATCTGCTGTCGTCCAACAGATTTCCCGCGGAAAAGCAGATGTCCAACGGTGCGGTGCGGCCGATTTCGGCTGCGTATTGTTTGGCCCAGTCGATGGCCTGCCGCAACTCGTCGATCGTCGAAATCTCCGCGGTGCGCGATGCCGCGGCGTAGCCGAACGTGTTAAACGGTGCCCATCCCTGCGCGCGCGACACCGCCCGGCGCACGGCCGGCTTGCTGTTCCCACCGACCCATACCGGTGGGGGAGTCGTCGGCAGCGGGCGCAGCCGCACACCGCGGGCGGCGAATGACGTCCCCTGGTAGGCGATGTCCTCGCCGGTGAGCACCTTGTCCAGCACGTCCAGTGCCTCGTCGAGCAGAGCGCCCCGGTTGTCGAAATCGATTCCGAGGGCCTTGAATTCGGGTTTGAGATATCCGGCAGCAGTTCCGAGGATGAGGCGCCCCTTGGACAACGCGGCGAGGCTCTGGATCGATTTGGCGCCGAGAAACGGATTGCGGTAAGCGGCGATGTAGACATTGGTCAGCAGCTTGATGTCGGTCGTTACGGCAGCGGCGAAAGCCAACGCGACGAATGGATCGAGGGCGTGGTGGCCGCCGTGGTCGAGCCATTTCGCGTCGGGGGCGGGGTGGTCGGTGACGTGGACTGCCGCGAATCCGCTTGCCTCGGCCATTCGTGCGATGTCGGCGATCGCTTCGGCGGTGACGAACTCGTCGACAGCCGCGACACGATGAGTCGGCAGTTCGAGGGAAAAGGAGACGGTCACGAGGATCCTTTCATTCAGAGACGAGCGTGGCCAGGCGCTGGGCGTGGTAGTCCGGGTCGCCGAAAATCAGCTGACTCACCTTGGCGCGCCGGACGTACAAATGCGCGTCGTGTTCCCAGGTGAAGCCGATGCCGCCGTGGATGCGCATGTTGTCGAGCGCAACCTGCAGGAAGGCCTCCGAACACACCATTTTGGCGACTGACACGGCGGTCGGGAGGTCATCGGTTCCGGCCACTTCGGCCGCATGCGATTCGGCCGATCGCGCGCCCTCCACCTGAATCAACATGTCGGCGCACCGATGCTTGACGGCTTGGAAGCTGCCGATGGCCCGACCGAATTGAATTCGATTCTTGGCGTAGTCGACGGCCATATCGAGGCACCGTTGCGCCGCGCCGACCTGTTCGGCCGTTAGCGCGACGAGCGCGAGGTCCGACGTGCGGGCAAGGAAGTTCGCGGCACCACCGTCCGTTCCGATCAGCTCTGCCTGCGCGCCGTCGAACTGCACGCGGGCCACCTTGCGGGTGCGGTCGAGCCCGGCTAGCGGTGTGCGACGAAGGCCGTCGGACCCGGCCCGTACCGCGAACAACGAGATGCCGGCGGTCGTCCTGGCTGCCACCAGGACGATGTCCGCGGTGTGACCGTCGATCACCAGCGGTGCCACACCGTGGATCCGATAGCCGCCACCGGCGCCGTCAGCCACCAGCGTCACGGCGTCGGGGTCCCAGGCGCCGAGTTCGCCGTTGAGGATCAGCGTCGCGGTGCTGGAGCCGTCGATGAAGCCAGGAATCAGCTGTTCCGCCGCCGCGTCGTCCTCGCTGGCGAGAACGGCTTGTGTCGCCAGCCCTATCGTGGCGAAAAACGGGGAACACGACAGTGCGTGTCCCATTTCCTCGAAGACCACCGCAAGTGCGACCGTGCCGGCGCCGGCGCCACCCCAGCGCTCGGGCACAGCGACGCCGTGCAGGCCCAACTCAACGGCCATCTGGCGCCACGAGTGCTCGTCGTAGCCTGTTTCCGTCGCCATTAGGCTGCGAACGGTCCCGCTGGGCGAGGTCGCGGCCAGGTAGTCGCGTACTACGCCGCGCAGGTCATCGAGCTCATTTGTCGGCACGCACGTCCCCCGACGCGGGTTCGAGGGGCCAGCCGATCACATTGTCCTTCAGCGGATTTGATGGGCTCATGTCTTCCTCGGTGCGGTGGCGGCCGGACCGGCACCGCTCATGCGGGCGCCTGGTCATCCCGACTGGGATAGCCATTGCCGGATCAGGATAGTATGTTTTGTGAAAATAGAGAATAAGCATTCTCGCCTAAGGAGCGAAGCGGTGACGACGAAACTCGACTACGGCATCTTTGACTGCGACACCCACTGCTACGAGACGCGGGACGCGTTCACTCGTTATCTGCCGGAGGAGTTTCAGGACCGGGCGATCACCACCGTGCGCGGGGCGGACGGCGTTGAGGTGATCCTGGCGGGGCGCCGGGTCGCCACCTTCAACAGCGAAGGGGGACTGGGTCTCGATGTCGCTTACCGGCCGGGCTCGCTCAAGGAGATGCTCCGGCAGATGGGATCGGGCAACCCCGAGGAGTCCTACGAGCCGCAACCGATGCAACCGGAGTTCATCGAGCGTACCGCGCGGCTCGCCGTCATGGCGGAGCAAAACATCGAGCGTATGGTCATCTATCCCAGCGGTATGGCCCTGGCCGCCGAACACTACGTCGATGACACCGCCGCGCTGTATGCCAATCTGCGCTCGTTCAATCGATGGTTTGACGAAGAGTGGGGTTTCAACTACGAAGACAAGGTTTTCGCCACCGCACTGATGTCGTTGCGAGACTTGAACTCTGCGATCGCGGAGACCGAGGCGATCATCGCGCAGGGTGCAAAGTTCGTGCTCCTGCCGACTGGGCCGGCGTACGGTCGATCACCCGGCGACCCGTACTTCGACCCCATCTACGCACGCTTGCAGGAGGCCGGCTGCATCCTGGTGTTCCACATCATGCCGTTCTGGTACTTCAATGCGATCTCGCCCGCCTGGGGCCAGAACTCCGACCCCGCTTCCTGGCACATGTCGGCGTGGCAGTGGATGAACGTGTACGGGCAGCGGCCCATCGAGGAGACGCTGTCCGCACTCATTTTCGACAACCTCTTCGGTCGCTTCCCGGGCCTGAACGTTCTTGTGGCCGAGCACGGAGCGGAATGGGTGCCGTTCTTCGTCAAGCATATGGACAAGAGCCGTGGCATGGGCCGCAACGGTCCGTGGATCGGTGGAAAGCTGACGGAACGGCCGTCGGTGATCTTCCGCCGTCACGTCCGTGTCGTGCCGTACCCCGAAGACGACATTCCAGCGATTGTCGCCGGCTTGGGATACGACGACTGCTTGGTGATGGGCTCCGATTATCCGCATGCCGAAGGCCTGGCTGTGCCGGCCGAGTTCGCCAAGCTGCTCGATCCGCTCGACGACGCCGCCAAGCGGCGGATCATGCGCGACAACGCCGACCAGCTGCTCTTCCGGAGTTAGCAGCGGCATGGCAGAGCAGGACTCAGACGGCGTCGACCTCGACCTGCTGAGGGCGTCGGCGCGGGAGTTCCTGGCTGAACGCGGCGAGCAGGAATCCATCAAGGACCTTGCGGCGATGGACTGGACCGGCCTGCTTGTCGACGAGAACTTGGGTGGCGTCGGCCCCCGTCCGGCCGAAACCTGCGTCGTAGCCGAGGAACTGGGACGAGCAAACGACAGGTCTGCTTGGTTGGGAACCACACTGTCGGCCGCGGCCCTCGCCTGCGCGCCCGACGACGTCCGGGACGAATTGCTGCCGGGCCTGCTCTCCGGCGCGACCGCAGCGGGCTGCGCCGTCGCAGATCGCTGTGCGCGGGTCATTCACGGGGACGCGATCGACCTCGCCGTTATGCTGGGACACAACGGAATTCACCTGTTGCGCGACTTGGATCCCGCGAGGTTGGTACCGGACGGAGATCTGCTGGACGTCACCCGAACTGTATGGCGTATCGACTTCACGGCCGCGCCCAGCACCCTGATCGGACCGCCCGAACGCGCCAAGGAGCTGATGGCGGTGGCGCGGCTGCTCGTTTCCGCCGACTCCGTCGGTGCCGTGTCGATGACCCTTGAGCGCCTGACGGCATACCTGAGAGAACGGGTGGCGTTCGGGGTGCCGATCGCGAGCTTCCAAGCGATTCAGCACCGCCTCGTCGAGCTGTTGCTCTTCGAGGTCAAAGCACGCGCGGTCGTCATGAGGGCGGCGCGCGCCATCGCCTCAGCCGACGCACGAGCGCCCGTGTTGACGGCCGCGGCGCACGCCTTCGTCGCGGCGAAAGCCGCGGCCGCCGTGGACGAATGCATGCAGCTGTCAGGCGGCATCGGATTCACCTGGGAGTATCCGCTGCACCACGAACTGCGCCGGGTCTTCACCAACGGTCAGCTGATGGGCACGGCACGCGCGAGTCGGCAGCTGCTGGCGGAGGTGTCCGGCTGGTGAGCGTGTTCGGGAACCGGCCGACGGAGGCGCAGCTGATCGAATTCAGGGATCGGGTCAGGGCGCACATCGTCGAACACGCACCGGCGATCGAAGCGCGTGAAGGCCATCGAGCCCCTGAGACCGCCGAGCAGGAAGCGTTACTGCGCGCCTGGTTCGCCGGCCTGTTCGAGGCGGGCTTCGTCGGCGCGGACTGGCCGGTCGAACACGGCGGTCGCGGCGATTATCATCCGCTGCACGATCGCATCGTGAGCGAGGAGATTCTGCGCGCCCGCGCACCGCGCCCGGTGGACCAGGTGAACCTGGCCGCCCATGTGCTCCTGCACTTCGGATCCGATGACCAGAAACGCGCACTGCTGCCGCCGATTCGGCGCGGCGAACATATCTGGTGCCAGCTACTGAGCGAGCCCGATGCCGGCAGTGACATCGCCGCAGTGCGCAGTCGCGGTGCGCACCGAGACGATGGCAGCTGGCTGATCGACGGGCAGAAGACCTGGATCACCGACGGACACTGGGCCGACATGGGCCTTGCACTGATCCGCACCGACACGACCTCGGCGCGCCACCACGGCCTGTCGGTATTCATCGTCCCGCTCTCGGCAGACGGCGTCGAGGTTCGCCCGATTCGCACGATCGGTGACGCGATCGAGGTCAATGAGGTCTTCCTCACCGGAGTCAGACTGGATGCCGACAGCCTGATCGGCGAGGTGGGTGACGGCTGGTCGATCATCATGGCGGGCCTGGATTTTGAACGATTCGGCATCGGCGGGAACGTCATCCTGCTGGAATTGCTGATCGACGACCTCGTCGCGGTGGCCCGGCACGCACATGTCGACGGCAGGCCGGCGTTAGAGTGCGGCGACGTCCGCCAGGCCGTCGCCGAGCTGGCCGTGGAGGTCGAAGTGGCCAAGGCGTTCATCGACGATCACGTGGAGCGCCTGACATCGGGCGATGAACAACCGGGTGACGGCTCCATCGCCAAGCTGAGTTTTGCGGAGACATATCACCGCGTCGCGGCCTACGGCGCGGAACTGGCAGCGTATGCGACGGTCGCCGGTGGTGCAGACCAGGAACTGCAGAAGGCCAAACAGAGGTTGCGTGAATGCTGGCTATGGTCGCGGGCTTACACGATATCGGGTGGCAGCTCGGAGATGATGCGCAATATTCTTGCCAAGCGCCGACTGCACCTGCCGAGCCGATGACCTCACGTCCTGCCGCGCAGACCTACTGGTCCCTGGTGGAGACCGCAGCGCGGGCGCACCCCGACTGGGTGGTCCTCGCGGACGACTATGGGCGCCGGCTGTCCTGCGCACAGCTGCGGGATTCCGCACTGACGTGTGCGGCGGCGCTCGCGCAGCGGGGGATCGGTGCGGGCACGGTGGTGTCCTGGCAACTGCCGACCACGCTGGAGACGATGGTCGTCATGACGGCGCTGGCGCGCCTCGGTGCGATGCAGAACCCGGTGCTGCCGATATGGCGGGAAAGCGAACTGCAGCTTGTGACAACACAACTCGGGACCGAAGTCATGATCGTCCCGGGATTGTGGCGCGACTTCGACCACACCGCGCTCGCGTATCAGCTCGCCCGTGAACGTGCCGGTGAGCGGCCCATGTCCGTCGTGGTCGTCGACCACGACGCACCCATCAACGACGGGCTCCGCCTGCCAGCCGGCGACCCGAGGGCGCTGCCACCGCCGCCGAGCGGCGGCGAGGAACCGCGGTGGATCTACTATTCGTCGGGCACGACGGCGGCACCGAAAGGAGCGCGGCACTGCGACCGGTCGGTCATCGCCGGCTCGGCAGGGGTCATCGGGATCGTCGGGGCGTCCAGTCGCGACGTCAACCCGATCGCGTTTCCGGTTTCGCACATCGGAGGCGCCGCGATGCTCGCCGCGGCCCTGCTCACCGGGATGAAGCTGGTGCTGTTCGACGCCTTCGACCCCGTCGAGACCCCCGTCGCCATCGCGGCGCATCGCCCGACTCTGCTGGGCAGCGCGACGCCCTTCTTCGTCGCCTTCATGGCGGCGCATGCGAAGCATGGTGACGAACCGCTCTACCCCGATCTGCGGGGCTGCGTCGGAGGGGGTGCGCCGATCACCGCCGAGCTCGGTCACCAAGTGCGACAAACGCTTTCGGTCGACGGCGTGGCCAATGCGTGGGGTTTGACCGAATTTCCGGTCGCCACCTCTCAGGCGCCGAACGGTCCCGCGGAGCTACTGGATCACACCGTTGGCAAACCGGTGGCCGGCGTTGCGATACGGGTCGTCGACCGAGCTGGACAGCAGGTGCCGCGTGGCACGGAGGGGGAGCTGCGGCTCAAGGGGCCGCAATGCTTCCTCGGCTACGTCGACGCATCTTTGGATGCAGAGGCCTTCGACGCCGAAGGATGGTTTCGCACAGGAGATCTGGGCCGCATCGACGACGACGGCAATGTCGTCGTCACCGGCCGGATCAAGGATGCGATCATCCGTAATGCGGAGAACATCTCGGCCTTGGAGGTCGAGGGTGTCCTGGCGAGTCACCCGGCGGTGGCCGACGTGGCCGTCATCGGTGTACCCGATGAACGGACCGGCGAGCGGGTATGCGCCGTCGTCGTGGTGCGCCCAGGCGCGGCGGTGACGCTCTCGTCGGTGTTCGAACACTGTCAAGCGCGAGGCCTGAGCAAGCACAAAACCCCCGAACGACTCGAAATCGTTGATGCGCTGCCTCGCAACCTCACCGGCAAGGTGCTCAAGACCGAACTGCGCGCCCGGTTTGGGAGGCGGTGAACCTCGGCTAGATCCCGATGAGCTCTTTGAGGTTGCCACCCATCACTCGTGCGGTGGTCGCCGCGGGGAGATCCCCGAGTTCCTTGACGAAGTCCGCGGGCTCGGCCAGTCCCTCGGGATGCGGGTAGTCCGACCCGAACATCACGCGATCCGCACCCAGGATGTCGATGAGGTGCGACATGTCCTCCTCGTGGAACGGGTTGATCCACACGTGTCTGCGGAAGACATCGCAGGGATGCTCGCTGAAGTCGTATGGCCTCTTGCGGTATACGCGGTCGAACACGTCCAACAGGCGGTGTGCCCACGAGCCGCCGTTCTCGACCACGCCGATGCGTACCCCGGGGAACCGCTCGAAGACCCCGTGCGCGATGAAGGCCGCAAGAGTGTCGAAGATGTTTCGGCTCTCCTCGTAGATGAAACCACGCAGCTTGCTCAGCGCGAATCCGTTGAACTCCGTAGCTTCCTCCCAGTCGTCGACGTAGCGCTCATAGCCGGAGTCCGAGTTGTGCATCTGCACCGAGATACCGGAATTCTCGACCAGTCGCCAGAAATCGTCGAACTCCGGCAGCGCCGGCGACCGCGACGTGCCGTCCGCGCGCGGAACGGGTGCCGGCCGGATCAGTACCGTCCGGGCGCCATTGTTCAGGCACCATTCGAGCTCCTGCACGCCCAGCGCGGGATCGTTCAGCGAGATCGCAGGAACGGGGAAGATTCGGTCCTTGTAGTTGAATGTCCAGTCGTCGAGTAACCACCGATTGAACGCATGCGTGACCGCGTGGGTGAGCTCGGTGTCGGATTTGATCCTTTCTTCGAGCATGCCCGCTGTCGTCGGAAACATCACGGCGCCGTAGACGCCCTGCCGGTCCATCAGCGCCAGGCGTAGGTCGGGCCGCCGGAACTCATCGGGGCAGCGGATCGGTTCGGCAAGTTCCCGCAATGTCTTGCCCTCTGGGTTTATGCCCCGGAAGTAATCGGACCAAGCGCCCGGAGTGGGGATCACCTCGTATGTCGGGTTGGGGATGCACTCGGTGACCGTGCCCAAAATCTGTAGCTTCTTGCGGCCGTTGACGTCGATGAACTTCAGCGCCTCGGAGTACTTCTCCGGCAGATACCGGGTGTAAGCGTCGATGGTTTCGTACATGTGATTGTCGGCGTCCCACACTTCGAACGTTTTGTCGTCGTTCACCCGCGCCTCCAGCATGTGAGAGAATGTTGATTCTCAAGATAGCAAACGATTGTATCCGTCGACGACCCGGCTCAGAGGTTCATGAAATGCCCACCGTCGACACCCAGCGTCTGACCGGTGATGTATCTCGCTGACGGCCCAACCAGGAAGGACACCGCGGACCCGATGTCGCGTTCGGGATCGCCGATCCGGCCGATCGGGATCCTGCGGGAGAGGCGTTCTTCCATCGCGGCGTCCGCTTCGATCGCGGCGGTCATTGCCGGAGAGTACGCCAACGGCGAGACGACGTTGACGGTGATCCCGTGCGTCGCCCACTCGCGGGCGAGGCTCTTGGCGAAACCGCGAAGCGCACCTTTCACCGTCGCGTAAAGGGGGAGCGTCGCGCTGCCCTCGATACCTGCAGGCGACGTGAAGACCAGGAATGACCCGTCGCGCTCGCGCAGCGCATCGAACGCCGCGGCGGCGCAGTGTCGAGCGCCGCGCACCGACACGGAGACATGCTCCTCCCATAGTGCGCGGTCGACCTCCTCGAGCCGATGCGGCTGACTGGATCTGTTGCTCGTGGCGTTGTGCACGACGGCGTCGAGTCGTCCCGTTGCGGCGACGGCGACGCCGACGGCATCGACGACCTCTTCCGGCGCCGTGACATCGCAGCGCGCCCAGATCGCAGCATGACCGCGCGCGGATATTTCGTCGGCGACACCGGTGTCGGAGCGGGATGCGACGACGACATGCGCACCGTCGGCGGCCAATGCCATCGCGATACCGCGGCCCACGCCGGCGCCCGAGCCGGTCACCAGGACCGTATGGCCGCCGAGCGTCATGGCAGCATCACCGATCCACCGTCGACGACGATGGTTTCGCCGGTCACGTGCTCGATGTCGGGACGAAGCAGAAACAGTGCGGTCTCGACGATCGACCCAATCAACTTTTCGTCGTCGCGCACCGCGGCGATGGTCAGATGCGAGGCGTCAACCGGGGTCGCGAAGAGGCGTGCGGGAGCCGCGATGATGTTGACCCCGATCGCTGCTGAGGCCCATTGCCGCGCAGCGGACTTGGCCATCGCCCGAATGCCTTCGAGAGCGGTCGTGTAGGGCACCGCGCCAGCGGCGCCCGCCATGCCGACCGTGGACAGCACCAGCACGATCCGTCCGCCCCGCGGCCGCATCGACCGCCATGTGGTCTGCAGCGCGACCAGTGCCCGCCACATCGTCTCGTCGGCCCCGACCGCCTCTATGACGATGGTGTCCCCGATCTCATCCAGCGCCATCGACAGTGCCGGCGCCGGGTCGAGGGCGATGATGGTCACGCGCCCGCCCGCGCTGCCAGGTCGCGTTTGACCACCTTGCCGACATCGTTGCGCGGCAACTCGTGGACGAAGAGCACGCGTACCGGAACCCGGTAGGGCGTCAGGCGCTCTCGGCACCACGACACGAGACCGTCTTCGGAGACCGAATCATCGCTTCGCACGACGAACGCCCATGGCACCTCGCCCAGCCGGTCGTCCGGAACACCCACCACAGCGGCTTCGCGCACGCCGTCGGCAGCCAGCAGGACGTCCTCCACGGTGCCGGGAAACACTTTGAGGCCACCGCGATTGATCATGTCCGATACCCGGCCGTCGAGCCAGAGGAAGCCGTCGTCGTCGAACCAGCCGAGGTCGCCGGTGTGGAACCAGCCGTCGTCGGTGAGTCGGTCCAGGAAGGTTGGATCGATCTTCCGGGCGGCCGTCGTGGGCGTGCGGACCATCACCTCGTCGTCGGCGATCGTGACGTCGATGCCGGGCAGCGGCCTGCCGACCGAACCCAGTTTGGTCTCGCCCCACTCGCGGGCATCGGCGGCCGACCAGCCCACCACCTCGCCCCCGAGTTCGGTCTGGCCGTAGGAGTTCAGCACTATCACCCCGAACTTGTCCCGGAACCGGCGCGCCTGAACGGGCGACAGGGGAGCGGTGATCGACCGCACGATCTTCAGTGGCGCGAGGTCGGCCACCGAGTCGTCGTGCAGAACCATGGTCAGCGCCGCGGGTGGCAGCACCGTGGAGCGCAATTGGTGTCGCTGGACCAGCGCGGCGAAATCCGACGGAGAGAACCGGTCCATCAGCACGACGCCCGAGCCGGCCCGGAAGGCGAACAACACCTGGTAGATGCCGGCCCACAGCGACAACGATAAGGGCACCAGGTTCGGCATCGGCGGGCGCTTTGGTTTGTCAGCGGGTTTGGAGGCAGGTTTCGTCCCGCGGAGTTTGGCCAGCAGCCGGTCAATCAGATCGAGCACCGTGGTGTGACGGAGCGGCACCGGTTTCGGCGGACCCGTGGTGCCTGACGTGAACTGCAGTAGGGCCACATCGGCGTCGTACTGCCGAGGATCGATGGGATTTCGAGACCCAGCGGTCGTTGACCACGACCCGTCCTTGCCCCGCAGTACCGGCAACCCGAACGTCGTGAAGCGTTCGGCCAGTTCGGGAGTCGTGACGATGGCGACGGGACGCAAAGTCTCGAGCTGGCTGACGATCTCCGCATCGGCCGCCCTAGGGTTCAGCGGTGTGTATACGCCGCCGGCGCACCACGTGCCGAACAGCGCGGCGACGGTGGTGGCGTCGTTGGGCAGCATCGCGGCGACCACCTGGCCGATAGCCAGTCCGCTGTCAGTGAGCAATGTGCTGAGCTGATCCGCACTGGCAGCCAACTCTTCGCGCGACATTTGGCTTTCCCTGGACCCGGCCATGTGCACGGCGACCTCGGGCAAACCGTCCAGCAGCCCGACGAGACTCACGAATCGGCCTCCAGCGGAGCCCAATTCGGAGTTCGCTTGTCCGCGAAGGCAAGCGGCCCCTCGTTCTGGTCCGGGTGCCCCCACATCGATGTCAGGTGCTTCGCGCCTTCTCGGCATGCGTCCGTCAGCCCGTATTCGAGCGCGCCCCATAGTGCCCGCTTGGTGGCCCGCATCGCTGCGGGGGAGTTCCTGGCAATCTTTTCGGCGAGTTCCTGCGCGACATCACGCAGACTGTCGGGTGGGTCGACCACCTGGCTGATCATGCCGAGCTCGTATGCCCGTTGGGCACTGAGCCGTTCGTGGCTGCCGACGAGTGCCATCCGTAACACTGCCTCGGCGGGCATCTTGCGCATCAGCGCGATCGTCTCCAGCGCGCTGACCTGACCTATCGACACATGGGGGTCGACGAACGTCGCATCCGACGACGCGATGACGATGTCGGCGTCGGCCACCCAGTGCAATCCGCCGCCCGCACACACGCCATTGACGGCGGTGATGACCGGCTTCTCGACATTGCAGTGCCAGGCGCTCAACTTCAGATCCAGTGTGCGCATGGTCTCCTGAAATTGCAGCACGGCCTCGCCGTCGAGTTCCTCGACATCGGCGCCGACCTGAAAGGCCCGTCCGTTTCCGGTGTGCACGATGACGCGGACATCGGGATCGGTGTTCAATTCCGCCCACGCCCTGGGAAATTCCTCCCGCATCACGACGTCGTAGGCATTGAGGCGATCTGGGCGGTCATTGATGATCCATCCGACGGGACCGCGCCGTTCGACGATGAGTCTCTGGTATGTCATGAAACCTCCGCGACATCTGGCAGCGGTTGCCACTGCGGTATGCGCTTCTCGCGCCACGCCCGGACGCCCTCGGCGTGGTCCGGGTGATTGCGCAGTCGCCAGATCTCATCGGTGGCATCGCTGCGCGCCTGCGTCATTCCGACTTCCAGGGAGCGCCAGAGGGCCTTCTTGGTGGCGCGCATCGCGGTCGGCGAATTCGTGGCGATCGCGGCCGCGAGTCGCCCCGCTGCCGCCCGGAGTTGATCAGTCGGCACGACCTCGGACACAATCCCCAACTGGTGGGCGCGTTGCGACGAGAGGCGTTCAGTCCTGCCGCTCAGCGTCATTCGAAGCGCGGCCTCCATCGGAGACTTGCGCAGCAGCGTGATGGCCTCGTAGGCGACTGCCTGGCCGATCGACACGTGGGGGTCGACGAACGACGCGCCCTCGGCCGCGATCACGATGTCGGCGTCGGCCACCAGATGCAGACCGCCCCCGGCGCACACCCCATTAACCGCGGCGATCACCGGCTTCCAGACGCCGCAGTGCCACGACGAGATCTTCAGCTCGGCGTCTCTTGTTCGGCGGGAGTGAAGTCGCATGGCCTCCTTGTCCCGCGCGACCTGGACGACATCCATTCCGGTGCAGAATGCCTTGCCGTTGGCGGTGTTGACGATCACTTGGACCCCGGGGTCGGCATCGAGCACGGCCCACGCGGATTCGAGTTCGTCGAGCATCAGGGCGTCGAAGGCGTTGCCCGCGTCGGGCCGGTTGAGAATCAGCCAGCCGATCCCGTCGGCCTTGGTCACCACCACGCGTTTATAGCCACTCACGAGCGGGGGATGCCCTTCCAGGGCTTGCCTTTCCAGGGGTCAGGCTCCTTGGGTAACCCGAGGACACGCTCGCCGAGGATGTTCTTGTTGATGTCGGTGGTGCCCCCCTCGGTCCCGTTGGCGAGGCTGCGCATCATCCCCTGGACGTCCCGGGGCAGCGCGTCCGGATCGTCGGTGGCGGGCCAGGCGATCGTCGCCGTACCCAGCAGATCGACCATCAGGTCCTGAATCTGCTGATTGAGGGTGGCCTGGTGCACCTTGCCGATCGAGGACGCCGCACCCGGTGACTGTCCGGCTGAAAGCGCGGCGCGCACACGCTCATTGGTCCAGCCGCGGACCTGCTCTTGCGCCCACAGGCGCATCACCTTGTTCCGGATCACCGGATCGGCCCAGCGGCCGGTCTCCTTGGCGAGTGTGATCAGACGATCGGCGCTCGAGCCACCGAGGCGGCCCATCCCACCCGAACCCGAGCCCGACACCATCTGTCGCTCACTGGACAGCGTCGAAGCACTGACGCGCCAGCCATCGTTGACGGCGCCGACGCGGTGGGCATCGGGGACCCGCGCTTCGTCGAGGAACACCTCGTTGAATTCGGCCTCACCGGTGATCTGCCGAAGCGGTCGCACCTCGACACCCGGCTGGCGCATGTCGAGCAGGAAGTACGTGATGCCCTTGTGTTTGGGCTGATCGGGATCGGTCCGCGCCAACAGGATCGCGAAATCAGCCTCGTCGGCCCACGTGGTCCATACCTTTTGGCCGGAGATCACCCAGTCGGCGTCGTCTCCCACGCCGTCGCGGACCGCTCTGGTGGCGAGCGACGCGAGATCCGAGCCCGCCCCCGGCTCGCTGAACAACTGGCACCACTTCTCCTCGTTACGCACGATCGGTGGCAGGAAACGTCGGCGTTGCTCTTCGGTCCCGTGGCTGAACAACGCGGCGGCAGCGTTGTTGAGCCCCAGCGGATTGAGTCGCGCCAGACGCAGCGGCGCGAGCACGCCTTCGATTGCGCGCGCGACATCGTTGTGGACGCCGAGGCCCCCGTGGTCGGGGAGCCATGTGGGCGCCACCAGGCCCGTGCCGGCGAATTGCGGGTACCAGCGCCGGTAGTCGGCGGGGGTGCGGACGGCCCGCAGCACCGCTGGTCCCTCGGCCGCGGCCGAACGCCACGCGGCCGGAACCTCGGCGTCGATCCATTGCCGCACTACCGCGACCGCCTCGTCGACCGGGGTGCCCGGGGTGATCGGTAGCTGTGTCATGGTCTTCTCAGCATTTCATCAGCGGCCCGAGAATTCTGCGTCGCGTTTGTCGCGGAACGCTGTCAGGCCCTCCTTGAAATCCTCGCTGCGACTAGATAATTCGAGTGCTAACGCCTCGTTTTGGAGATGGCGATCAAGATCGAGGCCGTTGCCGCTGTGCAGCAGCCACTTGGTGAGTCCGAGCGAAACCGTGGGCGCTTCACCCAGTTCTCTGACGAGTTGTTCCGCCACCGAGGGCAATTCGTCGGATGCGCAGGCGCCATGGATGATGCCCCACTCGGCGGCGGCGGCTCCGGTGAGCTCCTGACCCAGCATCAGCAGTCGCCGGGTTCGTACCAATCCGATGAGCCGCGGGAGCAACCAGGCCGCGCCGCTGTCCGGGGTGAAACCCCGGGCCATAAAGGGTTCCCAAAACCGGGCGTCGTCGGTGGCGACACAGAAGTCTGACGCCAGCGCGATGTGGAAGCCCAGCCCGATCGCCCAACCGCGGACTACGCAGACAATGGGCACCTGCGTCTCCAGCATCAACGGGATCAGCCGATTGGCCTTGTTTGGTAGGCGGCGCTGCGTACTGCCCACACGCGGTTTGCGTTCGGATTTTGCGTTGTTGGCGATCAGGTCCGCACCCGCGCAGAAGTCCGGTCCGTTGGCATCGATCCTGATGACCCGTACCGATTCGTCAATGCCGGCACCGGCCAGATGAGCGATCATCGCGTCGAGCATGACGTCGTTGACGGCATTGCGGCGGTCGGCACGGTCGAGGGTCAGCCGCAGGATCGGGCCCTGCTGTTCGGCCAGAAGGCCAGGGACACGGGGGTAACTCATGTGCTCAGCGCTCGGCGAATTGTTCGGTGACGGCGGCCAGCAGCTCGCTCAGGTTCGCAGCTCCGCCCGGCGGGTCGGGCAGTCGCACGGGCCCTCGGTCGCGGCTGGGCAACAGGATGGTCGCGTGTCCGGGTGCGGTGATCTGGCCGCGGTGGTTGGTCGCCGCGAGCTCGAGGTCGACGGCGGGGCGTTCACCGTCGGCGAGGTATTTGCGAACGACGGTGCCCGTGACGGTGTGGACGTCGCCGACGTAATTGAACAGACGGAACTCGCAATCGAGCTTCCACAGCCAGGCGTCATCACCCATCCAGTCCGTGCACAAGTGGATCAGCCACGTCTCGCGCATGCGCCCGTAGTCGAACGTGGTGGGATTGCCCGCGTTACGGGCGGCGTCGGGCTCCCAGTGCACCCGCTGCTGGGCATCGGGGACGCCATACTCGTTGGGCGTGTAGAAGCGGGGGATGCGCTGCCGGTTGCGCCACGCCAGTCTCAGTGGACGCACACCGTACATGCCCATACCCATGCCGACGTGCCAGCAGACCATGTCGGTGACCGTCAGCGGACCCTTTGTCAGTGACCCCAAATCGTCGCCTTCGTTGACGTCTTCCCACCACCGCGGCTCGGCGCCGCGCGGGCTTTCGCGCGCGTAGCGTTCGTCGAACTCGGCGATCTCGTCCGCGGTCCACGTCTTGAGTTCGACGGCTTCGTATTTCTTTCGGCCGCGAGCCTTGCCGCGCTCGGTGCGAATCATGTTGCGGTACTGGCCGCCCAAGATGGTGCCCTCGTCGTCGCGGAATACCTGGGCGGACCATTCGTGGATGGCGCGGTCGGCGAATTCGCTGCTCTTGTCGAGCGCGGCCACCAGGGCATTGCGCCTGAAGACGCGGTGGTTGGCGCGCAGCGGTGCCCACCATTCCCGGGCCGATGAGGCGTAGAAGGCGTGTACCCCGCGCAGCGGGTCGCCCTTGGTCAGTGCGCGGTCCTCGTCCGAGAGCGTCGTGACTTCGTCCTCCCCGATCAGCGTGTCGCCGCCGACGAGGGCGGGTGGGGCCACAGACTCTCCCCATACAGACTTCGCGGCGTATTCGGGATCGGCCCACAAAGGATTGGCGTCACCGTAGCTTTGGGCGACGTGACGAAACGTGTCCTCGTTGGGGCGGTAGTAGTGCGGCGGCTGCGTGTGCGGGACGGCGATGCCGATGGTAGCCCGCAACCTGGCCAATCCCTCATCGGTGATCAGGCCCGTCTGCCCCATCGGATTGCCTCCTCGTTGTGGCGGCCCGTGTCGTAGCCCGGACAGGGTGGAAATTAAGATACCCGAAAAACGGAAACGCCGTTAACGCAGGGGTGAGCGAGATGTCAGAAGAAGCATCCGGAATCGTGTGTGCGATCGACAACGATGGTGTCGCACGGGTGACGATAAATCGCCCGGAAGCGGGAAACTCGTTGTCGCCGTTGGCGCGTGACGCCGTGACGGAGGCCTTCGTGCGGGCCAATGAAAACCCCGCAGTCCGCGCGGTGCTGTTGAACGCCACTGGTAGTAGGCACTTCTGCGCCGGCGCTGGACTCGCACCGCGGCCGGATGGCGCGGCGGCCGCCGCCGGGCCGACATCAAGGCGCCCCGGCGACATCGCGCGGATGCTTCAGCAGGGTTGGCAGCGGCTGGTCGCCTCCATTCTCGACTGTGATAAGCCGGTGGTCGCCGCGGTCAAGGGTACCGCCGCCGGGGCCGGCGCGAGTCTGGTTCTGGCGTGCGACCTGGTCGTGATGTCAAGGGAGGCAAAGCTTGTCGAGGCATTCGTGCAACGCGGGATCCTGCCGGATTCCGGTGCCATCTACCTTTTGACGCGCATCGTGGGCCTGCGCAAGGCGACCGAACTGTTGATGCTCGGTGAGCCGGTCGATGCGGCCGCGTGCGAAAGGCTCGGCCTGGTCAACCGCGTGACCGCTCCGGACGACACCGACGCGGTCGCCGAGGAACTCGCCGGCCGTTTAGCCGCGGGGCCGACGGTGATGCTGTCGCTGACCAAGCGGCTGTTGTCGGTGTCGTCGGAGTCTGATCGGCACCGCGCATTCGAGCAGGAGGCATGGGCGCAGGAGGTGGTGTCGCGCACGGCGGACCTTCAGGAAGGCCTCGCTTCCTTCGCCGAACGCCGCGCGCCCAGGTTTCTCGGTCGCTGACGACCCGCGCGTCAGCCGGTGGCGGGCCCGCCGCGAATGGTGAAGGTTGCGCTGTCGTCGATCTCCTCGATCGACTCTGCCACCGACTCCGCGGTCAGTGCCGTGTCCTCGATTCCCTTGGTGACGCCGATGAACACCCGTGACACTTTCCCAGCGCCCACCGAGTAGGTGTGCGCGGTGCGGTCGCACGACCGATGACACAGATAGACCACGACGGGTGTGACGAGCTCTGGCTGCATGGCCTTGCCGGCTTCGCCCATGATGTCCTCGGTCATTCGGGTCAACGCGATGGGGGCGATGGCGTTGATCGCGATGCCGTTGCGGGCGCCTTCGATGGCGAGGACGTGCATCATGCCGACCAGGCCCATCTTCGCGGCGCCATAGTTGGCCTGCCCGAAATTTCCGAAAAGCCCAGTGCCCGAAGTTGTCTGGACGATTCTCCCGTAATTCTGCGCCCGCATAACCGGCCAGACTGCCCGAGTGACGTTGAACGCTCCGGAGAGGTGCACAGCCATGACGGCTTCGACCTGATCGGCGGTCATGTTCTTGAACGCGGCGTCGCGCAGGATTCCCGCGTTGTTCACCAGCACATCAACCTGTCCGAAGGCCTCCATCGCGGTTGCCACGATCGCCGCGCCGCCCTCCTCGGTGGCCACCGAGTCGCCGCTGGCGATCGCGGTACCCCCGGCCGCGGTGATCTCGTCGACCACGGCTTGGGCCGCCGAGATCGATGCTCCGCTGCCGTCCACGGAACTGCCGAGGTCATTGACCACGACCCTGGCACCGCGCCGGGCCAGTTCGAGCGCATGGCAGCGGCCGAGTCCACCGCCGGCCCCGGTGACGATGGCTACCTGGTTGTCGAAAGTCATTGCATGCATGGGGGAGAGGTTACATTTACCTAATCGAGAGCAGTCATTTGCATCGGAGGAAACCCATGACTGGCCCGACTGAGTTGCTACGAGAGGCGCGCCGCCGCGCCGACGAAATGCGGCCCCGTTACCGCGCGGCCGGTTTCTGGGCGGCGGAGCCGGGCGACGCGGTGCGATGGACCGCGTCCCGGCACGCTGACCGGGTCGCCGTGGTCGAACGAGGCACCGAACTGACCTACGGCGAACTGGACAAGCGCATCGATTCGGCCGCCCACGCGATGGTCGATGCCGGCGTTGCTGCGGGCAGCGCGCTGGTGCTGGTGGTCGGTAACGACGTGGATTCCGTGGTGTCGATCCACGCCGCGCTGCGGGTCGATGCGGTGGTTCTGCTCGTGCCGCGTAGTGCCGGCGCCGCGCAGATCGCCGACATCCTCACGCGCACCGGTGCGCAATTCGGCGCGGCGCCGAACTGGGCGAAGATCACCGACCCGGAACTGTCGCGATGTCGTTGGATCGAGTTCGGTGACGACGACCGAATGGGCGCCGGCCGGCCCGCCCGCCCACTGCGGCCGGCAGATGAGCCGTGTTTCGTGCTCTACACCTCGGGGACAACCTCTCGGCCCAAGGGCGTGATCCACTCGCTGAGCACGTTGACCATGGCTTCGGCGAATTACATTGCCGCGGCGGGACTCGGTTGCGACGATCGGATCTTTTTGATCAGCCCGCTCGCATCGGTCACGGGGGTCCTGCAAGCCCTGTTCATCGGTCCGATGCTGGCGGTACCGGTGATCCTCGAAGACCGCTGGGACCCTTCGGCGACCTGCGACCTCCTCGTCGCATCGGGTGCGACGTGGTACGGCGGCCCGGACCGGCTGCTGAACCGGATGCTCGATGAGGCCGTCGCCCGCGACGCCGCCGTGCCCTTACGCGCGGTGTATCTGGGCGGCACGATGCTGGACCGGCGGATCGTCGAACGCATCGAAGACGATTTCGGCATCGTCGTCATGCGCGCCTATGGCTCTTCGGAGATCCCGGTCAGCACGTCCGGCCTGCGAACCGAACCCCGAGAGGTTCGCCACGCCGACGACGGAGTGGCCCTCGGCGAGGTCGAGGTGCGGGTCGGTTCCGTGGCCGAACCCACCGAGTGCTGCATCAAGGGGCCGCACACATTTCTCGGTTATATCGACGCCGAGGACGACCAGCACGCCTTCGAGGGTGAGTGGTTCCGCACCGGCGATGTGGCGGAGGTCGTCGACGGGCGGGTGCGGATCATCGGCCGGATCAAGGACATCGTGATTCGCAATGGGCTGAAGATCCCGGCCGCCGAAGTGGAGGAGGCCGTCTCGAGGATCCGCGGTGTGCGCGAATGCGCGGCCTACTCCGTGCCGGACGCCACCACGGGTGAGCGACTGGCGATGGCGGTCGTGCTCGAACCCGGTATCGAGATGTCGCTCGCTGAGGTCGCCCGGGCTCTCGTCTCGGAAGGACTGCCGAAATACAAACTGCCCGAGGAGCTTGTGTTCTGGGACAAGCCCCTTCCGGTCAACGCCAACGGCAAGGTCGACCGCGCCAAACTCGACGCCAGAGCGGCCGGGCGAGAGCGATTGCTCGCCGACCGCCTTGTCACTACGGCGTGAGCGACCCTGCCGCCGAGGCCCCGCCGCCAGCAGGACGGAAGACCGGGACGACGAATCCATCTTCGTCATCGCGGAAGGCGATCACCAAATCCATGCCGGCGCATAAATCTTCGATCTGGCAATTCTCCACGACCGTCATCAATCGCGGCCCCTCCGCGAGGTCCACCATCGCCAACACGTACGGGGTGCGCACATCGAAAGGAGCCGCATTGTGGTGGATGACGCTCCACGTGTAGAGCCGTCCGCGACCGCTGGCCTGTGCCAACTCGACGTCCTCACCCCAACAGTGCGGGCAGAACGGCCGTGCGTACAAAGATGTCTGGCCGCAGGACCCGCAGACGTTCACCATCAGCTTGCGGTCCTGCGCGGCTGACCACCACGCTCGGCCGTCGGCGTCGACCGTGGGCCGATCAGGAGCCGTCATCACTGCCTCCCGAGAATCATTGTGGCGCTGTGGGTAAAGAAGCCGCCCATGGCATGGACGCACCCCAGCGCGGCCCCGCTGACCTGGCGCGGTCCGCATTCTCCGCGCAACTGTCTGACCGCCTCCACCATGAGGAACATCCCCCGCATACCAGGATGGCAGGAAGCCAGGCCACCGCCGTCGGTGTTGGTGGGCAGCGCCCCGCCTGGCCGAAGCGCGCCGGACTCGATGAAGGGCCCCCCGTCGCCCTTGGCGCAGAAGCCGAGGTCCTCCACGGTCAACAGGACGGTGGAGGTAAAGGAGTCGTAGAGTTGGCACACATCGATGTCCGCCGGGCCGATGCCGGCGCGCGCGAACGCGAGTGGACCCGAGCGCGCCGCAGGCGACGTCGTGAAATCGGGCCAGTGGCTCATGCTCACGTGCGACGTCGCGTCGGCCGCCCCGAGAATCCAAACCGGTTCCTTCGCGCAGTCCCGGGCCACGCGCTCGCTGGCAAGAACGACCGCACCGCCACCGTCGGTGCGCAGGCACACATGCTTGGAGGTGAACGGGTCGGCCAACATCGGCGCAGCCGCGACATCCGCGATGGTGATGCGCTCTCGGTCAAACGCGTTGTCGTTCAGGGCCGCCCACTCGTGGGCTGCGACGGCGACTTCGGCCAGTTGGTCGACCGTGGTGCCGAATTCGATCATGTGGCGCCTGGCCGCCATGGCGTATTTGGCAATCAGAGTGGGGCCGTAGGGCGCCTCGTACTGCAGTGCGCCACCGGTTCCCATGGCCGCAGCTGACGCCCGTACTTGTCGCTTGACGTCGGAACGTGCGGTCGACGCATAGGTCAGCAGAGCGACATCAATTTCCCCGGCCGCGATCGCGCCGGCTGCATGACCGGCCATCACTTCCCACGAAGATCCGCCGACGTTGGTCGCGTCGACCCAAGTCGGCCGTAGGCCGAGGTACTCGCTGACTTCTACGGGCGGAAGCAACGTTCCGTGCCCACCGAAACCATCGATGTCCTCCTTGGTGAGCCCGGCATCCGCGACAGCCCGCCGCGACGATTGAGCCATGAGAGCCATGGCGGTCTTGTCGGGCACCCGGCCGCACTCGGACAGGGCTGCGCCCACGATGGCGACGCGGTTCGACGGCATAGCTAATGGTTATCACATCCCTGTCCCGGCTGATAACGACCATTGACGATATTGTGGAAACGATATTCTCGGTCCGCTACCGTGTGCCTATGACGACGACGCTGCGGGACGCGTTGCGCGGAGACGCGCCGGTGCTCTGCCTGGCGTTGCTCAGTGCGCGCACTCCTGACGTTCCCGCGATCGCGGCCGCATGCGGATACGACGCCGTTTACGTCGATCTCGAGCACACAACCACGTCGCTGGACACTGCGCAGATGCTGTGCGTGAGCGCACTTGGCGCGGGAATTTCCGGCCTGGTGCGGGTGCCGTCCCACGATCCCAGCGTCATCGCGAGAGCCTTGGACGGCAGCGCGGTAGGAATCATTGTGCCCCATGTTAATTCGAAGGAAGAAGCAAAAGGTGTGGTCCGGGCTGCGCGCTTTCCGCCGATCGGTAGCCGGTCCATCTCGGGTCTAAATGCGGTCAGTGGATACACACCGCGAGGAGCGCCGCAATTGGTGGACTTGCTCGAACGGCGCACCGTTGTGGCGGTGATGGTCGAGACTCCAGAGGCGGTCGAAGCATCCGACTCCATCGCCTCGGTCGATGGGGTCGACATGATCCTCATCGGGCCGAGTGATCTGACCGCGGCGATGGGCATCCATGGGCAGTATGAGAATGAGCATTTCCATCGTGCAGTAGAATCGGTCGCGGCGGCTTGTCGTGGTCACGGCGTGGCGCTCGGCATCGCCGGAATAAAGTCAGTTGACCTGCTGAATCGATTCGTGGGACTCGGATTGCGATTCATCTCGGCGGGCACCGACATCGGGATGATGACCGAGGCGGCCACAGCGCGCGCGCAAGCGCTTCGCGAACTGCCGAGCCATCAGCGAGCCGAATGACACCGAGTAGCCGAAAGCGACGCCAACCCCACAGGAGGACCGGATGCCGACAACCATCTACACCGAACGCGTCACCGACCCCATGGCGTGGACCGGCGCGGACTTCGCGAGCAAGGAAGACTTCGCCTTCGACCTGTCCGCCCGCAATGTGGCTGCGCTGGAATCGATCCTGGTCAAGACAGCCGGTAAAGACCGCGACGACATCACTCCGGAGGATGCTCGGCACCCAGACCTCGACGACGATCTGGGACGGCTCTACCGGGACCTGATGTTCGGCAAAGGCCTGGCATGCGTGCGGGGCTTTCCGGTCGATCAGCATGAGGTTGAAGACCTCGAACGCATCTACTGGGCGTTCTGCACGCATCTGGGCTATCTGGTGTCGAACAACTCCTTTGGTCACCGCATGGTGCGCGTGCAGGAAGAGATCCTGCCCGGCGGAATCCAACCCGCGCGCGGCACGAAGTCTCGCGCCGAACTCGCCATGCACAACGATGCCGCCGACATCCTGGCGCTGCTGTGCGTCTACCCGGCGGCCCAGGGCGGCGAAAGCCAGTTCGCGAGCGGTCCCGCCGCGCACAACCGAATCCTGGCCGAACGCCCCGACCTACTCGACGTGCTCTATCAAGGCTTCCCGCACCACCGACGCAGCGAACAACCGGATGACCAGCCCGATATCACCCCTTACGACGTTCCGGTCTTCTCCCAGATCAACGGGCGAATCTGCATCAACTTCACCTACAGCAGCATCTTGCCGGCGATGAAGACCCTCGGCCGCGAATTCACCCCGAAACAAGAAGAGGCCGTCGAGCTGCTTCGCAACATACTCGTCGACCAACAAGTCGAATTCCGTTTGGAATCCGGGGAAGCGGCCGTGGCCAACAACTTCGCGATGTGTCATTCCCGGTCGGACTTCGTCAGCAGCAACGACCCCAAGAAAGCCCGCTGCTTTCTGCGCGCCTGGATGGAGGTCCCCCGCGAGGATCGTCGCCTGCCGATCGGCCGTGAGTACTTCCACATGGAAAACAAGGATTTGCGGCTCGGATACGACGTGGTGCCCGGACGTGACGGCGCAATCGCGCGCAACGACTACCGCAACGTCGACAACGCGCTGGCCGACATGTTCAAAGCGGCGCAGGCCAAGCCGAAGGCTCGGCCATGACTGCTGGCGCGACAGGTGCACCGGGAAGATGACCGACGCGCCACGACCGCGGTTGGTCGTCGAGCGGTGGACTGATCCCGCCGCTGGGGACATCTTGGAAGGTTCCGGCATTGAGATCGTCAAACTCGATCTGAGCGCCCCCACCGAACACGGTTGGGCAGCACTGGAATCCGCACACGGCTATCAAGTAGCCACACGAACCGATGTCGCATCGGTCGCCGATGGCGCACAGTGGCTGGCCGGGCAGGCATTGATCGCGCGCTGTCCGACCCTGCTCGCCGTCTGCTCAGCCGGGGCCGGATATGACGTCATCGACGTCGATGCGTGCACGCGCGCGGGGATAGCGGTGTGCAACAACTCTGGTCCGGGCGCCGAGGCGGTGGCCGAGCACGCGCTGGGATTCATGCTCGACCTCGCCAAGAAGATCACCGTCTCCGACCGGGTATTGCGCAGCGGTCCGCTCGGTGACCGGCAGTCCCTGCGCGGAAGTCAGCTGCTGGGCAAGACACTCGGTGTCGTCGGGCTCGGCGCCATCGGTGGACGTCTTGTCGAGCTGTGCGCGCCGCTCGGCATGGAGGTCCTGGTCTTCGACCCCTACCTCGACGACGCGGCCGCACGATCACGCGGTGTGCAGCGGGTTCCTCTCAGCGAGCTGCTCGAGCGTTCGGACTTCGTACAAGTGACGTGTCCACTGACCAGAGAGACGCAAGGGCTCTTCGGCAGAGCCCAGTTCGCCGCGATGAAGCCGACCGCCTTTTTCATCACCACGGCGCGCGGCCCCGTCCATGACGAGGAGGCGTTGTTCGACGCGCTCGTCAACGGTCGAATCGCCGGAGCAGGTCTCGATGTGTTCCACGAGGAGCCGCCACGGCAGGACAACCCCCTGCTGCGGCTCGACAACGTCGTTGCGACACCGCACACCGCTGGCATCACCGTGGAGGCGGCGCGGGACATCGCCGTGGCGACCGCCACTCAGTGGCAGACGATCTTCGAAGGCCGGATGCCGCCCCGCTTGCTGAACCCGGATGTCTGGCCACGTTATTGCGACAGGTTCCACGACATCCTGGGTGTTCACCCGACCGCCCGCGTCGCCGCGGCCGCCGCCGAATGACATCGATTGTTGCCCGACGCGCTGAGAGGGGAGCCTGACCCGGTGACACACTACGACACGATCGAGGTCGAGGTTAGGGGTCACACCGCTTGTGTGACCCTCAACCGTCCTGAGGTGCTCAACGCCGTCAACGACGAGATGATCGCCGAACTGGCCGTGGCCTATGCGGAAATCGAACGCTCGCAGGATATCTGGACGGTGATCATCACGGGCGCCGGCCGCGCGTTGTGCGTCGGGGCGGACGTCAACAAGGCCGCCGACCACGACATGGAGAACGCGGCGGGAATCGACAACCAGGGCGAGCCCATTCTCAGTTCGATGCGGCAGTGGGATGCGCCGCAGGAGGCGACGCCGCCGTGGCTGCAAATGACCAAGCCGATCATCTGCGCCGTCAACGGCATCGCGTGTGGTGCGGGGATGGACCTCGTGACCACGGCGGACATCACCGTCGCCTCGGAGCGCGCGACGTTGATGGATCCGCATGTCAGCATCGGCGTGACCTCCGGGCGGGAAGGGGTCAGGCTCGCCCGCATACTTCCGCTACCGGTGGCGATGCGGCTGATCTTGATGGGCAAGCACGAAAAGCTGGACGCGCAGCGCGCTTATGACCTGGGCGTCTTCACCGAGCTGGTCGCGCACGACGCGCTCATGGCACGCGCCTGGGAGATCGCCGACGTGGTGAATTCGAATGCGCCGCTGGCGGTCCGGGGTTCACGAATGGCCGTGCGCAAAGGGCTGTCGATGCCCATCTACGAGGCAGAGCTTCTCGCCGAGAACTACCGGATGAAGGTGGCCCTGACGAAAGACGCCATCGAGGGACCGCGCGCGTTCCTCGAGAAGCGCAAGCCCGACTGGAAGGCCCTGTAGCGCTTCGCAACCGCCCTACACCATTCCGAAGAAGTTCTTCGCGTTGGTGGACAGCACCTTTCGCTTGGTTGCCTCGTCCAGCCCTTCCGTCGCCTTGTTGGCGACCTCGGTGCTGCGCGGCCAGTTCGTGTCGTTGTGTGGGTAGTCGGTTTCGAACATGAGCTGGTCCTCACCGACCAGATCCAGGATGCGGAACGCGACCGGATCGCCGAAGGTGGAAAACCAAACCCGACCGGGTACCTGACTGCTCGGCGGTTCGGTCAGCAGGGGGTGGATCCCGCCCCACGCCCGCCGGTCCTCCCAGACCTCGTCGACGCGCTGCAGGTAGTACGGGATCCAACCCGCTTGCGCCTCGGCGAACGCGAGCTTGAGGTCGGGGAACTGCATGAGCTTGCCGGAGAACAGCCAGTCGACCAGCGCGATAGTGCAATTGACCGCCATCAGCGCGCTCGTCACGACATGCGGAGAGTCGGGCGAGGACTTGGTGAGCGAAGAACTCGACCCGATGTGCAGCATGATCCCCACCTGGTTTCGCTCACATGCGGCGAAGAACGGGTCCCAATAGCCGCTGTGAATGGACGGCAGATCCAGACGAGAGGGCAGCTCGGAGAAGCACACGGCGTGCATGCCACGGGCGGCTACCCGTTCGACCTCCTTGACGGCGAGGTCGACGTCCCAGAGCGGGATGATGCCCAGCGGGATCAGCCGACCGTTCGAACTCCCGCCCCACTCGTCGATCTGGAAGTCGTTGTAGGCCTCGACGCAGAGCTGCGCGAGCTGTTTGTCCTTGCCGTAGAGGAAGCGTTGACCGCAGAAACGGACGAGGGTATTGGGGAAACACGCCGAGGCCTCGATGCCGGCGATGTCCATGTCGGCGAGCCGATCCGCCGGCCGGAAGCAGCCGGGGCGCATCTCGTCGTAGGTGATTGGGTCGGTAGTGAGTTCGTCGATTTCGTAGCCGGCGGCCGCGCTGATGAGGGGGATCGGGATAATGGCGTCCTCGTAGTGCCAGATGTCTGCGTCCCGGCCCTCGTCGTCCTCGACGAACGCGACGTCGGACGTGACGGACGGGTCCATGCGCCCGCGGGTGCGAACGATCCGCGGTCCGATGTCTCGGTAGCGCTCGGGTAGTCGGCTGGTCCACAGATCTGCCGGCTCTACCAGATGGTCGTCCGGCGAGACGATTAGGATATCTGCGCTCAACGCTGCACTCCTTCGGGAACGGCAACGGCTTCAATTCGTGGCACATTGATACGGAAATGAGAATGACCGTTTCCACGGTACCGCATCGGGGTCGTCTCGTGCGCCGGGCACCTCCAGATGGAGGGAAGACCGGGGCGCCGGCGCGGCGATCGCGGGCGCGGTCCATGCGGGCAACAGCGACTTACGCGCAGTGAGAATCAACATACGCGTGTAGGTAGATCGCACATTTTCCGTAGCGGACGCGTATTCTTACCGCATTATGCCTACGAAGAAGCCTGCCGGTTCCGCCGATTTCGAAGCCGGTTTAGAACTTGTCGATACCGAGGTCGAGCTGCCCGGCACGTGGCAGCAACGCACGATCGATCGGCGGTTGAGTACTGCCAGAGCGCGTGCCCTCGCCCGCAGTTCGCGGTTTTTGGCCACCGCGCTCGAATTGGTAGAGGAGTCGGGCAAGGCCGACTTCACTATCCAGACGCTCATCGACAGGTCGAATCTGAGTCTCCGCGCTTTCTATCAACATTTCGCGGGCAAAGAAGAACTCATGTTGGCGCTCTACGAGAACGTGACAAGTCAGTTCACCGAGGACATCCGGCAGGATGTCGCCGCGGCCGACGGTCCGATGGAGCAACTCGAGGCCTTCTGCCGGGGCGTGCTGTCGCGTGCGGAATCGTCGGAAGCCGTCGGCGGCCGGGTCATGACGATCTACAACCTGAGCCTGGAGATCGAGCGGCCGGACGACTTCGCCAAGGTGTGGGAGCCTCACCTGAAGCTCCTGACGAAGATCATCACCTCGTGCGCTCGGGCCGGCCTGGTACGCACCGACCTGACCCCCGCGCAGCTGACCACGTTGCTGAACACGACGCTCACCGCGCTCGCCCAGATCGGTGTTTTTCATCTGGGCGGCAAAGGTTCCAAGCTGACCGAGGACCAATTGTGGGCGTGGTGCAAGCAAGCGGTCACGCCGCCGGTCCCGGATGCCAAGGCCAAGCCTGCGCGCAAGGCGTCCGCGCGTGCCGCGTCTGCCGGCCGGGCCGGACGGTCTAAGAAACTAACGGGGTAGGCCGAGCCCGCGCTGGGCGATGATGGAGCGCTGAACCTCGCTGGTGCCCGCATAGATCGTGGTGCCCAACGAGAACCGGAGTGAGTGGTCGAACCGGCCGCGCTCGGGAGCGGTTGGTTCGAGGTAGCTGCGTAACCCGTCGGGGCCGACGAGTTCGACCACGTCCTGGCTGGCGCGTTCAAGCGCCTCGGTGCTGAATACCTTGGACATCGGTCCCTCGGCCACCGGTATGTCGCCCTGTTCGAGCATCCACACGCACCGTCGCTGCAACAGCATCGACACCTCGGTCTCCATTGCGATGCGGGCCAGCCGGCGCCGGACGTCGGTTTTCGCGATGGGTGGTGAGTCGTCGTCGGCGTGACTGGTGGTGGCCCAGCGCTCGGCATGGTCCAGCAATCGGATCAGGTGCGGGCCCCATCCGGATGCGTGCTCGTCCTGCAACGACAGGCCGAGCACCTGCCACCCGCCATCGACTTCGCCGATCCGCCATTCGTCGCCGATGCGGACATCGCTGTAGAAGGTGATGTTGGTGCGTTCTCCAGAGAGGGTCCACACGGCTTGTGCCGCAAAGCCTTCGGAGTCACACGGCACCAGAAACATGGTCAGTCCCTGGTGTTTCGGTTTGTCCGTGTTGGTGCGCGCGAGGAGAAACACGAAGTCGGCGATGTGACCGTTGGTGGTGAACATCTTGGAGCCGTTGATCACCCAGTCGTCGCCGTCGCGCACGGCCTTGGTCGCGGCAGCCGCAACGTCCGACCCGCATTCGGGTTCGGTGAAGCCGAGGGCGATGGTGATCTCGCCGCTGACCGCACCGGCCAGGATGCGATCCTTCAGCGCCGGGGTACCGACCTCGCGAATGATCGACGCCACCATCCGGGTTGTCTCGGAGAGGTACACCGGCGCGTCGAAGCGCATGAGTTCCTCTTTGACGACCTGGTCGTCCCATGCGTTGCGATTCTGCCCACCGAACTCGACGGGCCACGCCGGGGCGAAATAGCCCTTGTCAACCAGGCCTTTGGCGAACGCGTCGTCGTGCGCGACGCCGCTCCGGTAGATGCGTTCCTCGAATTCGGGAGTCAACACGTCCTGAAGATGGGCACGGATCCCGTCGCGGTAGGCCGTGGTGTCTGCGGCGAGCTGAAAATGCAATGTCTACACGCCAATCTGTCGTCGTATATGCCCTGGGTAGCACAGACGATAATGCTAATCTCAATTTTGAGAGTAACCATATCCGCATGTGATTGGACGTCAATCGTGGACCTGAGCCTAACGGGGGAGCAGAGACAGTTGGTGGATTCGTTCGCCGCGCTGTTTGCGCGTGAGTCGACCTCGGAGCGAGTGCGTGCCGCTGAACCGTCGGGCTTCGATCTCAAGCTGTGGGAAGCATTGCGGGACACCGGGGCAGTGGAGATGGCGGTCGGTGAGGGAGCCGGCGGATGGGGTGCCACCGAACTGGAACTTGCGCTGATCGCCGAGCAGTGCGGCCGCGCGGTCGCGTCGGCGCCTGTTATCGAGGCGCAGGTTGCCGCGCGACTGCTGGCAGCATCGGGCGAGGCCGGCGCAGGGCTGCTCAGCGCGGCCATCGCGGGTGACCGTCTGGTGACGTTTGCGCCGCGCGCCGAGCGTGGTGGCCAGCTGAGGCTGGTACCGGGCGGGGCGGTGGCCGACCACGTGATCGCCCTTGCGGACGGGCGACTGCTGGTGGTGCCGATCGAGAAGAACCGCACGGCAGTGGAAAACCTCGCGTCATTGCCGCTGGCGGACATTTCGATTGAGAACGAGCCCATGGTCCTCGCGGACGATACGTGGGCGCGCGACCTGTTCGACGGCGCTCTCGACCTGTGGCTCACGCTCACGGCCGTCGCGCTGGCCGGTGCTGCCAAGAAGGCCCTCGAGATCGGCGTCGACTACGCCAAGCAACGCCATGCCTTCGGGGCTGCGATCGGCAGCTTCCAAGCGGTGTCCCACCCGCTGGCCGACAGCGCCACCGCTGCCGACGGGGCGCGGCTGCTGGGGCTCAAGGCGGCGTGCGCATTCGCCGACGAGCCCGAACGCGTACGGGAACTGGCCGCGATGGCATTCGCATTCGCTTACGAGACGGCGCGCGATGCCACGCGGCGTAGCCTGCATATCCACGGCGGATACGGGTTCGGCATGGAGGGCGACATCCAGCTTTACTATCGCCGGGTACGGGGCTGGGCAATGGTTTTCGGCGAACCAGCCGTCGCCCTGGACCGGGTGGCCGACGCGCGCTACGGTGCCGCTGCGGAGTGAACAGGATCGCGCGACGCAAGGATCGCAAAGCTCAGCGTGGCGCGTGCCGCGAGCCGGTTTCGGCCAACGTCGCAGACGTCGACGCCGACAACGATCATCCGCTTTCCCGCGCGCACCAGCGTGGCGATCGCACGCGCGGGCCCATCGACGATCGGGGCCAGGAAATGGATGGACATGTCCGCGGTTCCCGCCCCGCCGCCGTCGCCGGCATATTTGACCGCAAGGCGCCCGGCGGCGACATCGATGAGTGTGGCTACGAGTCCCCCCTGCAGCGCGCCGCGCAGGTTCGTCAGGTCCGGCCGGTTGTGCAGGTCGACGACGACCGAATCATCGGTGTCGACGACGTCGTAGAACGGCAGCTGGGCGAAGAGATGCCCCGGAACGGTGACGTCCATGGGGCGTGGCGCCGCGGGCGAGTTGTTGGTCACCGGCACAACGTTAGACGCCGGACCGGACCTGATCTTTGACGGCCAATACAACCGGGGGAGCGGTCCGCCAGTTCGGCACCCCTTGCTCTTCGCCCGCGGTGGGGAGCTTGTCCTCGCGGATCTGGGCCCAGTGTGAGTGATTCAGTTGGTGCAGCGCGAAACACGATTGCAGCGCGTTGTAAAAGCCCATGTTGTCGACTGATTGGTTCACCGATTCCTTGATGAGCAGGGCCGCCATCGTGGGCACTTTCGTGATCCGCCGCGCCAACTCCAGCGTGCGCTCGGCGAGTTCGTCGCGCGTGAAGATCTTGCTGACCATGCCGAGCCGGTAGGCCTCTTCGATCCCGATCGCGTCACCGGTGAGCATGAGCTCCTTCGTGCGGCGCGGTCCGAATTCCCAGGGATGGCCGAAGTATTCCATGCCGCACATGCCGAGCCGCGTCCCCACCACATCGGCGAAGCGCACCTCTTCGCTTCCCACGATGAGGTCGCAGGCCCAGATCAGCATGAGACCTGCTGAGAACACGTCGCCGTGCACCTGGGCGATCGTGATCTTGCGCAGGTTGCGCCAGCGCAGGTTGTTTTGAAAGAAATAGTGCCATTCCTGCAGCATGGTCCGCTCCGCGCCGTCGCGCGTACCTCCATTGATGGCCACGGTGGGGTGCTGGCCGGGCCCCGGACCGAACTCGGCACGCGCCTGCTTGGAGCCGATGTCGTGACCGGACGAGAACATCGGGCCCTCGCCGGCCAGGACGACGACGCGGACGGTGTCATCGGACTCGGCGCGGGCAAACGCCTCATCGAGTTCGACCAGCATGCCCCGATTCTGGGCGTTGCGCTGGTCGGGGCGATTCAGCGAAATCCGAACGACCATGCTGTCGTCGAAGGTCTCCCACTTCAAGAATTCGTAATCGCTCACCGTTCGCCCCTTTCGTCCGCATCCGGTAATGGTGTTATCAATATATGAGAAGGTATGTTCTCACAGATCGGCTGGTGTTGGCCGGAAGGGGTGCAAATGGCGGACGGTCAAGGCAAGCCACGAGTAATCCTGTGGGGCCCGGGCCAGGTCGGCGTCGGTGCGTTGCGTGCCCTCATCGCGCACCCCGGCTTGGAGCTGGCCGGGGTGGTGGTGCATGCGGAAGCCAAGGACGGCAAGGACGCCGGCGACTTGTGCGGAATGCCCGCGACTGGGGTCATCGCCACGCGAAACATCGACACCGCATTGTCGGTGGACGCAGACGTGGTGGCCTACTTCGCATCGGGTGACTATCGCTATCACGATGCGGCGCAGGACATCGCGCGCTGCCTGCGAGCGGGCATGAATGTGGTGTGCACCGCGTTGGTGCCGATGTGCTATCCGCCCGCAGCCGACAAGGAAACCGTCGAATTGCTCGAGGCGGCCTGCGCAGAGGGCAGCACCAGCTTCTTCAACAGCGGCGTCGACCCAGGCTGGGCCAACGACGTGATCGCGCTGACGATGACGGGCTTCAGCAGTCGTGTCGATACCATCACCATGCTCGAGATGCTCGACTACGGCCCCATCAATCAACCCGACATCATGTTCGACTTCATGGGGTTCGGGCACGCCCCCGACCACCCGGCCCCGCTATTCGACCCCGAGCGGCTGGCCGCGCTGTGGGCGCCGATCGTCCACCTGGTGGCCGACGGCGTCGGACTCCCACTCGACCGCGTCGACACCTCCATCGAAAAATGGTTGGCCACAGAGCGATACGAGGTTGCGTCGGGCTGGATCGAGCCGGGCACCATGGGAGGTATGCGATTCAAGCTCGCCGGCATCGTGGGAGGTGAAGAGCGCGTTGTACTCGAACACATCACCCGTATGGGCGACGGTTCCGCGCCGGGTTGGCCGCGGCACCCATCACCGCACGGCGGCTACCGGGTCATCGTTGACGGGCTGCCCACCTACACCGTCGATATCGAGATGCATGGGCGGGAGAACAACATGCGCGGCCTGACCTACGCGACCGTCATGCGTGAGCTCAACGCCATCCCGGCCGTGATGGCCGCCCCACCGGGTGTGTTGTCGACCCTCGATCTGCCTCTGGTTACCGGTCCGGTGCGCGGCGGAACCTGGCACGGCGTGCTGCCCTCCACGGTGGCGCCGTGAGCGAGCGACCCGGCCCGCAAACGTCGGCGGATCTCTGGGAGGTCATGCGCACCGCGTCGGCGGTGCGGCGCTATCGCGACGAACCCGTCTCCGAGGAGGCGATCGACACCTGTCTGCGCGCTGCGAGTTGGGCTCCGTCCGGCGGCAATCAACAGCCGTGGAAGTTTGTCGTACTGAAATCGAGCAGTTTGCGCGACGTGGTCACCGCCGCGGCCCACCAGACGTGGGACGTGATGACCGAGTTCTATCGGCTTTCGATGCCTGAGAACGCGGCGGACGACCCCAAATCGCGCGTTCTGAAAGCGATGGCTGAGCACATGAGCGTCGGTGGCGCGGCGCCTGTGCTGGTGCTGTTCTGTGTCCAGCCGCAACGGGGAACCACTGAACTACAGCAGGGCGGGTCGATCTTTCCGGCCGTCCAGAATTTCCTGCTGGCGGCCCGGGCCCAAGGCCTTGGAGCGGCGATCACCCTATGGCACGGGTCCTGCGAGGACCAGCTGCGGTCCATGGTCGGTATCCCCGACGACTGGAAGATCGCGACTCTGCTCACGGTGGGCTGGCCCAAGGGCGGGCACCACCCAGTGCGGCGGAAACCACTTGATCAGGTGGCGGCGATTGATCGTTGGGATCAATCGTGGAGCACCGCGATGGCATGACGGCGGTGCCGGCGGCTGCGTGGTCCGACGCATCGAACTCAATCGACGAGGGAACGTAACGATAGCCGAAACGGCTTACACAGCACCATGATCGGCACACTCGTCGCGGCAGCGATTGAGGCATCCCGCTGGCCTTCCGGGCCGCGCGGCCGAGCTCCCAGCTTATTTTTTCGGGGCGGAACGACCGATCGCGTCGTTGGAAAATGATGCGCCGAGGAAGCGCTGCACGATCGCACGTTCATCCGCTGGGGCTTTGAGTGGCCAGCACCAGAGGGCGAAAAATACGCGGATGAGCCACTGCGCGGCCAGCGGGTCCGGGTCGGTCTGGCCGAGCATTTCGGCGGCAAACCGCGTGACCGCCGGTGAGGTGGTCAGCCATTCACTGCCAGGCGCCAGCTGCGCCGATCGCATGAGATCGGCGAGCGGATCGGAACCCAAGCGCCGCAAAGCGACGTTGGTGGCCGTCACAACTCGCTCTGGGCCGCTCAGTCCGTTGATCGCGTCACGCACCGTAGCGAGGATGCGGGTGGCCTGAATGCCAACCACGGCATCGCGAATGGCCGCCTTGCCGCCGGCGTGCCGGTAGATCGTCGCCGGCGAGCAGTGCACCTTGGCTGCCAGGGCGTCGATGGTGAAGGCATCGTAGCCGCCGCTGGAAATCAGGTCGGCCGCCGCGTTGTAGATGCGTTCAGCGGCCGCACTGCTGCGGTCGCCACCCACCAGCCAGTCGCCGTGCGACATCTCGTGAACGCCTCCCGCCGTCCAGAAAAGTGATTAGAGTATTCTCTCACAGTGAGAATTCTGAGGTACGTTTTCTTAGCAATTTCGCAGGTGGTGTGGTGCCACCGCTCCTGGCCGGGCCGTCGGCACGCTTGATCGTTCATCAACTTCGCCGCGACGTATTGACGCTGCTTGTGCGTGCGTCCCAACCTGAATCGGTGACGGTATTGGCTGACCCGGCCCAGTTCTTCGGCGCCGAGTCCCTGCAGGACCCCTACGCGCTGTATGACCGGATGCGTGCCGAGGCACCCGTTCATCGCATCGGCGATTCGGTGTTCTATGCCGTATGTGGCTGGGACGCAGTCGTTGACGCCGTAACGCGGGTAGAGGACTTCTCGTCGAACCTCACCGCGACCATGGTCTATCACGACGACGGAACGGTCACCGCGTTTCAGATGGGTGAGCTGGGAGCCGCCATGCACGCGTTGGCCACCGCAGACGATCCGACCCATGCGGCGCACCGCAAGCTTCTCCTGCCGCACCTGTCCGCCAAACGCATTCGCATCATCGAGGACTTCGCCGGCGAGACGGCCGCTCGCCTCTGGGAGGAAAACCTGCGCGACGGGCGCATCGAGTGGATGAGCGCCATGGCGAACAGACTTCCGATGATGGTGGTCGCCCGGCTATTGGGCCTGCCCGATACCGACGTCGATGATCTCATTCGGCTTGGCTATGCCACCACCACGCTGTTGGACGGCGTCGTCACCGCCGCGCAGCTGGAAAAAGCCGGAGCCGCGGCCTTCGAACTCTCCAGCTACGTGATGGAACATTTTGAAAAGGCAAGCGCAAACGAGGAATCCGGCCTCATCGCAGATCTGGCTGCGCGCCATGCCTCTGGCGAGTTGGAGCAGACTGCCGCACTCGGGATCATGTTGACGCTGTTCAGCGCCGCGGGCGAATCCACGGCGTCGCTGCTCGGCACCGCGACATGGATTCTCGGCACACGCCCGGCTATTCAACAGCGGGTGCGCAACGAGCCCGGGCTGTTGAATGTGTTCATCGAAGAGGTGCTGCGTTACGAGCCGCCATTTCGCGGTCACTATCGGCACGTGCGGCGCGACACCGCGCTGGACGGCGTCGAGGTCCCGGCCGATGCCCATCTGCTGCTGATGTGGGGCGCCGCCAACCGCGATCCGGTGCAGTTCGAAGCTCCCAATGAATTCCGTCTCGACCGCGGCAGCGGCAAGACTCACGTGACTTTCGGCAAGGGCGTGCACTTTTGTGTCGGGGCTGCGTTGGCTCGGTTGGAGGCCCGCATTGTGCTGAGCACCCTGCTTAACCGCACCAGCTGGTTCGATGTGACGGACATCGGAATGTGGTTGCCTAGCATCTTGGTTCGTCGTCTCGAGCGTTTGGAGCTTGTCACGCAGTAACTTGTTCCGGCTGGCGGTTACCGGGCGCCGAGTGTCGCTACCCCGCAACGGGATCAACGTCGACCAAGGGATCAACCTCTTATGGCTTCGATCGTCCACGCCGGCAGAAGTGGCGCTCGGGTCAGAAAGTGATCGCTTTGTCCGATGGCGCGAAGTAGTGCCTGTGTCCGCAGGATGCAACACCCCATGCGCACCATCGCCAATATTTCGTACCAGTCGAGTTCGACGAGCGGTCGACCGACCATCTCCTCGTAGCGTCGACTGGCTTCGGCACAGGTATCAACACCAGTTGCGGGTGGCGCCAATAGGCACCGCCGCACACACGGAGACGAACACCGCAGCGGTGATGGCAATCGGGCCACTGCCGAACAGACGATGCGCGCCGGTGCCTAACGCGATCCCCAGCGTCACGCCGATCATCATTTCGACGGCGAGTTCGGCCCGTACCACGTCGCTCACCCACAGGCACACCGCCGCGGCAATTGGTGCGAAGAATGGCTACTCATGGCCAAGGACATAGTGGGCGCGATACCACGCGAGGCCGCCGGCAACTGCCGATTGCGCAGCCGGCCACAGTAGGCGTCCCGATCGCTTCATCCCCGACAGTCCGACCGCAGGGATCAATGCAAACAATTTCATGATGTTGACAGCCCCGTTCGGAGTCGATGAACTCGTGCTAATGGTCCCTGGAAGTTGTCGCCGAAAAGCGGTCTCAGCTGTCGTGCGTTGGTGCCGTCAGTCGCAAGGCGGCGCCACTGTCACATCTGCGCTATCGTGCTGTGCTGCACCGCCGTTGGGGGCCTACATCCGGTTAGCGGCGATTGACACCCCCGAGTCGTTCGGTGAAAAACTGGTCCAACGCAAGAGCTTGTGCGCTTTGCATGAACGCAGCCACCAACGGGGATGCATGTCCAGCGGAGTTGCTAGCGACCACGATAGGCGTTGTGACGATAGGGTCGATGAGCTCGATGGCGCGTAGGTCGGCACCCATCAGCGTTGTCCATAGCCAAGTGTGCGGAACGATGCAGGCCCTGTCGCCGCTGGCTGCTTGCGCGAGCAGTGTGCTCACCGAGTCGGTTTCAACTCGAGGAGTCAGACTGATGCCGAGGTCGGCGAAGGTTCCATCGACGATCTGGCGGACGCGTATCTCTGGTGTGAGCAACGTCAGTGGCAGCTTGGCCGCATCCGACCACGGCAGTGTCGTGGTGCTGGCGGGCACCATGCCGATCGGTGCGATGAGGAAATATCTCTCTTCATATAGGGGCAAAAAATCTAACCCGGCGATCTCCTCGTCCTGGGCGCCGGGAACGATCGCGGCGTCGAGTTCGAAGTCGCGCAGCCGGCGGTACAACTCTGAGGTTGCAAGGTGTGAGCGGACTTGAACCCGAACCATCGGATGCTGTGAACAAAAGCCTGACAGCACCAAAGACGAGGTAGTTGAAGCAGTCGGTATGGTGCCCAAGCGAAGCATTCCGGTGACCCCGGATCGCATGCCTCGCATTTCGGCCTTCAACGCCGCATGCTCAGCAACCACCCGCTTCGCCCATGGCAGCAACCGTTCCCCTTCGGGAGTCAGTCCGACAAAGTTGTTTCCACGCTCGATGAGTGTGACATCGAGTTCGCGTTCGAGTTTGGCGATCGCGGCCGACAGCGCAGGTTGCGACACGTGGCAGCGCAAAGCCGCCCGGCCGAAGTGGCGCTCCACGGCGACCGCCACAAAGTACTCCAGCTGACGGAAAAGCACCGGCGCCTCCTTGCAAACTGCGCTGTTGAGCTTGCCTGCTGGTGTGGCAACAAGGCTAGCGTGACGGGATCAACTGACGCTGAGCACTTAAACTTTCTGGGCTTGGGCTAGGGATAGCTACGGAGCCGTATCCAAGATTTCTGGCTGCCCATTCGCCGCGATTTGGCGGCGGCTACAAAGGCGAACGAAGTCAAGCGTCGCGGCCGGTTGCACGCGGCAAAAGGCCTTGAGACACCCCAACGGCGACGGCGCGGTCGTTGGGGCCATCTGGGGCGACCAGGACGGCGTCGGTTGAGGTGAGGGCGGATCGTGGCTTTCCTGGGGGTGCTGGCTGACCACTTGGTTGCTGTCTGCGGACGACTGCAGCGTGCGACCACTTCAAGTGAGCACCGAAAGCCGAAACCGTTGCCTCGCTTGGCAGTACTCCGATTACTGTGTTCAAATACGCGCCGTGCCGTTTTTATATGCCTAAGGCCGCTTGCGGCTCGCCATTCTGGAATGGAATTCGTTGACCTGCGAGCGATAGACCAGATCAATCGCCATCATCCAAATGATCAATCGTGGATAGCCGCATTTTCCTTGAGACCTTGCTCGGCCTAAGCGTAGTAAGGAAAAGCGACATCTAGGTGCGCGAGCATGCTCGACCTGATGACCATCAATGACAGGGTGGTGGGGGTTGCAATAGTGCGTCCTCGGCGCCACGGATGAGTACTTTGCCGGCTGGGAGCCAGTCGGAAATGACGTTCATTTGCGGGCTTTACGGAATTGTCCAAGGGGGGCAGGTTGCGGCGATCGACGGACTCTAGCCGGATGTACCCGGTTGGCTACTCGCCGCTGGGAAAATTGGCACGTCGCGACTCATTACCTGCGCGCAAAACATCACCCACGTGCGACTTTGCTCGGCGGTGTGTGGCCGTGCGAGGCGAATCCGGCGATGGCATGCGCGTTGGCGCAACCGGGTGACGTAAGCGGGTCCCCGGGACCCGGACAAGAGGTCGAGGCGGAAAATGAGGATGACGCGGTGGTCGAGGTCCAGTCGTCGACGGTAGGTGCTGCGGACGCGCTAGGCGGCATCGCGCCGGTGGTGGTTTCGCATGCATTCATCGATGCGTTGCTCGGCGAACAGGATGAGCTCCACCGGTGGCTTGGCGCGGCAGTACGGCAACGCCTCGTGTCGTATTGCCTGATACCGGCCGAATCATTTGACTTCGAGATGGGCGTCGTGCTCCGCCAGGTCTTCGCGGCGGCGAGCAGCCGCCAAGCAACATTGAACGAACAAGACGAAGCGGACCTGGCAGCAATCGGTGAGCAGCGAGCGCGCCAAGGCGTCCCCGTTGACGACATGCTTCGCGCATGGCGAGTCGCCACCGAGGCAGCTGTAAATTATGTGCGCAAGCTGGCGCAACGCGACGACGTCAGCGAGTCGAGGGCGCTGGAATTCCTTGAGTGCGTATTGCGGTGGTCCGATCTGGCCCTCGTCGTAACGACACGGGCGTACCGGCGCGCGGAGCTCGCGCTGGAGCGTGCGGCCGACGAGCGTGATGTGCGGTTCGTCCGCGGGACCCTGTTAGGCACGATTCCCAGCGTCGAGTTGCGCATGAAAGCCGAGGTATACGGGCTGGACCCTGATGGTGAGTATGTCGCTTTTCGCGCTCGAATCGATGACGACACTTCTCGCCGCCAGCTGGAAAAGGCGGTGGGCTTTCATGATCCGCTGTGCGAAAGGCGCGGACTGTGCGCCGATGTCGACGGCGAAGTCGTTGGGTTCATGACCGAGGCACCGCCCACAGACCTCGACGGCATCATTGGATTCGGGCACCCAAAGCCACTGGAACAGCTCGTTGAGTCCTACCGCCTGGCGACGCGCGCATTGGTGACCGCACAGGCGTGCGGACGTCGCGGAACCTACGACATCGTCGCGTTGGGTCTGCGCCCAGCCGTCGCGATGGACGTCGACGTAGGCGAATCGCTGCGCAGGCGCTACCTCGAACCGCTCGCTGCGGCGAGTTCGCCTGGTGAACTGATGGCTACCCTGCGGGCGTACTTGGCGTGCGGAATGCACGTGGAGCGAACCGCGACGCGGTTATTTGTTCACCAGAACACCGTGCGCTATCGCATCGCGCGTTTCGAGGAACTGACGGGCGCGGACCTCGGCAGTACCGAGGTTGTGCTCGAACTCTGGTGGGCACTCGAGTTCTCGGCGATGCGTTTGTAGCTGATCGCCGAAAGCCAGTCCTACATCCCCCAAACGGTTCGCGTCGCGCGCAATTCGCGTCAGCACCAGACACCGCTGGATGCGAAAAGGCTGTCGTATAGGGCGAAGCGGTTACGAGAAAGCCTGGCGCCGTATGCCAGCACCGCCGAACGGCAGGCGAGGAACTGATGGCCACTACGAGTCAATTGCCACCCACATTGGGTCGTGCACGCTGTGGTATGGGCCTTGACATTCGATGTTGTAGCGCCCACCAAAGCCGAGCAAAGAATCAGCGAGAAATCTTGGAAACGGCTCCGTAGCCATTGGCGCTCCGTCCACCGACAGTTAGAGGCGAGACCGCGATGAGTGACCGCAGGCAGGGTGCGGCTCGTCGCACTACCTGCAGGTAGCTATCGCGTCTGAACGGGAAGTCTCGGCGCTCTGGGGTGGTCACGTGGATGACATCGAAGGCATCGCGTGCGCGAATGCCCAGAGTCTGCCCCGCCTCACCGACAAACGGTTGTATTGTCACGGCGCTGGGCCGCGGCCATGAACCGGCGGCATGCGCGGCCGGCCCGGGCGGCTGTGTTTGTTTTCGGCGTCCTGGGATTCAACCAAGCCATCGCCCATGCTGACCCTGTCGAGCCGAACGTCCTCAACTATGCGGTCGTTGCGGCGCCAGTGGTTTGCCGCACTCTCAACGAGGATCCGACCATCCTTGGGGTCGCCGGGCTGATGCAAGCCGTGATCGTGAAGACGGGATTAACGGCGTACCAAGCTGGTGAGGTGGTCACTCTGTCCGTGATCAATGAGTGCCCTTGGCACACGGCACTTCTGAATCAAATCGCAACCGATTACGCTCCGCAAAGACTGCGATCGGCATGACTGCCGCTGGCATCGTTCCGCACGCCACCCGCACTACGGCGTCACACCAGGAGTCGCTGCGATGCACTGAGACCCGACCATCTGCCACAACGGGCATTTGCCGAACGACACCGTCATGGTTACTCGCGAGGAATAGGAGGCCTAGACAATGAGCACAGCACGCGAGATGGTGCGCCACGGGCTACTGTTGGACGCCCTCGGCGATCCCGTCGATCTCAATGCCGTCGATTGGCATGTCAAACAACACAATCCGACGGCAACAGCGACAGAAGTGCAAAACGAGACCTTGGAGGTCATTCGCTCGCTGGTCAGCGATGGGCTGTTCAGACTGGGCAAAGAGACTGTGCTCGGCGAACATCTGGGCGGAGTGGCCACCGAAGGGGAACGCTTCGTTGCCTGGAACCAGTCTCTGGACCATGCACTGCACAAGATTTCCCACGTTTACGTCAAACACTACGACGATCCCGAGAAGTGGATGTACACCGCGTTTTTGCAACTCACCGACAAAGGCGAGCAGCTCGCACGATCCCTTGAACGCAACGACATCGAGTCCTACCGAGGCCTCGAATGACGGCGGCGAAGCTGCCGCGAGGCGGTTCCCGCGAGGTCGTTTAGCCGTGCACACTGTGAGGCCCTTGTAGCTGCGACCAAAGCGGCGGCGGGGAATCTCAGAAGTGGCTCTATAGCCATTCAGCGCCATGTCCGCAGATGCTGGTAACTGCGAGTCCGCGACCAGCCGCTCGAGGAGGATGCGAATGGCGAAATGTGTGATGGTGCTCTATCCGGACCCCCTTAATGGCTATCCACCCAAATACGCCCGGGATGGTATTCCGGTGCTCGCGAGTTATCCCGACGGCAGTTCGTTGCCAACCCCGTCCAAGATCGATTTCACGCCCGGCGAGATGCTCGGCTGTGTGTCCGGGGCGTTGGGGTTGCAGGAGTTTTTTGAGGACGGTGGACACGAGTTGGTGGTGACCTCGGACAAAGATGGGCCGGATTCCGAGTTTGAACACCACCTGCCTGACGCCGATATTGTGATCTCCCAACCCTTTTGGCCCGCATATATCACCAAGGAGCGGTTCGCCAAGGCCCCCAAGCTCAAGCTGGCATTGACCGCGGGGATCGGCTCAGATCACGTCAATCTCGACGAAGCCAGGGCCAGGGGCGTCACGGTCGCAGAAGAAACCTACAGCAACAGCATCAGCGTGGCCGAGCACGCCGTCATGCAGATTCTGGCGTTGGTGCGAAACTTCATTCCCTCGCACCGCTGGGCCGCCACCGGCGGCTGGAACATCGCCGACTGTGTGTCACGCGCCTACGACATCGAAGGCATGGACGTCGGAGTGATCGCCGCCGGACGGATCGGGCGGGCGGTGCTGCAACGGATGAAGCCGTTCGGAGTTCACTTGCATTACTTCGACGTTCACCGCCTGCCGCTCGAGGTGGAAAATGACCTCGGCGTCACCTACCACCGCGATGTGGAGTCACTGGCGGCCGCGGTGGACGTGGTGTCCATCCACTCTCCGCTGATTGCACAGACCCATCACATGTTCAACGAGAAGTTACTGAGCAAGATGCGGCGCGGCTCTTACATCGTCAACACCGCACGCGCGGAAGAGACCGACCAGAAAGCGATCGTGGCGGCGCTCGAGAGCGGTCAGCTCGCCGGTTACGCCGGTGACGTCTGGTACCCGCAGCCGCCGCCTCCGGATCACCCGTGGCGGATCATGGCCAACAACGCCATGACGCCTCACGTTTCGGGCACCACGTTGTCGGCACAGGCCCGCTATGCCGCCGGAACCCGGGAAATCCTCGAAGACTGGTTCGCCGGTAGACCCATCCGGTCGGAATACCTGATCGTGGAGGGGGGAAAATTCGCCGGCACCGGGGCTGCCTCCTACGAGCAGTAGGCGCCCATGCCGAAACACGTCGGATGGACGGCGGCCCTCCCAGCCGCTCCGCCGATCCCAACCCAACACCGAGCTAAACGCACTGTGTGCGAATCACCGTAATTTCCACAATGTTTGAAGACGAGGGGATAGGCAGATGACGGAGAACTTCACTACGACGAATGCGGGTGCTCCCGCACCTAGCGACGAACACTCTTTGACGGTGGGTCCGGATGGTCCGGTCCTGTTGCAGGATTTCTACCTGATTGAGCAGTTGGCGGCGTTCAACCGCGAGCGGGTTCCCGAGCGTCAGCCGCACGCCAAGGGCGCCGGCGCGTTCGGCCGATTTGAGGTCACCAATGATCTGAGCGCCTACACCAAGGCCGCGGTGTTTCAACCTGGTACGACGACCGAGGTGTTTGTGCGACTCGCCACAAATGCGGGTGAGCGCGGCAGCGCTGATACCCTCCGCGACACTCGAGGGTTTTCGGTCAAGTTCTACACTACCGAGGGCAACTTCGACCTCGTCGGTAACAATGTGCCGATCTTTTTCATCCGCGATCCGATCAAGTTTCCGCAGATGATCCGCTCAGCCAAGCGCCGCGCGAACAACGACTGCCACGACCACAACATGCAGTGGGATTTTTGGACTCTGTCCCCGGAGACTGCGCATTTGGTGACGCTGGTGATGGGGGACCGCGGCATCCCCAAGACGTTTCGAAACATGAACGGCTATGGCCTGCATACGTTCAGCTTGCTCAACGCCGCCGGTGAGATCTCTTGGGTGAAGTTTCACTTCAAGACCAATCAGGGCGTCGAGTGGTTGACCCAGGAAGAGGGTGATCGGTTGGCCGGTACCGACCCGGACTGCTGCTTTCGCGATCTGTATGACGCGATCGAGCGCGGGGAGTATCCGAGCTGGTCGCTGAAGGTGCAGATCATGCCGTTCGAGGATGCGAAGACGTATCGGCTCAATCCGTTCGATGTGACCAAGGTGTGGCCGCATGCCGACTATCCGCTCATCGATTTAGGGACAATGACCCTGGACCGCAACGTGACCGACCACCACACTGAGGTCGAGCAGGCAACCTTCGCGCCCCACGCGCTGGTGCCCGGCATCGGACTAAGCCCGGACAAACTGTTGCTGGGGCGCAGTTTCGCTTACGCCGACGCGCATCGTTACCGCGTCGGGGCCAACCACAACCAGATCCCGGTCAACGCCCCGAAGTGTCCGGTACACAGCTATTCCAAAGACGGGCAGATGCGCTTCGTCAACTCCACCGATCCGGTGTATGCACCTAATTCCTATGGCGGGCCGCATGCCGACGAGGACCGGGCATCCGTGGTGAAATGGTCTGTCGACGCAGGAATGATGATGCGCGCCCCCTACACCCTGCGACCCGATGACGACAATTGGAGCCAGGCCCGCGCCCTGGTGCGTGGCGTGATGGACGACGCGCAGCGGGAACGTCTGGTGCACAACGTCGTTCACCATGTATCTGATGGGGTCAAAGAGCCAGTGCTCTCGCGAGTGTTTGAGTACTGGCACAACATCGACCCCGATATCGGTGACCGAATCGAGGAAGGTGTGCGCGCTGCCTTGAGTGAGTAGGCGATCTCGGCGAGCCGGAAACGGGAGAAGCGAGCAAGGGCTGCAGCGCTCAGGCCCAGGGCGACAACGGTCATCGTCGTCGGCCGCGGTTTCGTCGGTTTCGGCTGCTCACGCTGCCTGGCTCACCAGGTATGCAAGTTGAAGGCATCCGGCGTCGGGGCGACGCCTCTCTCATCCAGTTGAGGGGTGCCCCGGCGTCGACAACCGTAACCATGACGGGAAGTATTGCGGTGCAACGTGGTTGGGATATTTTGAGATGGCTCGCGCCCTGCCGATGACACCTGGCGTTCGACGAGCATTTGGACGATCGTCGGTGCACCCGGGTAGGGGCCAACCACTGCCGGTGCCGCGGTGCTGTGCGCGCGACGCAGTTAGCGCGCCGGGGAGGGTCGGACGCTGCGGTGAGTTCCCCAGCTAGGTAACGGTTCTGCGAGGGTTACTTTTCAGCGGCACCCATGAGGACTCGATTGCGTGTCTGGCGGTTGACGGACTTGGCAACGGCGACTTGGCCATACGATGCATGCGCAGAATGATCGGACTCATTTCTCAGGGATACGACACGCTTCCCGCACCCCTTGTACTGGATCCCAAACACGGGTCCGGGTATCTCAGAGCCGGCTCCATAGACATCGAAATTCCTTGGAATAACACTGATGTGCGGGGCCGAACGCCGCGCTTGTAGCAGGCCAGCGCTGTGTTGAGTGGCCCGGCCAGCTGCACACCAAATCCATTTATAGGAGGAACTCATGTTAGAGGAGCAACTCAGCGCCCAGCATGACGGAGCGCGCTTTGACTTCGTCGTCGTTGGCGGCGGCACGGCGGGTTGCGTCGTGGCTGGCCGGCTCGCCGAAAACCCCAACGTCAGTATTTTGATCGTGGAGGCGGGTGTGCCGAACCCGTGGGACGTTGACATGGTCACCACGCCGTCGCGGGCGATGGAGATTCGAGGCACCGAATCAGACTGGAATTACAAGGCCACGTTCGTCAAACGCGACGTCTGGGAGCGCACCGACAAGCAATGCACCCGCGGCCGGGCTCTCGGTGGCAGCTCGGCGGGGAACTACTTCAGCTGGATCCCGGGGTGCAAGCCAACCTTTGACCGCTGGGGCGAATACGGTGGCCAAGAATGGACCTGGGAACCGCTGGTGCCGTACCTGCGCAAGAGCGCCACCTACCACGGGGACCCCAAGGACGCCACCCGCTACCCGGCCGAGCTCGAGAAAATCGGCGCCGGTGGCCCCCTTCCCATTTCGCACGCCGACATCCCGGAGTTGCAGAACTTCCGTGATGCTCTCATTCAGGCCTGGACGTCGCGTGGTTTGCCTGTTACCGAGAACATTTACGACGGTGAGATGAACGGGCTCACTCATTCCATCAACAGCATCTACAACGGCCAGCGATCTGGGGCTTACCTATTCGTCAAGGACAAGCCCAACATCACCATCTTGGGTCACACTCGCTCCAAGCGTCTGATCATTGACTATGCGGATCGGACAGCCAAAGGAGTGACAGTCGTTGACTCCTTGGGCAACGAGCGCAACTTCTATGCCAACCGGGAGGTCATCCTTTCTCAGGGCGTCTTTGAGAGCCCAAAGCTGCTGATGCTCAGCGGTATCGGTCCCGCCCGCGAGCTGGCCAAGCACGGGATTCCGGTGATTGTCGATTCACGACACGTCGGCCAGCACTTGCTCGACCACCCCGGCGTCCCCTTTGTGCTGCGTGTCAAGGATGGATTCGGTATGGACGAGACCTTGATCCGGCACGGGGCCAATTACAAGGACGCGGCGGCGGCCTACCAGAAAGACCACTCCGGCCCCATCGGCTCGGGCTTATTGGAGATGATCGGCTTCCCTCGCATCGACGAATACCTGGAAAAGGACCCTATCTACTGCGAGGCCAAGGCTGCTAACGGCGGGGTCGACCCCTTCTCGCCGGAGGGACAGCCGCACTTTGAACTCGATTTCGTTCCCATGTTCGGCAGTGCATTCCAGTGGCAGTACCCGACCCCCGAGGAAGGCGACCACCTGACGGTGATGGTGGACCTAGTCCGTCCGGTGTCCGACGGCGGCACGGTGACGCTCAACAGTGCTGACCCCCTCGTGCAGCCCAACATCAACCTGAACTTCCTCGCCAACGAGCTCGACATCATTGCCTTGCGTGAGGGCATCAGGTTCGCTTATGACGTGCTCACCAAGGGTGAGGGCTTCAAAGACCTTGTGATCAGCCAATACCCCTGGGACATGCCTTTCCACTCCAACGAGCTGATGCGAACGTCCGTTCAGGACCGGGTCCAGACCTCATTCCACCCATGCGGCACCAACCGGCTGTCCAAGAACATCGACCAGGGTGTGGTCGACCCACAGCTCAAGGTCCACGGCGTCAATAAGCTCCGGGTCATCGATGCGTCGGTTACTCCCGTAATCCCCGACTGCCGAATCCAAAACCACGTCTACATGATCGGGGAGAAGGGCGCGGACGCCATCAAGGCGGACCATAAGGATTTGTTCAAGTAATACTCGCGCCCTCCTCGGCTTAGGGTGCTGCAGTAATCCGGAGCCGGGCCAGTCGATGCCGCCGCCCCACACGGCGTCGCGGCCCGGTTCTCCGGATAGCAATGCGATACAGCGGTTTCCATCACCATTGAGTGCTCGATCCGAGGAGGGCGAGGGGCTCTTCTCTGCGCCCGGCAGAAGCACCTGCGACCGCAGCTACCAGTTTTCCGGCGCCCAGGCCGGCGGCAGTATTAGAGGGCGCTTGTAGCGGCTCGGTGACGGGGGCGATGTCGATGCTCAGAACGGAGTACGGGCACCTGCTGCCGGGGTGACCACGAGGACGGGCGTTACATTTGTGTGTGCTAGTGTAACTGCGTTCGCAACAGCCCGACGGGAAAATGATGACCGCTGAGGTAGTCGTGCGTGCCGGGATCGCCGCATTGAGCAGCAACGATGCCGACGAAGTCTTTTGTCGGCGTTGATGTGGTGACGATGCGCCACCGGCCGGTCATAGACGCATATCAGGTGCGGAGCGAATAGATGCGTCACTCGCTCGTGGACACCTGCGTGCTGCCCCTCCCGTTCAACCACGCCCCGATGGAGTTCTGATGACCGCGCCCGCAGCCCCCACCGAATCCGACCTGTACTACGACCCGTACAACGTCGACCTCAACATGAATCCCTATCCGGTCTTCGCCCGGATTCGGGAAGAGGCCCCGCTGTATTACAACGAACAGCACGACTTCTACGCGCTGAGCCGCTACGACGACGTCAACAAGGGCGTGATCGACCACGAGACGTTCATCTCCGGGCGCGGGGCACTGCTCGAGATCATCAAGTCCGGCATGGAAATACCGCCGGGCACACTGATTTTCGAGGATCCGCCGATCCACAACATTCACCGCAACCTACTGTCGCGGGTGTTCACACCGCGCAAGGTGCTCGCACTCGAGCCGCAGATCCGCGAATTCACCGCGCGCTGTTTGGATCCGCTGGTCGGGTCGGATCGGTTCGACTTCGTCAACGACCTCGGCGAGCAGATGCCGATGCGCGTCATCGGCATGCTGCTGGGGCTCCCCGAAGACCGGCAGCGCCAGATCACCGACCACGGCGAGGAGACCCTGCAGGGCAAGACCGTCGACGCGCTGGCCACCGGTGAGGTGTTCGCGGAGTTCATCGACTGGCGCGCCGAACACCCCTCCGACGACATCATGACCGACCTGCTCAACGCCGAGTTCGAGGACGAGAACGGCACCGTGCGCAAGCTGCGCCGCGACGAGCTGTTGATGTACCTGACGGTCATCGCCACGGCCGGTTCGGAGACCACCACCCGCCTGATCGGCTGGGCCGGAAAGACGCTGGCGGACTACCCGGATCAGCGCCGCGATCTGGTGGAGAATCCCGCATTGATTCCCCAGGCGATCGAGGAGATCCTGCGCTGGGAGCCGCCGGCCCTGCAGATGGCCCGCTACGTCACCCGTGATGTCGAGTACTACGGCCAGATCGTGCCGGAGGGTTCGGCGATGCTGATGCTCGTCGGCGCCGCCAATCGCGACCACCGCAGGTTCGCGCCGGACGGTGACGTCTTCGACATCCACCGGGAACAGCGCTCCCACATGACCTTTGGTGCGGGCACACACTTCTGCATGGGCAACGCGCTGGCCCGGCTCGAGGGCCGGATCGCGCTGGAGGAGATCCTCAAGCGCTTCCCGGCCTGGGAGGTCGACTGGGCCAACGCGGTTCCGTCGGAGACCGCCGCGGTCCGCGGCTGGGCCGCCATGCCCACGCTGGTTTCCCGCTCCTAACGCGAGGCCAACGTCGCCTGTGCGCCTGACCACTGCACGACGTCGGCGAGAGCGCGCCGCGGTGTTGGCGGCAAGGGGGCCGCGCCGTCGGCGGCCCACCCCACCCGCAGCAGCATCTGGGGATAACCATCCGCAGCCCACACGTCGGCGCGGATGGCCTCGCGTGTGGCCGGGATTTCGAGGGGTTCGGTGATCGGGCACGTCGCCAGCCCCATCGCCGTCGCCGTCAGCAGCACGGCGCTGGTCGCCTCGCCGACGCGCAACTGAGCCAGGCGGTCGTCGGCCGCACCGCCGAGCATCAGGATGACGGCACTGTCCTCGGCCGGTGAGGCGTCCGGCGGCTGCGCCAGTCCCGGCCCGGCAAAGATGCGGCCGGGTATCGGTGCGCCACAATCGTGTTCGGGAACGTTGCGGGCGGGCACCCCGGCTAGGGAACCGTAACGGCCGCTCCACCGTGCGAGCTCGACCAGGTAATCGCGGTCGGTCGCATGTGTCAGCGCGGCGCGTTTGACGATCTCGTGTAGCTTTTCCGTGGCATCGACCTTGCGCAGCGTCACTCCCATGCGCGCGGCCACAGCGGCCATCGAGGCGATATCGCTCGCCGCGACCGGGCGCGCACTGTAGGTCCGCCGATCGGATCGGCGCCGCGGGATCGCCTCCGACAGGAGGAGGTCGGCGCGATCAGGGGTGTGTGGAAACACCTCGATGGCGGCGAGGTGGCTGGGGTCGGCCGGATCGGGGAGGCGGTGCACGTCGGCCCGCCAGCCTGTCGCCGCCAAAGCGGCGACGCAATGATGAAGCGCCGCACCGCAACTCAGGATCAGGTCCCGGCCGTCCGGGTCGGTGTTGGGTAATCGCATGCCCGGATCGGTGTAGAGGTGCAGGCTGGTGCGATCCACTCGCCATCGCCACGGCTGCGTGTTGTCGATGGAGGGCGCCCGGGTGGCCGACGCGAGAACGGCGTCAACGACCCGCGCATCGGGGAAGGGCCGGGCGTTCCCGGCAGTGGCGTGCTTTTCCGCCGCACTCGGCATGGCTGCCTCCGATTGTCGACGGCCCAGCCCCTTGCGTCCAGGCCAGTATAAATGAATAATATCCGTTAAATAGGTGGCGAGCAACCGGGCGGAAGAATAGGCGGGTCGACCGTTGATCCACGGCGCCAAAACGCCTTTGGGTCGCGAGGCGCGCTGCTGCCGTCGCCTATTCGGGAAGACCGCCTCGGCTTGGGGACTTTTGGCCCTGCTGTCGTGGCGTTCCGCGATCGAGAATGGTGTTACGACTAGTTGCAGATAAGGTTGGAGGTGGCGGCCGTGGATCAACTGACAACCCTTGACGCCGGCTTTCTCAAGGCGGAAGACGCCGATCGGCACGTGAGTTTGGCGATCGGCGGCCTGGCGGTCATCGAGGGTCCGATCCCGGACCGGGCTGCGCTGATGGCGACCCTTGCCGAGCGGATCCGCTTGTGCCCGCGGTTCGGCCAGCGCCTGCGGACGCGCCCGTTCGACCTCGGTGCACCCGTATGGGTGGACGATCCGGACTTCGATCTCAGCCGCCACGTGCGGCACATCGCCTTGCCGCGGCCCGGCGACGATCGCGAGTTGTTCCAGTTGGCGGCCGACGTGATTTCGCGTCGCCTCGACCGGGATCGTCCGCTGTGGGAAATCTGGATCATCGAGGGCCTCAGCGACAACCGGTGGGCAATGCTCACCAAGATCCACCACTGCATGGCCGACGGAATTGCCGCCACCCATATGCTTGCCGGTCTGTGTGATGACGGCATCGGCGAGAGCTTCGCGAGTCATATCCGTGCCGGCAAAGCGACTGGCCCGCAAGGTCCTTCACCGAGCGCACGCGGGGTCAACCCCTTGAATATCCTCGGCGGCCTGTGGAACGCGTCAACGGCCATCACGGCGACCGCGGCTCGTACGGCGTTGGGTGCCGCCGAGATTGCCGCCGGCTTGTTGCGTCCCACGACGACGTCGCTGAACGGGCCGATCACCACGTTGCGCCGCTACGGGGTCGCTCGGGTTCCCCTCGCCGACATCGCGCAGGTGTGCCAAAGCTTCGATGTCACCATCAATGACGTTGCCCTGGCCGCCATTACGGAGAGTTACCGTGACATCCTCGTGCAGCGGGGTGAAGCGCCGTTGCCGGATGCATTGCGCGCGCTGGTGCCGGTGTCGATGCGGTCTGTCGACGCGATGGACAGGACGGATAACCGCGTGTCGGTGATGCTGCCGTATCTGCCGGTCGACGAGGAGCACCCGATAGAGCGGCTGCGGGCCGTCCATTCCCGCTTGGACCGCACGAAGTCTCACGGACAGAGCCAGGCGGGTCACGCCTTCGTGTCGATGGCCAATCGCATTCCATTTCCCCTGACCGCGTGGGCCGTCCGGTTGTTGACCCAGCTTCCGCAGCGCGGTGTGACCACCCTGGCGACGAACGTCCCGGGGCCTCGTCAGCCGCTGCGACTCATGGGCCAACGGGTGCTCAGCGTATTCCCGGTTCCGCCGATCGCGATGCAATTGCGAACCGGGGTGGCGATGCTCAGCTATGCCGAGGACCTGTTCTTCGGTGTATTGGCTGATTACGAGGCCGTCGCCGACATCGACGCACTGGCCCGCGGGATCGAGCTGGCGGTGGCACGTCTGGTAGCGATCAGCAAGCAACGCAAACGAACGCGCGGTCGCCGCGGGCTGTCACTGGTCGTCAACGTCTAGCCGTCGCACGCAAGGTTATGCCTTGATTGCCGGCCGGCGCCGGGAAACTCGGTCAATGATGATGCCGCACAACGGGATCAGGCAGGAACAATCGGCAGGCGCCGGGCTCGGCGAAGGGTATGAGGTCGAGGCCCGGTGTGTCGGTGACGCCGAGCCGCTCCAGCATTCCCTCGACGATCCCGAGGTGGACCTGGCAGACGATCGTCGGGTAGCGGCGGGCCGCGTCCAGCAGCGGGCAGCGTCGCAGCGCGATCCCTCGGCGCCCGCCCGCGCCGTCAACGTCGCCGGCGGCGTCGTCGTCGGGCGCAAACCCGAGGCGAGCCAACGCCTCGAGTACGGACTGCCGGGCGTCGCCGCCGGCGACGCTGCGCTCGCCGATGAGGTCGCGTCCCCACTCGACGCCGGCGGCGCGCGCGTCGCGCTCCGGGTGGGCGCTGGTGCGCGCCAGTTGTCCGGCCAGCGCGGTCGCCAAACCCGCGTAGTCCCGCATCGCCACCGCGGGGTCGGCGGCCGACGCCCGGTACACCGTCGCCGGGCGTCCGCGTCCAGGTGACCTGGCGGTGGAGCGTTCGACGAGCCCAAGCTCGACGACCGCGTCGAGATGTTCGCGAACGGTGTTGGCGTGCAAGTCAAGAGCCGCTGCGGCATCAGTGACCCGGGCGGGGGAGTTTGCCCGCACGTAGTCGAGCACCCGCAGCCGCTGGCCGGACAGCGCCACCGGAGCCTCCAGTACCGGTGTCGGCCGCGGGCCCAAGGCGACGGGCTCTTTTTTCACGGAATTTATTGTAGTAAATTATTGGGCGATACACCTAGTGCAATGAGCCAGATTCGCTCGGTGAAGCGATCGGGCTCGACCCCGAAAGGAAGCCAACATGCCGGCCAACGATGTGATCGTGGCGTCCACAGCTGCCGATGCCGGCGCGGTCGAAGCCATCACCAGCCACCGCGCGCAGCTGGCCGGGCAGCTCGCGGTGCTCACCGACGCGATGGTCTCGGCGGTCGAGCGCGGTGCGGACTTCGAGCCGGCGCGTGTTGCGGCCCTGGGCTTTTTGGCCGGCGAGTTGCTGCCGCACGCCGCCGCCGAAGAGGAGCGCCTGTACCCGGCCGCCACTCGCACGCCGCGCGCGCGGCCCCTGATCGAATCGATGATCGCGGCGCACCGCGTCATCGGCTCCCTCGTCGACAGCATCCGCACGGAACCGCCGGTGCGCGCGGCCGGTTCCGGCCAAGCCCTGCGGGTGCTGTTCGACGCGCACCTGGTCGACGAGAACGAGCGGATCCTGCCGATCGTCGCCGCCGACCCGGACGTCTCCCTGGTGGAGGTGACCGAGGGCATGCATGAACTCCTCGGCCACGCGCGCGCGGCCGCCAATGGCGCGGAGCCATCGCACAATTGCGGCTGCGGCGAAACCGATTCCGACGATCCGGTGCTCGACGTCCGCGAGGTGCCGCATTCGATCCGGCACGCGACGGTGTTCGGCGCGTTCGACGCCGTTCCGGCCGGCGGCGCCCTGGTGCTGGTGGCTCCCCATGACCCAGTCCCGTTGCTACGCCAGCTCGACCACCGAGTCTCGGGTCGGCTCGACATCCACTACGAGCAGCGCGGCCCGGAGGCGTGGCGGTTGCGGCTGGTCAAGCGGTAAGGGGTAAGTCGCCGAAAACCGCGCTGCGCGCCTAGTCTTCGCGGGAGAGCGCCGCGCGGGGGCACGCGGCGACCGCCTGCTCGGCGAGCGCTTCCTGCTCGGGGGGTACGGGGTCGGTGAGGACCACGGCGTACTCGTCGTCGTCGAGCTCGAACACCTCGGGCGCGATGTTCACGCAGAACGCGTTGCCCTCACAGCGATCACGGTCCACTATCACGCGCATTGAGAATCCTCCTTCGATACCTCGGCCAGGCTGCAACCCTCACGCATTGGCCTGCTGGCACACCCATCCCTCGGGAGTGCGTCCGGCCTGGATGAACCGGATCAGCTCCGCGGTCGTCTGCGGCGGCAGCTCGGTGTCGGCGTTCGGATAGATGACCGGCTCCTCTTTGGAGTTGTGCTGGTGAAGTTGATCCAGCAGCTGTGTGCACGTATCCCTCAGTCGCTGACTGTCGTTGCCGTCGGCGAGCAGATCCGCGAGCGTGCCCATGGTGTGCCAGAGCTGACCGTGCTCGCGCATCATGACGAAGATCGGCATCACAATCCCGGCTTCCCGCAGCGGAGGGAACAGGAAGACTTCCTCGAGATAGATGTGCCGTCGCAGCGCTTCCAGCGTGCCGGTCAACAGTTCGCGCTGCACGCTGCCGCAGTCGAGCTTTTCGATGAAAGCCTCTATCGCGTCGTCGATTTCGCGGTGTTCCCGCGTCAACTCGGCCGATAGCGTCAAGCTGGTCATTCGTCTCCTCCGCCGCGTCAGGCAGGTTCTGTTCTAGTCGAGTTTGGCATCGACACTGATCTCCGCACCCGCGAAAAGGCGCGACACCGGGCACAGCGCGGCGGCCTGATCGACCACGGCGGCAAACGATTCGGCATCTAGACCGGCAACGCTTGCCGTGACCTTCAGCTGCGACGTGGTGATCGTCGGAACTCCATCGACGGCATCCAGGGTCACGGTGGCGGTGACCTCGAGCCGCTGTGGCGGCGTGTCGTTCTCGCCCAACTTCAAGGCCAATGCCATCGAAAAGCACGACGAGTGCGCCGCCGCCGCGAGTTCTTCCGGACTCGTCTTGCCGCCGGGCTGCTCGGTGCGCGAGGCCCAGGTCAGCGGCAGGCCATCCAGGGCACCGCTGCTGCCCTGCGACAGCTTGCCCTCGCCCGACGCCAGCGGGCCTTCCCACGTGGTCCGCGCTGCCCGTTCCGCAATGCTCATGATTCCTCGATCCCTTTCTCCACGCTCTCGGAATTTATACAAGCCGCGTTTGTGTAAACCCTAGAGGCCGCCGCGCCCGTTGGCCAGAGTGCCGTCATGGTTCTGTGTGCCGACGGTGAGTGCTGATGACGTCGGGATCGGGGTCGATGCCCAGGCCGGGACCCTGCGGGACCGAAATCCGGCCCGCCCTCGGGGTGAGGGCGTCGCCATAGATGGACGCTTCCAGTTCGAACCAGCGCCACTCGATCATCGAGTTGACGCCGCCCAGCGCAGCGGTCGCGTGCAGGGCCGCGAGGAATCCCGGACCGTCGTAGAAGGAGTGCGTCATCACCGCGGTGTTGTGGACGGCCGCGAGGGGAAAGACCTTGCGCAACTCGCTGATGCCTCCCATCTTGGCCGGGCTCGGCTGAACAAAGTCCACCGCCCCCACGGTCAGCATTCGCTCGAATTCCAAGAGGGTGGAAGCGTTCTCGCCGGACGAGATCGGAAGACCGGTGGTTTGTCGCAGTTCGGCCAGACCCTCGAAGTTCTCCGGCGGCCACAGCGGCTCCTCGAGGAATTTGAGCCCGACCGCGTTGAGTTCGTCAGCGACGGCGGTGGCTTCGGCCAACGACCAGGGGCAGCCGGCGTCCACGATCAGCTCGATGTCGGGGCCGGCCTCCTCGCGGGCCGCCCGGATTGCCGGCATGCCCGCCTCGTGCAGCTTGAGCACCGCAAAGCCGGCGTCGATCGCCCGCCGGACCGCGACGCGGACCAGCGTTGGGTCGGAATAGCAGGCCAGGCTCGCGTAGCACGGCATAGTGGCGACCCCGCCGCCCAGGAGCTGGGACACCGGAGCGTCGGCGAGCTTGCCGGCGATGTCCCACAACGCGATGTCGACCGCCGAGAGGCCGTAGGTCAACGCACCGCCTCGCCCGAACACGTGCAGCTTCTTTTGAATCTCCAGCATCAGCGGGCCGATTCGCGTGGCGTCCCGGCCCACGCACAGCGGTGTGATGAGTTGGTCGACAGCAAGTTTGGCGGAATCGACGGCGCTGAACCCGAAGGCTTCCCCCCAACCTTCGACCCCGTCATCGGTTGTCACCTTGACGAGCAGCGAGTCGGCGGCGATCAGCGGGTCTCCCCACAGCGACGCTCCGGGTGTGCTGTCCGCCTTGAGTGGAATGCGCAGGGGGACCGTTTCGATCTTGGCGATCACGGCGGCGCGGTCAGCGGCGATCGGCGCAGTCATCGCTGCCATTGAACCCCGACTCAGCTCGTCGATCGCAATACGTCGGCGAGCGCGCGCCGCGGCGTGGGCGGTGGCGCCACGTCGAGTGCCGGTGCGACACCCACCCGGATCAACACCTGGGGGAGGTCGGTGTGACCGGTGAGTGCGGCGAGCAGTTCACGGCTGACCGACAATTCGGTCAGTTGCGACACCGGGCAGGTGGCCAAGCCGGCCATCGTGCATTCCAGCAGCACGCTCGACAGTGCCTCGCCGCACTCGAGCGCGTTGGCGTGGCTGTCATCCTCGGTGGACAGCATCAGGATCTTCGCGAAATCCCGCGTCACCCCGGCCCGCCTGTCCAGATTGCGGGTGAAGGGAAAGTGACGATTGACGCCCACCCGATTCGACTCGGCCGCCGAAATCAACGAGCTATAGGGGATCCCCTCTGATGCTTCGAACGGCGCTGTCCACCAATCGAGTTCGAGATGGTAGGCGGAGTCATACAGGCGCAACGACTCGGTGAACTCGGCGGCCTCGGCAAGGCGCGGCCGCATCGCTTCCGGCAGTACGTCCAATCGCACGACGCCGGTGCCGATCCTGCCGCGGAGCGAGGCCTCCACCGATTCCCAGTCGACGGGCGCGAGGAACGGGAGTCGATCCGTCCGACGCTGCAAAATCGCGTCGGCACGGCGACGCTGCTCGCCGGTCACGCCGTGGGCGGGGGCGAATGTCACCCTGGCCAGGTGCGCGGGATTGTCTTTGTCGGGAAATCGGTCAACCTCGGCGACCCAGCCCGCGGCCGCCATCGCCACCCGAAGGTGTTCGAGCGCACCGCCGCAACCGAGATGGGCGTCGCGCATCGACCGATCCGCGTGCACGACACGGCTCACATCGAGAAACAGGTCCACGGCGGCGCCGTCGGACACCCACCGCCACGGCTGGGTGTTGTACAGCGACGGGGCGCGGCAGGCCAACTTAACCGCGTTCTCGATGACCTGGGTTTCCACCATGGCGTTCAACACGGCGCACCTCCGGTTTCTCTGCTGCCCCAATATCGTTCGCTGTCGGAGACATCTGGGACGTGCGGTGCTATTATTAATGAATAATATCCTCGAAATAGCTGGAAGGCAACCGGACGAGAGGACGGATGGGGTGGGCGAGCAGCAGATCGGAGTCGAGGCCGGGCGGCCGCATCGCGCAGCACAGAACCGGCAGCGCCAACGAGTTCTTGAGCTGGTACGCGAGCACGACGAACCGGTCGATGCGGCGGAACTCGCCGCACGGCTTGGCTTGCACACGACGACGGTGCGTTTTCACCTTGACACGTTGTGCGCCGAGGGACTGGTCGAGCGGACGCGGATTACGAGGGCCGGCGTGGGTCGTCCCCGCACCGGCTACCGCGCGGTGCGCGAGCGGCTGGACTATCGAATCCTGGCCGAAATATTGGCCTTGGAGCTCGGCGACACCGCCGACAAGAGGCGCCGCCGCGCCGAAGCCGCCGGCCGGCGCTGGGCCGAGCGGATTACCGACGAGGGCCCAGACGAAGACGCTGCGGGACAACATGTTCCAGCCGGCACAGCACCGAAGAAGGCCGCTGAGCAGCGATCGGCGATGATCACCACGGTGTTCGAACGGATGGGATTCGGTCCCGAACTGGTTCCCGCACAAGAATCGTCCCGCGGCGACCAGCGGACGATTCGCCTGCACAGCTGCCCGGTCCGTGATCTGGCTCGCGATCACCCCGAGGTGGCCTGCGCGTTGCACCGGGGCCTGTTGCAGGGCCTGGCAGACCCGGTGAAGTCAATCGGTCCGGCGCCGGAGATGCAGGTCGAATTGGAGCCGTTCGTCGAACCCGAATTGTGTCTGGCCACGGTGATCGCGCATGACTGAGATGTGTGCCCCGGCAGGTCAAGTGCTCGCAGATGTGGCAAACCGCGGGGACATCGAGGCGCTCTTACGGCGGTTTTATGGCCGGGTAATGGTCGACGACGTCCTCGCCGAGCCCTTCGCGGAGCTGCGGAGCAAGGGCCTGGAGTCGCACATCCCGGTGATGGCCGACTTCTGGGAGACCGCGCTGTTCCGGGCCGGGCTCTACCGCGGCAGTGCGTTGCACGTTCACCGACAGCTCCATCAACGAATTCCGTTGGGCGGAAGCCACTTTATCCGCTGGCTGACGACGTGGAACGACACCATCGATGAGATGTTCCGGGGGCCCATCGCCGAACGCGCGAAGATCCAGGGTTCCCGGATCGCGTGGGCCATGCACCGACGGCTGACGGGCGCGGACTCGCCGGATCTCGATACCCTGATCGCGCGCTGAAGCCCCGGAGGAGCGCCTACTGCCGGAAGGGCTTGCCTTCCGGGCGGACCGTCGGCGGCGTGGTCCGTGCCGTGAGCTACGGGGGCAGAATCCTCCACTTTTGGTTCACGGTCAGATAGCGAAGTCCGTCCGGGCCGGCGATGAACCGCGGACGCGCCCGACTGGGTAGCCACAACACGGCGCCGGCCGTCAATGGGATCGTGCTCGTGGCGGTGGTGAGCCGACCGCTTCCGGACAGCACGCGGATCACGGCGTCGACGTCAGTTCCGGCAGTATCGAATTCGCCGTTGGGCGGCAGGGTGACGACGTTCCAGTCCAGGTCGCGTTCGCGCGTGCCGGACCTCCTGGTCACGCGGGCGGTATCCGACAACCGTCGTGTCGGCCGACGGGTCTCAGCGGCCACGAGCGTCGATTGTTTGTCGAACGCGGGCAGCCGCGCCGCGTCGAGTTCGTTGTCGGCCAGGGGTCTCGACTGGTCGGTCATCGGAGCCCACTCCATCTGGTTTATACAACCTCACTTGTGTAAACTCTACGGCATGGCATACGTGATAGGAAAGCCCTGCGTAGACGTGATGGACCGGTCCTGCGTCGAGGAGTGTCCGGTCGACTGCATCTACGAGGGCGGCCGGGCGCTTTACATTCATCCCGACGAGTGCGTCGATTGCGGGGCGTGCGAGCCCGTTTGCCCCGTCGAAGCGATCTACTACGAGGATGACCTGCCCGACGAGTTGCAGCCGTATCAGGCGGACAACGCGGCGTTCTTCTCCGAAACGCTGGAGGGCCGCGACGAGCCCCTGGGGTCACCGGGCGGCGCCGCCAAGATCGGCCCACTCGGCGTCGACACACCGTTGGTGGCCAACTTGCCCAAGCAAGAACCTGAGTGAGCGTGAGCGTGGCCGGCCCGCTTACTCGGGCATCACATGCGCCCGTACGCGACGGCCATCAGGAGGAAAATCCCCGCAACCAGAAGGAACATCGTCGCCAACGGGTCGATCACATCGAAAATCATGGGATCGCCGTCAGCTGAGGCCCGCCAGGTGAACTCCGTAGGGAACGGCCTTCAGCAGTGTGACGGTGAGTGTGACGCCGCTGGGCAGCGTGTAGGTGCGCTGCTCGCCGGGACGCGCGCCGGCGATCGCGGCGCCCAGCGGCGATCGGATCGAATACACCTCCATGCCGCCGTATTCGGCCCCGCGCACACTGAACAGGAATGTTTCGATCTCGCCGGTGTCGTCGTAGCGGATGGTCAAAACCATGCCCGGCTCGGCGATTCCATCGTCGGGTGGATCCTCACCGACAACCGCATCGACCAGCAGCTCATGGATCCGTCGAATGCGAACCTGCCACGCACGCTGGACAGCGACCGAGTTTTCGTCGTTGGCACTGCCAACGGCGTTGGTGTCACACAATTCCCGCAGCGTCGCCAGTTCTCGTTGGAGGCGCTCGTAGGCCTGCGGTGAAATCCATGCGGGTTGAGTGCTGGTCATATCTGTTCCCTTTCCTGACAGCTTTCGAGTGCGCCTGAGATATGGGCACCGTTGTGGCGACACGATTTCGGGTTATCGGGCGGCCTTGCGGAGCGTTCTGTGCCGCGGGTCGAATTCGGCGAGAGGCTGGGGCTGCTTGCCGGTGGTGATTTGTTCGGCCAGCAGGCGACCGGTCACCGGCCCGTGTGCCAAACCCCACATGCCATGCCCGCCGGCCACGTAGACGCCCCGCACCAGCTCACCGATCAGCGGACGGCCATCGGGCGTGACCGTGCACGCACCGACCCATACATTGCTGCGCGCGGCCCAATCCACCCCGTCCAGCAGGGAACTGGCGGCGGCGGCGATGGCCTCGACCCGCTCGCGGGGGTGCGGCTGGTGGCGGCGGCGGAGTTCCAGTGCGCCTGAAACACGCAGCGCGCCTTTGTAAGGCGTGCACGCCACCCGAATGTCCGGCAGGTAGATGGGCGCCAGTATCGGCCGGTCCACCGGCACGGTGAACGAGTAGCCGCTCTGGGCCTGGACCGGGACGCGCAGCCAGCGACCGGCCAGCCGCGACAACCGGTCACCAGTGGCGATGACCGCGGCGTCGGCGGTGAGCGGGTCGCCGCGGCGCGGGTGCACCACGGCACCACTATCGGAGCTGTGGACGTCGTCGATGTCCAGCCTGTGCATCGCCGCCCCGCGCGCCATCACCGAGCGGCCCAGGGCTGCGACGAACCGCCGGGGGTCGACGAACCGCTGGCCATTGACGTTCAGGCCGGCGGTGACTGCCGGCGAGGCCAGAGGTACTTGCTCGCGAAGTGCCGCGCCGGAGAGTGCGGTGACATACATTGGCTGTCCGGCGTTTTCGAGCTGGTGCAGCATTTCCAGCATGCGTTGCGCTTCTTTGGTGTCGCGAAACAGTGCGGTGATCGGCGCGTCGGTGACCGGTGCGTCGACGCCGTTGGCGATCAGCACGTCGAAGGCTTCGATGCAGTCTTCATTGAGCGCCACGCCGGCCCGCAGGGCGCGGCGCGACGACGAACGCCGATGGGACGGTGACAGCTGCATGAAGAAGGCGCCCAGGTGCACGCCTACGGTCGACGGCGTCAGTGTCGGTGCGGAGGGATCGCGGCGGGCCTGCGTGTCGGCCAGCACGCCGGAGGGCTGAAGCGGAAGGGTCAATGCCGGAGCGATCCAGCCCGCGTTGCCCCACGACGCGCCCGCGGCAACGCCCGTGCGATCGACCACCGTGACGTCGACGCCGCGTTCTTGGAGGAACCATGCCGTGGACAATCCGACGATGCCGGCACCCACGACGATCACCGATCTGGGTCCGCCGTCAATAGGCTCGACGCCACCCATCGCGCACCTCCGCAGCCGCTCGTGTTGGTGAGATCCATGGTGGTGGGCGCGGTTGCCGCGGTGTTTGCCGGAACTCGACAACGCGGGGGTGAGCCGTTGTTCCGAACCGACAACACCATTGCTGCGGCTCTCTGCACCTAGGTGCCCTGGCGGAGCCGTGCGCCCGCGCGGCACAAGCAAATCCCCGCGGCCGTCGACCGCGGGGATGGGTGGTGAAGACGTCGATACGGCTGCCGTTGCCTCATCGATGCCCGACGAGGCTGTCGAAGTCGCGTTGCCAGGCGGCGTGGCGCGACCGGTCGAGCGCGACCCGGACGGCGCCGAATAAGCCTGCCGCCAACAAACTCAGGGTGGACCAGGTCGCGACGGCGAACGCCACGCCCGCGTCGACGGCGGTCCGTACCGGCGGCCGAACCGGGACGCCCTTGTCGTCGACCCAAATCTCAATCGCATCACCGGTCTTCACGTTGAGTGGCGCGGCGACATCGCCGGTGTGTTCGGTCCCGGCGACCGACCATCGTGCAGGCACCATCACCGTTGGACTTTCGAGGTTCCTGCGCGGGTGGCTGTCCCCGACGGACGTCGCGGTCACCTGCCGGCGAGCCTGGACCTGCTCGGCGTGCACGCGGCTACCGGACTCGTGGACCGCGGTACCCACGGCCGCCCCGATGGGAATCGCCACCAGCGAGATCGCGATGGCCAGCACCAACATCAGTGCCTCCACCCGGTCGCTGGCGCGTATCAGCGGGTTGCGCCCGAACAATCGCGAGGACAGCCGCCGAGGCAGGGTTGGCACGGTGAAGCTCTCCATGGCGGCGCCATCGTCCGGTTCGCCGGCGGGCCGAAGATGATCGGGACGTTGGGTGCTCATCGGATGTTTCCTATCGACGGGTCGGCGCGGGTTCGAGGTTCGCACACGGCAGCCGGAAACACGCCGCCACTGAAACCGGCCACGGTGGACAACTTCATGATGGCGGGGATGCACTTCGCAAGCTTTGCCGCAGCAAGACAACCGCGCCGCGGCGCTTTGTCGGATCCCGACAGCGCCGCCGGTCAGTCGGTGTCGGCGGCCGCGAGTTCGATCATCATCGCCAGCCGCTTTCTGGCATCGTCCAACGACAGGGTCGTGATCTCAGCCATTTTGCGCAGCCGGTAACGAACGGTGTTCTCGTGAATTCCCAGCCGTTCGCCGGCCTCGGTGGGGTCGCCCTGGGCCTGTAGCCACGCCCGCAGCGTGAGCACGTAGTCGGTGCCGTTGGCCTGGTCATGGCGGCGCAATTCGGCCACCGGCCCGCGGGTCGGCGCGCGCCCCGAGCGTGCGGCGGCGCGCAGCCGTTGCAGCAGGATGTCGTCCCACGACTCGTCGTAGGCCGGAGGTGCGGCCGCCGGTGATATCTCGTGCAACGCCAGGCATTCGTCGGCCTCCTGGCGTGCGGCGGCGAGGTCTGCCACCTCGGCCACACCGCTGACTCCGGCGATCACGGTCGCCTGCTCGGGCAGGGCTGCCTGCAATGTGGTCACCCAGCGTCGCGCCGTCACCGCGTCCTCACCGGGCAGCACGGTGTAGACGATGTTGCCCGCCAAAGCGCTGCGCCCCGGCCGTGACCAGCCGAACCCCGTGGTGGCGCGCTCGAATGCCAACAGCAGCGCGGCATCGCGGTCGGCGCCGACGAACGCCTGCACCGCGATCACGCGCAAACCGTTGTGCGCCAGGCCCAGCCTGCTCGCCACCGTGGCCGCGTCGGCGGCGCCCTCCAGCAACCGGATCACCAGTTCGGACTCGACCTGGCGCTCCAGGTCGGCGCTCGCGCGTGACCGCAGCAGGTGCAGGGCCACGGTGTGCGCGCCGTCGGTCAGGGCCCTGCGCGCCGCGTCGTCCAGCGGTGCCGGGCAGGCCACCCACACCGACCCGATCAGTTCCGCGCCGGATCGCACCGCGACCACCATGCGCCCGGTCAAGCCCTGGTCAGGGGCCTTGGCGATAAACAGCGGCTCGTCGGAGGCCGCCAGGTGCGCGAGTACCCCCCGCGACTCGAACAACGCGCGGAGCGGTTCCGGCGTCTGCCGTCCCAGGATCGTCTCGACCCGTGCCGGGTCCGCATGCTGCTGCAGCCTGGAATACGCCAACACCCGCAACAGCCGATCGTGGATGACGACGGCGCTGCCGATCGCGTCCGCCAAACTGTCGGCCAACGCGAACAAATCGGTTGGGCCGCGGCCGGATTCGGTCTCGCGGCCCTCGAGCACCAGGCCGTAGACCACGGCGGCCACCGCGCTCCAGGACACCGTCTCATCGATGACCATCACCGCGCCCACTTCAGTGCTGCTGTCGAACGTCACCGGTGTCTCACCGTCGCGCAGCACCACCACGACCGCGCGCGCCGACGCGGCCCAGCGCACGGCCTCGTCGAGTGAGGCGGCGCCGATGGCCAGCAAGACGTCGCCCACTACGGCGCGTTCGGTGGGCGGCTCGTGGACGACCACGCTGCGCAGCTCGGTCGACCGGGGCACCGACGACCACCGCAATCGGACGCCGTACCCACCCAGGACGTTCACCAGGCGGTCCAGTGTGATCATGCGCCGGCTCCAACGATGTTCGGAAACGAGAGGTTAGGTGCTTGTATTGTGCCCCCGGATCTCGGGAAACACGGCGATTGTGGCCGCAGAGTCAGAAGCCCCGGTACCTGTCGTGGGGTTTCGCTCGTCATGCCGCCGGCGGTCAGCCGTAGGGACGCAAGCCATTACGCCGCGCCAGGCGTGCCTTTCGACCCGTTCTGGTCAACGCGCACGACGGCGTCTAGACTTTTCACAATATCATTTGTAAAAATACAAGCGGACATTGCCACGCGGGCCACGATCAGCCACCGGCCGGCCATGGGCATGCGAAGAAAGGGCAGCGACGCAATGAGTTTTCGCGACGACGGCAAGGTGTACCTCGAAGTCGGGGTCAACGAGGACGTCAGCAAGGACGAAAACGCGAACGTGCCCTACGGCGCCGAAGAGACGGCCCGCGATGTGGTCGAGTGCATTCAGCACGGAGCCACGGCCGTCCAATTCCATGCCCGCTACGACGACGGCCGGCAGGCGTGGGCCGACGACGAGATCTCCCGCACCATCTTGGCTACGGCGGCCCGTGACGTCGACCCGCTGGCCTATCCCGGCTACGCCGGCAATCTCGACCACATCTGGGCGCTGGCCGAGCACCCGCCGGCGGGCACGGCCTTGCTGCTCGCGCCGTTCGACCCCGCTCAACACGTCAAGCGTGTGCTGTGGCAGGAGGACGAAAACCAGTTCAAAACAATCGATTCCGACGATTCGAACGGTTCGCACCCGTCTTACCCGCCCGAGCTCGACAGATTTACCAAGCTGGGCCTGGTGCCCAGCATCTCAGTGTTCAACGACGTCGACTTACGCTGGGTGATACTGGCCGCCCGCATCGGTATCTTGCGACAACCGCTGAACATCAAGTTGTTCTTCTCCGATCGGTGGGTTTCCTATAGCGATCCCGACCCCGACGTTCTCGACTACCTGGTCTCCCGCATCCCGAAGTGGGTCGACCACGAGATCGTCGTCGTGCCGTATGCGATGAGCTCCGCCGAACGGCGCCAAGAGCTTTGGGAGCATGCACTCAACCGCGGGCTCGGCATTCGGGTGGGCATCGGCGACTGCCCCTCGATATCACGGACCACCACCAACGCCCAGCTGGTGGATCGCGCGGTCAACCTCGTGACCAAACGGGAACTCACGCCTGGCACCCAGGCTGACGTGCGCGACCGCTTCGCCGCGGCCGAGGTGGACGAAAGCGAGTTGGTGAGGGTGGTCGTCAACCGGAATCGGTGTATGGGATGGGGCGTCTGCTATTCGCACGCGCCGGAGATCTACCAACCCGATGCCGAGGGTTACTGCGTCGTCGTCAAGCCGCACGTCGACCCCAGCCTGCTGGAGAAGGCCATCGAGGGCGCGGCGAGCTGCCCGGAACGGGCGATCCGCGTCGAGTTGTGACCCCACCTCGACGCCAGCCGATGCCCAGCGTGGGTTACGACGGCGGTGTTGGCGAGCGTTGCAGGAAGGGCGTGAGTATGTCGACGGGCAGTGGGAACACCACGGTCGAGTTCTGGTCGGCGCCGAGCTCCAAAAGCGTTTGCAAGTACCGAAGTTGAAGCGATGCCGGATTCTTCGACAGGGTCTCGGCGGCCTGGCGCAGCTCGTCGGACGCCTGTAGCTCGCCGCGGGCGTTGATGACCTTGGCGCGGCGTTCACGTTCGGCTTCGGCCTCGCGGGCCATCGCCCGCTGCATGGATTCGGGGATTTCGACGTCCTTGATTTCCACGACCCGGACCTCGATGCCCCAGGGCTGGGTCTGCGCCTCGATGATGGTCCGAAGATCGTTGTTGAGATCCTCGCGTTGGGCCAACAGGGTGTCCAGGTCCGCGCGGCCCAGCAGCGAGCGCAGGGTGGTTTGCGCGATCTGGGAGGTGGCCACCGCGTAGTTCTCCACGGCGAGAATCGCTTTGAGGGGCTCGACCACCTGGAACATCACCACCGCATTGACCCGGGCGGGCACATTGTCGCGGGTGATCACTTCCTGGGGCGGGATGGTCAACGTCACCACTCGCTGATCCACTCGGATCATCTTGTCCACCAGCGGAATCAAACACCGCAGCCCCGGCCCGTACAGCGGGCGGGCATGCCCCATCCGGAACACCACGCCACGCTCGTACTCGCGCACCACCGCCAGCGAAAACAATGCCAGCACGATCAGCAGCACCGCTATCGTCACCCCGGCGACCATCAGCAGCGTGCTCACGACGCGGTGTCCTTCTCCGATCGGCCTGCGCCCCAGCGGGTCGAATAGCGGTCGACCGCGAGAGCCACCTGATCTTCCATCCCGGAGCGGTGCGGCAGGTGCTCGGGGGCGTTTGACGGGGTACGCCACAAATGGCCCGCCAGCGGCAACCCCGCGGCCATCACGATGGCTATGACGCCGATCAGCACCAGCAGGTCGGCGGGGGAGTGCAGCCTGGCAAGCATCACCAGCGGCATCACCACCCCTAAAGCTGCTACGCAGCAAGCTATGCCGCGATGAAAGCGTCCGGCTTCGGAGTGCGGCCAGGGGTCGATCTCGCGGCTGATCTCGCGCCCGTGCTCGGAGGCCGTACAGGTCGATTTGACTGGACAGCTGTTGCACACGCTGGGCTTGGCCCGATAACGCATCACCCGGTGCTTGGGATCGAAGGAACTCGGCCACAACCAGTGGTCCTCGGGGCACACCCACGCGTCATGGTCGGCGTGGTAACGGAACTGGCCGCTACGCCACTGCGCGGCGCGCTGCGACACGCGCCGTGCCATCACGTCGACACCCCAGGCGGTGGCCACCAGTGCCAGTGCGTACCCGGCAACCAGCCACGCCGCGGCGGTGGGGGATGCCATCGTCAACCTTTCTGCGATGCCGCGGGAGCCGGGTCGAGTTCGGTGTAGAGCGGGTGTTCGTGCAGCTCGTCGCTGGCCGGCGCGCGGCGGACGTTGCGTATCGCGGTCCAGGCGACCCAGACGAACGGCAAGACACCACCGAGGATGAAGACGAAGTCGCCGGGCAGGCGCAGCCATTCGATCAGCGAGTTGCCGGGGCGGGTGATGTAGCCCAGCGACCGCGCCTCGAAATACCCTGTGCTCACGGAGTGATACAGCTGCAACACCCCCAGCGGCAGCAGGGTGGCGAACACCATCCACGCCAGCCCGATGTTCATGCACCAGAAGGACAGCCGCGCCCACTTTTCCGGCCACTTTGCGGCGGGAATCGCGTAACGGAAGGCGAACATCGCCAGCCCGACGGCGAGCATGCCGTACACGCCCATCATCGCTCCGTGGGCGTGGTTGGCGGTTAGGGCGGTGCCGATCTGGTAGTAGGACACGATGGGCAGGTTGATCAGGAACCCGAATATGCCCGCTCCCAGGAAGTTCCAGAATCCGACCGCCACCAGGAACATGACCGCCCAGCGGTGCGGGAACGGTGTTTCGTGGCTTTGTTGGCGAGATCCCAGCTGCAGGAACGCCCACGCCTCGACGGTCAGGAAGGTCAGCGGGATGACCTCGGCGGCCGAGAAGAACGCGCCCAGCGCCATGTGCTCCACCGGCGTTCCAGAGAAATACAGGTGGTGCATGGTGCCGATCACACCGCCGGCCGAGTACAGGATGATGTCGAGGAAAATCACTCCGAGCGCGATGCGCTCGCGCACCACCCCGAGCAGGACGAAGATGTAGGCCACCATCACGGTGGTGAACAACTCGAGGAAGTCCTCCACCCACAGGTGGACCACCCAGAACCGCCAGAAGTCGGCAACCGAGTAGTGGGTGTCGTGGCCCGCCAACAGGCCCACGGCGTAGAAGGCGGGAATCGCCAGCCCGGTGAAGAAGAACATCCACGGCAGGTTCATCTTCGACGTGCCCTTGAGCTTGCCGCGGATGCCGCGCCAGATGATGACGATCCACAGGAACAGGCCGACCGTCAGCAGGATCTGCCACAGGCGCGGCAGGTCGAGAAATTCCCACTGCTGCGAGAACAGGCCACCGGCGGGGATCACCCCGTAGATCGAGAGGGCCTCGCAGATCAGCGAGCCGACCACCACCAAGACCAGCGCGCCGAGCAGGCCGTAAACCAGCCAACTCTGCCGTCGCGGTTCGCGGCGGCTGATGAAGGGCACCAGGAAGATTCCGCCCGCGAGAAACGCTGCCGCTGTCCAAAACAGCGACAGTTGCACATGCCAGGTACGGGCGAGGTTGAAGGGCAACAGTTTTGCCAGATCCAGCCCGTAAAACGCCGACAGGTCGGCGCGGTAGTGCTCGACGGCGCCACCCATCAGGGTTTGCGCCAAGAACAGCACCGAGACGATCGCGAAGATCCAGATCGCGGCGCGCTGCGAGGCGGTCAGGCCGACCTCGCCGGGCTGGCGGAACGACAACGTGGACGCCTCGGCGCTGTGCCATCCGATCTTCTGGCTCCATCGCCCGTACACGGCGAACATGATGCCGGTCCCGCCGAGCAACGTGACCAGCGACAACACCGACCACACCACGATCGATGCGGTGGGCCCGTTGTCGACCCGCGGCTCGGCCGGCCAGTTGTTGGTGTAGCTGTAGCTGTGACCCGGCCGCTCGGCCGCCGACGCCCACGCCGTCCACGCGAAAAACGCAGTGAGGTCATGGATGTCGGCCTTGCTGGTGATCATGCGCGGCAGCAGCCCGTACTTGGTCGAGTTCTCACCGAAATACTCCGCGTAATGCTGTTGGATGCGGTCGAACGCGGCGGTCTGCTTATCGGTGAACACCAACGCCTTGGTGTCCGCGTTGAAACGGTTGGTGCGAAACTCGGCCACCACCCGCTCCTTGGCGTCGGCCGCGCCCTGCGCCCGCCATTGCGCGGCCACATCGTTGGTCGACATCCGCAGATACTCCGCGGTGTAGTCGGGTCCGAGATAAGCGCCGTGCCCCAGCACCGAGCCGTACTGCATCAGGCCTCGCGCCTGATAAAGCTCCTGGCCGCGGGTGATCTGAGCGCCGGTGAACAGCACTTGGCCCGACTCGCTGACGACCTTGGCCGGCAACGGCATTGAGGCCGTGTAAGTCCGGTACACGAGAATGCCCATCACCAGGAACCCGAAGATCATCACCAGGGCCACGCCCTGAGCCCAGCCCTTGCCGATCAACGACGTGGCGGGTGCCGGTGTGGAAGTTCGTGGCGGTGCTGATCGGATTGCCATGTGCCGGTGCGCTCCTCGGGCTGAGTGAAGGAGGGAAACGTGTCCGGGTAATTACACAATGGCGATTGTAGAAATTCACTATGAGCTGCATCACGCCCGGCCGGCTGGGTCGCACGACCCAGTTAGCCGGCTACCAACCGCGTTTCGTGCCCGCCTGCTGGCAAACCCAGCCATCGGGAATGCGGCCGGTAACGACGAACCGGGTCAGCTGCGCGCTCGTCGGCGCCGGCAAATCGTAGTCGGCGTGCAGATAGACCACCGGCTCCTCTTTGAAGTTGTGCGCGTGCAGTTGGTCCAGCAACTGGTCGCAGGTGGCGTCGAGCCGCGGACCGCCGGTCCGGTCGGCGAGCAGCCGCGTCAGGGCTTCCATCGTCCGCCACAGCTGGCCGTGCTCGCGCATCATCACGAAGACGGGTTTCATGATCCCCGCCTTGCGGATCGGCGGGAACACGAAGGTCTCTTCCAGGTAGATGTGCCGGCGGAGCGCATCCATCGTCGCTCTCAGGAGCTCAGGTTGCCGCTCGCCGCCGTCGAGCTTTCCGACGAAACATTCGATTACAGCGCCTATTTCGCGGTGCTGCCGCATGAGTTCGGCGGATAACACCCGGTCGGGCATCACGTGCTCCTCTACGTCGGTCTGCGGGTCGGCCAGGTAGTTCTCGTGGAAGTCGGGTAAGTCAAGCCGAGGGCTTTGCCGGCGACGAGGCGATGTTCGGTTCCCGTTGTCCGACAACAAGTCCCTGCTGTATTCCGCCGATGAGCTGCTGCCGTTGGCCGGGGCTGCCGGCGGGGGCGGTCTGTGCGCAGCTGCAGCTGAGGCCGCCGAAGGGATTGGGCCCGCCGTCACCCGGATCCGGGTCGGCTCCGGCCCGCGCCGGTGCCGACGCCCCGAACGCCACGATGACGGCGGCGCACACCACGGCGTTTGTGAGGAACGCCAGCGACTTTCGGCCCGGCGGCCTGCGGATGCGTGCCGTGAAGGCCTGCGGGCGAAGTCGGCGCATCAGCCGGCTACCGGCGAATGCGGGATGAGCGAGACGCGCAAACCGACGCGCTGCACCGCACCCTCGGACTCGCGCCCGACCATGCCGCCCAGCGGCAGCTTGGACACGGTAGGGCCGGGGGTGGGCGCCGCGGCCCATCCGCCCGGCATGGCGCCGGAGTGGAGAGCCTGCAGCGGCGTGACCGACGAAACGGTGGCGGCCCAACTCGGCGGCACGGACAACGTGCTGAGCGAGCTGGCTTGGCCCACGCCCGCCGCGACTCCGTGACCCAGTCCGGCGACCGGCGGGAGACTTCCCAGACCCGCTGCGGCGCCCAAACCGCTGATGCCCTCCACGCCGCCCGCGCCCTCGGCGCCCAAGATGGAACCGGCGCCCGCGTAGTCCAGCGCCAATCCCTGGTAGTCCAATCCGAGCCCCTGGTAATCCAAATCGAGGCCGTACAGGTCGATGCCGATTCCTCCGGTGTCGGCGATCAGGCCGGCACCGTCGGCGCCGAACCCGGCCGCCTCTCCGGCTAGGGCGCCCGTACCGCCGTCGAGCGCGGGTGCGGCGGCGAGCGTCGAGGCCAGTCCCGTCGCGGCGCCCGCGCCGGTGCTCGCGCTCTTCGTCGCACCCTTGCCGGAGGCGTTGGTCAGACCCGACAGCGCGCTGAGCGGGGCGGTAGCCCCCGAAGATCCCAGCGAGGCGCCCGTGCCCATCGCCGCCTGCGACAGCCCCGTGCTCGAGGATGAGCCGGGCGTCGAAAGGCCTTGCAGGGTCTGTGGCACCGAGGAGGCCCACTGCGTCGCCGTCGCGTGCGCGGTGCTGCCGGACTGCAGCGCTGCGTGGGTGACGACCCCGAGGTGGCCGGCGACGGCGCTCGACGTGGCGGTCTGCGGCGGCGGCGCCGCCACGGGCGAAAGCGCCGAGGCCGATGCCGAACTGGCGGCGTAGCCGTACATCGCGGTCGCGTCTTGCGCCCACATTTCGCTGTACTCGGCCTCGGTGGCCATGATCGCCGGCGTGTTCTGCCCGAAGATGTTGGTCTGAATCAGGGCCAGCAGCCGAACGCGGTTGGCCGCGACCAGCGGAGGGGGGACCGTCATCGCGTACGCCGTTTCGAAGGCTGCCGCGGCGGCTGTGGCCTGCGCGGCAGCCTGCTGACACTGCTCGGCGGTCGCCGTCATCCACGCGATGTAGGGCATGACCGCGGCCGTCATCGACATCGATGCCGGCCCCGACCAGGACTCGTCGGTAAGGCTGGCGATCACCGCTTGATAGCTGCTTGCGGCGTCGGTCAGCTCCGCCGCCAGGGTGTCCCATCCCGCCGCGGCGGCCAGCAAAGTTGAGGGACCGGGCCCCAAATACATCCGACCAGAGTTGATCTCTGGTGGTAACGCGCCAAAATCCATGCCTATCCCTGTCCCTTGTTGACTCTTTATGGCGGACCTCGCCGGCGCCCTCGCGGTCGCGCACGGCATCTGGTCCGCGGTCGAAGTGGTGATGAAAAGTTCAAGTCCTCAACGCATCACGCGCTGCGGCCTAATGGGGCTGCATACCCGGCGTTCCGTGGATTGACCTCGCTATTCCGCGGAACTGGCATGCCGGCATCCCGGCATCGCGGGGTGTGATAGCCACGAGGCATCGCTGAAGCAGCCGAGACAAGCCGATCAGCAGATGCCGAGGGCATTGGAGCTAATGAGCGGCTAGCGTCTGACCCGTCGCGCAACGGTGTTGTGCGCCGAGGGGCTGACGTGCTCGATCAGCAACGGGCGACGCAGAATTGAATCAAAATATTGTGCCCGGCAGGGCTGGATGCCGGCGGGCGCGCCGGCGTCTCGACCCGCTGCTGCGACCAGATTATTCCGAGCGTCGGCGGGGCCGACGAGCCGGACTGCCGCGGTGTGGAGAGAGCGAAAGTGCTTCCACGATCACGCTTTACCGCCGCGCTCTTGAACGCCTTGTCGTCGTTCACAGTGGAGCCGACGCCGAGGCGACGTACCGGAACCGACTCGTGGTCGGAGTGGATCGGGTTGGAAATCGGGCTGACCGACGAGGCCGCCACCTCTGGCGGCGCGGCGTTGGCGGCCATTTCGGCTCGCAAAGCACCGCAACCGAGTACAGCTGCGACGAGGGCCAACGCAGCAACGATGGCCAACGCAGATTGTCGTCCCGACCACCGTGAAAACATTCCAACTCCGAAATCCACAGTGCCATGCACTCTACCAGCCGCGATACATCACCAGCCAACGCGTCAGTCCAGCAAAACCACGATCGAACGTGCGCCACAGCCGGAAACGGAGGCGCCCTCACACCATCCGCGGCCCGCCGAAACCCGGAACCGCGCCGACCGGGATCAGCGCGAACGCGATGACAAGAAGGATGAACACACGCAACGTTTTTGGTGCGGGATCCTGATCGATCTCCGGCCTGCGCGCTGCGAAAAGGAGGAAGACGACGGCAAGGTCGAGCGCCACGATGGTCAGCCAGCGGGTCCAGTCGAAGCCGGTCAGAAAGACCGGGATGACCAACAGCAGGCCGGCGGTCACCCAGGGAGTTCGCCCCCGCAGCGTCTCGACGAACGCGCGCAGCGGTACTCCCGAAAGCTCGCTGAGGCCCCACAGCGTCACCGCGGCGGCACAGGCACCGAAGATCAACGAAACCGTGAGGCCGAGCGCGCCGATGTGGCCGACGGTTCGGATGGCGTCGGCGATTCCGTTGTCGTAGTTCGGCATCACGTTGCGGCACACCCAGTCGTGGTAATCGGTTTGACTCGGTTGTCCCGCAAGCACATAGCGAATCAGCGTCGCCGGTGATGTGACCGTGGCGAACGGGTTGGGCACCAGGTGGTGCGGCACTGCCGCACACAGTTGAGGGGCGATGTCATGGCGACCGAAGGCCGCCACGACGGCGGTGGTGAGGACTCCCGGCAGCACGGCCAGGAGCATGCCCCGGCGCTGGGTGGTTTCCAGCGCTGCGCCGAGGACGATGACGGCCAGGAATGCTCCCAAGGCGAACTGCAGCCCGATCGCCTCATGCACCAGCGTCAACGCCGCGATAACGACGCCGTAGGCGGCGCACCATGCCGTCGCGACGGTCCGGGACCGGGTGAGCGCCAACGCCGAGCTGAACGCCGCCAGCGCAGCCCCGCCGAACAGGTCCGGCCGAGCCGAAAAGGCCGCGAACGGAACGCCGAACGGCAACAACGGCATCACCGTCGCGACCATCACCCTGCGTTTAGACCGGCGGCCATTGGCGAGCACCACACCGGCAACCGTTGCCAGGCCACACAAATAGACCGCCGTGGACAGCCACCGCAAGCTCAGAGTGGCCCCGAAGTAGTGGCGTGGGGCCAACCGAACCAGCTCACCGGCGAGCCCACGACGGACGAAGCCGTGCGTGTAGTCGGCGGTGTAATACGACATCCAGTACACGTCGAGGGGGACGACCTTGATGGCGAACCACAGCACGACGGCCGCCCACGCCGCGATCGCGACGGCGATACCCACGTAGAGGCGGTGCGCGCGTTGATCGGCCTCGAGGACGAGGTCCACCATCACATTCCGTCCTCATAGACCGTGGCGGCGGACAACTGCAGGTCGGCCAGCGCGTGATGCGCGATCTCCCGTGTGGTCGCGACGGCGTCGCCGCCGCCACTGCGATACGCGACGATAGTGAGAAATCGGCTGTCGTTGACCGTCCCTGTGCCGCAGAATAATTGACCGCGCATTTGCTCGATGCGCGACCGGGTGATGCCCTGCTCGGCCAGGCGCATCGAGAACTCGGTCGCGTCCGCACCGTCGATGCGTCCGACGGCGGCGTCGAGGCTGCCAAGGTTGGAGCAACCCACCGGCAGTTGGCCGGACGACATCGCGATGCCTTCGGCGCGACGGACCAGCCATCCTGGCGTGAACGGAATGAGTGGCAACCCGGCGAGCATCTCGTTGGGTTCGTGAGCCAGGGCGCCCAGCAGCCCTTTGACATCTGCACGCACACCGCTCAAATCGTCAGCCACCGCGCGGCCGTCGACGGTGAGCGTGATCGAGGTCAGCGCGTTGGCGCGGTCGTCGTCGACGGTGCGATCGCTGACCGGAAGCACCACCGTCACCGACTTTCCGTCGGGGAGCACCCTGCCCATCCGGTGCGCCAGGCGAGCGGCGAAGGCGACGAACAGCGTGTTGCTGCTTCCGCCCAGGCTGCGCGCACGCGCGTCCCATGCCGCGGCGTTGGTTTGTATCGTCACCGACCCGGACCCGTTCTGGCCCTGGTTCATTCGGTCGGGCGCCCGGGGGGCCCGCTTCTGCGGGTGACCCTGGCGGTCCGACGAGGCCTCGCGCAGTATCGCAAGAGTCGCGATAAGCGCCCTGATCACCGCGGGCACGGCGCGAAGGGCATCGAATAGGTCCTCACGAATCGCGCGCCACCGGCGACGCGAATTCGGTTGTGGGTAGCCGTGATTGCGTCGTTCTCCCTTGACCGCTTCGGTGATGGCCGCTGCTATCGCAAGCCCGTCGACAACGCAGTGTGACGCCACCAGGGTGACCGCCGCCCCACCGTCGTCCAACGGCAGCACACCGAGGTGAAACGTCGGGCCGTGCTCGGGGTCGACGCGCACCCGCGCGCGTCTTTCGATCCACGCGCCGATCTCCCGGCGCGGTTGTGGCGGCTCGCACGCGATGTCCGGTGAGCGGCCGTCGAGCACCCAACGATGACGTCCGAACGGCAGTGGCGAACGCTCGATCCGGCGTCCGAGCAGACCGGCAGCGAGATTGTCTCTGAAGGACCGCAATTCGTCGATGTCGACGGCGCGGTCGTAGAGCCACGTGCATTGCACCGTGCTGCCTTGACCGGTCGCGCGTAGCCGCAGAAACGCGGCCTGGTCCAACAGCGCCAGCCTCGTCACTAGCACCCCGCCTCGGCCGCGGCGCGATACCCGCGCACGGCCGCCGGTGCGAACACCGCGACCAGGACGCCGGCCCACAGGCCCGCCTGCCACAGCGGCGAGAGCACCGGGCCGCCCTCCGCGAGCGCGCGCATCGCCTCGATCGTCGGTGATATGGGCGAAAAACGCACCACCGGTTGCAGCCAGCCCGGAAACACCGCGGCGGGCGCAACACCGGTGTTGAGGAACAGCAGTAGCACGCACCCCGCACCCAGCCAGGTCACCATCGCTTTGCCGTCCGCGCGGGCGGCGATCGCGATGACCAACGTCGCCATCCCGGCCGAAATCGCCACGGGCAGCAGCACAAAGGCCAGCGCCGCGATCCAGCCGTAGCTGAATCGCAGACCCAGGGCGACCCCGAAGAGGGTGAGCACGACGGCGGACGCGGTGGTACGCGCGGCCTCGGCGACCAGCCGGCCCGCCACCGTGCTGGCCCGATGCACCGGCTGCACCCACAACCGCGTCAGCACGCCCGACTCCCGCTCCGCCGGCAAAGCCAAACCGGCGCCAAGTGTTCCGAACACGGCGCCCACCACCGCGCACATGGGGACCAGTCCGTACAGGCTGTCGTGTCCCGTGACAGCCAGAACGGCTTTGCCGATCAGCAATTTGTAGACGATGAGGAGAAAGGTCGGGAACAACAGCGCCTGCACCGCGACGATCGGATCGCGCCGCCAGCGGCGCAGGAGCCGCCCCGCCTCCGAAGCGCTGTGACTGACGAAAGACGTCAACGACGGTGCGTACGGAATCCCCTGCGCTGCATGAGTGGTCACCGAATCTCGCGGCTGCTCCGCAGACGCATCTTCCTGTCGGGCGTCCTGAAATGGAATCAGGGCGGCTCGGGGCGCGCGGAATCGTCCTCCGTCGGCGCGTCGTTGCGTCCGCACCGCCAGGGCGCCGAAGAGTGCCAACAGCCCAAGGCACCACGCCGCTGCCACCACCAGTTCCCGCCCTGTCGCGTGACCCGCGGCGAGTCCGCGCAACGTGTCGGTGACCCGGGAGACCGGCTGGTGACGGACGAAGGGCCCCAGCCACACCGGAAACGATTCCGCGGGAGCGATACCCGTGGACAGAAGGACCAGGACCAGTTGGGGCAGCAACAGCAATTGGCTCGACGATTCGACGGAGCCGACCCGCGAGCCGAGGGCGTCGGCGCCGAGGCACACCGCCATCGCGAATGCCACGACGATGATCACGAACACGCCGGTGTCACCGGGTCCGCCGGTCATCCGGAAGCCGAACGACCACCCGACCGCGAGAGCGGCGACGAGCGCGACGGCCGAGCGTATCAAGCAATAGAGCATCCGCGCGGCCAGCGGCACCGCCGCGGGGACCGGCAGAGTCCGAAGCCGAGACCCGAAGCCGGACAGACGGTCTCGTGCGGCGCGGTCGGCGGTGGTCATCGCCCCGAACAGCATCGCCTGCACGATGACCACCGGAAGGACATATTGTGGGTAGGTCATCGAATCGGGATGGATCAGACTCCCCAACACCAAGGTGAACCCCAGGAAACACCCCACAGGTGCCAGCGCCGCAAACAGTAAGTCGGCATCGCGCCGGGAGCCTGACACTGTGCGCAAGGTAAGTGCCACCAGGGCACTCATGCCGCGGCCTGCCGCGAGGGGGCTAAAACCTCATCAGGCATCGTCGTCCAGCCCGGCGTCGGCCACGCGGGTGAACTCGGCGCGCATCGTCTCGACGTAGCGCAAGATCGACCTGCGGGCGACGTCGGTGCCCGGGTAGGCGACCACCACCTGCGTTTTGTCGTGCATGCGGTTGACCCACATGCACACCGTCTCCGACAGCCGATTATCTCCCCACACACCGGCGCGCAGGCCGTCGAAGTAGTCGCCGAACGGCAACTTGCGAATGTCGATGTAGGACAGCATCGGGACCGGGCGGTCCGGAACCTCGATGGGGCCCGACGATCCATCCGGCGACTCCAGCAGGTGGTAGTACGGCACGGCGCCCAGGGCCGTGTTCGCGTCAAACGATGCCTGGGCGGCGCTGACGACCTCGTCGAACGAGGCATTGGCGGTCGGAATGGCCAACGGGACGAAACTCGCCAACCATCCCACCGCGGTGGCGTGGGCGGGATCCCGCCGGTTATCGAACGGCGTGAGACCGAAATATGTTGCGGCTCCGGTCAACCGATGCTCGGCCAAGGCGGCGCAAGCGAACACGCCGCCGCTGAAACGCGCCCCGGCCGCACGGCATGCCGCTTCGAACCGCCGGCCCTGGTCGTCGTCGATCAGGTCGAACACGTCGATGGCCCCCGGTGTATCCGCGGCCGCCTCGCCCAGTTCGAGCGGGAATTTCGGCAGCGACCCGTTGTTCGCCGCGAGAAAGGCTCGCCACGAACGGATCTCGGGCGACTCTTCGTTCAGACTCCTGGTGTACGCATGCTGATTCGCGCTGTATTCGCGATGGCTGGCGGCCGGCGCCAGCGGAATCTGTGCCTGCTGCAGCGCACTGAAGTACATCGTCTGGATATCGAGGAAGATCACCCCCGCCGACATACCGTCGGCGCGCAAATGGTCTACGGCGATATACATCGTGAACCGGTCGTCACCCTGGATGACGCCGAAGGTGAAGCAGTCCCATTGCAGCGGATCGGGCGTATCGAGAAGTAGCTTGCGGATCTGCGGTGGGCCCATTCTTCCGAGATCCGTGGGCGCCAAGGTGATGGCTTGCGGCTCGGCGATGACGTAGCGAAGGACCTCGTCGTCGTCGCCGAAGGCAAAACGGTCGTGGTAGGTGTCGTGTCGCCGCAAATGCATATTCACGGCGTGCGTCATCGCATCGATGTCGCAGACACCGCTGATTTCCCAGGCGCCAATGCACAACCGTGGGATATCGCGGCCCCGGCTGACCTGGCGCCGGTAGTACCGAAGATGCTGCGACTGCTGATAACTCACCGGCGCCGGATGGTATTGCGCTTCGGCCGCGCGTCGATAGGTGGTCGCGGTGGGGTACCAGGATACGACGGTGCCCTCGGCCGTCCAGTCCTCAACCGTTCCCAGGAACATGCGCTACCTTTCGTCCGTCAGCTGGTGACGCCAGTTCGGATGACCTTAACGGCACCGGCCATGAGTTGCTGAACGAGTTGAGGGCTCGACGAGCCCCGCTACGCGGGCCCGGCAATTGCCGCACCGACGGATGCGTCGACCAATGCGTGCGAGGGATTAAGTTCACAGTGATGTGGGTCGGTGACCCGCATGCTGTCAAGTGGCGCAAAGTAATGACTCGCCGGCGCACCTGCGGCGCAATCATGAATTCCCCTTTCGGGCCCGAGCAATTCCCCAGGAACTTCTGACAACTCGTCGCGTGCCCGTGTGAGGTCGTCGACGACGGGGGTCATTAAATCGCGTGCGTTAACACAGAACTGCTGCCCGAACAAGCATTTATCTCGGCGCGATGACCCAACCTGTCGATTCCCACCCACAGAGCGCTGTCTTGGCGAGGCCACCCGAGACGATGCTGGGCCTGCCGAAACGGCGCTTTGGTTACCATATCGTGATGTATGGCCGTATTGGAATAGTGTCAGCCGAACCTTTCCGGCACGGATGGTACGGGCAAACAAGATAGCCGTGCTCAAAAGTGCCGTGGCACTGGGTCGCACGCTCCCGCCGATACGAAGCCCCGCACGTGATTGGGCAGGATCCTCAACACTGTCAGCAAACTGCGCGTCAGTTTCGTCCAAATATTAGGCGGCGCTCAAGGGCCATTAACGCGTCGGTTTCCCTGGGGCATTCAACAGTTTCAATGAACCCAGCCTCGGCGAACCGGCAGACCGAACGCTTCGCACGTGGATTCGAAGGCGACCGCGAGGTTTTGGCAGCGCACTGACATTTGACAGTGTTGACTCCGGGTTACGCGCAGACAAACAGCCGGGGATCATCGAGGATGGTCTTCCGACACCCGTCGTTTCCCTCCCGCGAGAGTCCTACAGAAGGGGGCTGACGATGCCCGATGAGCCCCGGGGACCGGCCAGGCTGTTCGATGCCCTGACGACCAAGGGCACCGCCTTCACCGAGGACGAGCGCCGGCGCTTCGGTCTGTTGGGTCTGCTGCCGACGACGGTGAAGACGCTCGAACAGCAAGCCGAGCATTGCTGGCACGAATTCTCCACTCGCCGCGATGATCTGGACAAGCACATCTATCTTCGGGCGTTGCAGGACCGCAATGAGACTTTGTTCTACCGGGTTCTGCTCGACCACATCCCCGAGGCTTTGCCGATCGTCTACACGCCCACAGTGGGGGAGGCATGCCAGCGTTTCAGTGAGATCTACCGGCGGCCGCGGGGACTGTTCGTGTCCTACGCCGAGGGGGACTGCCTTGACGAGGTGCTGAACAACCGGCCCCAGCGTGAGGTCGACGTGATCGTGGTGACCGATGGACAGCGGATCCTCGGCCTGGGCGATCAGGGCATCGGCGGCATGGGCATCCCGATCGGAAAGTTGTCCCTCTACACGCTCATTGGTGGTATCGACCCCGCTCGCACCCTGCCGATCGTGCTCGATGTGGGAACCGACAACAGCGAACTGCTCGATGACCCTCGGTATCTGGGATGGCGGCACCGACGTATCGACGACGACGATTACTACGCGTTCATCGATAAGTTCGTCGCCGCGGTGCGCAAGCAGCTGCCCGACGTGCTGCTGCAGTGGGAGGACTTCGCGACCGCACATGCGCTGCCGATCCTTGCCCGCTACCGCGACGAACTCCTCACCTTCAACGACGACATCCAGGGGACCGCCGCGGTCACGGTCGGAGCGCTGCACGGTGCCGCCAAGGTCGCGGGCCGCCCCCTGTCGCAGCAACAGGTCGTCATGCTCGGCGCCGGTTCGGCCGGCATCGGTGTGCTCGACATGATTCGGCGCCAGATGGTGAACGAGGGATTGTCCGAAGAGGCTGCCTCGGAGCGCATCTGGGTCGTCGATGTGGACGGGCTGCTCACCGATGATCGCACCGACCTCTCCGCCGCGCAGCGTAGGTTCGCCCAGCCGGCCAGCCGGGTGGCGGGCTGGGGTGTGTCCGGGCGCGCCCGGCTCGCCGACGTGGTCCACCATGTCGATGTCGGTGTGCTGGTCGGCCTGTCCACCGCCGCGGGCGCATTCACCGAAGCCATCGTGCGTGAACTCGCGGGCAAGACCGACCGACCGATCATCTTTCCGTTGTCCAACCCGACGAGCCGGGCCGAGGCGCATCCGGCGGAGTTGGACCAGTGGACCGACGGACGTGCCCTGATCGCCACCGGATCGCCATTCGCGCCGCTGCACCGGGGCGGGGTGGAACGCCCTGTTGCCCAATGCAATAACGTCTACATCTTCCCGGCGATGGGCCTGGCCTTGACCGCGGCCCAGGCGACCCGAGTCACCGACGAGATGATGCGCGTCGCCGCGGAGACCCTGGGTGAGGCGTCGCCCGCCCTGGCGGACCCCGACCAACCGTTACTGCCCGCATGGTCGGATGTGCCCGAGGTCGCCGTACGCATCGCTCACGCCGTCGCCGTGCAGGCGGTGGCCGACGGTGTCGCCCCGATGCGCAGCGGTGCGGAGATCTCCGACCGCATCGCCGAGGTGCGCTGGCGCCCGGAATATCCCACCGCGGCGAACACCGGCCGTCAGTAGACGTCGCGCACGTACCGGTGGTTCTTGATCAACTCGTTGACATACGCGTGAGCGGCCTCGGCCTCCATCCCGCCGGCGCGGGCAACCAGGGCGCGCAACGTCTCGTCGACGTCCTTGGCCATGCGCTCGGCGTCGCCGCACACGTACAGGTGCGCGCCCTCTTCGAGCCAGTCGAAGATTTCCGCGGCGTTCTCCCACATGCGGTGTTGCACATATTGTTTCATGGCGGCACTGTTTCCGTCGCGGGAGAACGCCAGGTCGAGTCGCGTGAGCACGCCCGTCTCGCGGAAACTCTGCAGTTCGTCCGCGTAGAGGAAATCGACGGCCCGGCTCCGCGCACCGAAGAACAGCCACGCCCGGCTCGGCGCTCGGGTCACCTCGCGTTCCTGCAAAAAGCCACGGAACGGTGCGATGCCGGTCCCCGGACCGACCATGATGATCGGGACGTCAGCGCCCGGCAGGCGAAACGAGTGATTCGGTCGCAGGTGCACGCGTGCCGTCGCGGCGCGGTCGGCCAGGAAGGTCGAGGCCACTCCGCCATACCGGCGATTGCGGGCGGTGTAACGCACCGTCGCCACCGTCAAGTGCACCCGATCGGGGTTGACCAGCGGGCTCGACGCGATCGAATAGTCGCGGAATTGCAAGGGGCGCAAGGTGTCCACAAGTTCGTCGACCCCCAGTCCGCCCAGCCTGATCAGGTCGAGCACGTCCCTGCCGTACAACCACGACCCGGGCTTCAGGGGGGGCATCGGCGGCGAGGCCACTGAGGGCGGCGACCGCGTCGGCGTCCCTTGCGCGCGATGCCACGAGCGCCTGCAGCGCCCGCGACGGTGCCCGAATATCGAGGTGCTGGGCCAGCAGGACGCCGAGCGGCTCGTCGTAGCCGGCCACGGCGTGGTCGGGGCCCACCCCGAGTTCGCTGAGCACTTCGTCGACCACGGCGGGATCGTTGGTGACGTGCACAGCGATTGAATCGCCCGCGCTGTAGGCGATTCCGGCGCCGGTGAGGTCCAACTCGTAGTGACGAACCTCCTTCTCCGACCCCGCCGCGCTGAGCAGCCGGTTCACGACTATTGGCGCGTCAACAGGCTGGTGGCGCTCCCGGAGCGGTGGGGAAGGATCGGCCAGCGTCTCCTTGGCGATTGTCACGACCCGCGGGCCCGTGGGAGCGTGGTCGGCGGCCAGCAGCTTGACCAGGTCGGTCGTCCACGCCGCCGCGAGTTGCGTGTAGGCGCCGTCGACATCGACCCGCGTGGTCAGCCTGTCCGCTCCCAATGCTTCCAGGCGTTCGTCGAGGAGCCGGCCCGCGTTGCAGAAGAGTTCGTAACTGCTGTCGCCGAGGGCGAGCACGGCGAACTTCAAATGGTCGAGCCGGTCGGCGTTTTCAGCGCTGATCGCCTCCCAGAACAACGCGGCGCTGTCGGGGAACTCGCCTTCGCCGAACGTCGAGACGACCACGATGAAATGGCTCGCCGATTGCAGGTCGGTGATTTCGACCTGGTTGAGCTCAACGGCTTCCGATTCGATGCCGAGGGCCTCCTGGACGGCCTCGGCGAATGACATTGCCGCGTCTTCGGCGTTACCCATGTCGGTGCCGTAACCCACGATCAGTGCGAACTTCGGTTGGGCGGTCATGGTCGCTTCCTCTGTCTGCGCGAACCTGCGGTCGGGCGCTGGCCGTTGCCCGGACATCGCATTAGGGTAGCCTACCCTAATCAGATACGGGGAGGTTGTCCATATGCGCGCCGCGATTCACCATCCGCTGATATCGGGGATGGACATCCGCCGGGAGTTGCCGGTGCATGACTCCAGCCGTCGCCTGCGCGGACTCTTTCCCGCGTGCCCCTTGGTGTATGGCATCGCCGTGCTCGACGATGTCGTGCGACATCGCTGGTGGCCGCTCGATTCCCGCCGGACCGACACCCTGCTGCGGGCGATGTTCGACGATGCCGCGGACAACATCGGTCACCATGCCGCCGCGCGGCAACTGGCGGCCAGCCTGGTCCACGAGATCATCGGGCGGATGCTGCCCTTGGTGTTGCTGGAAGGAAGGGCCTGGGACGTGGGCCTGGAGAATCTTTGGCTGCACCGGGATCGGGATGGTGCGATCGATTGGGCCGCCGTGGTGGACCCCACGTTGCGGGTGTTGCCCGACGATCCCTGCGTGGCCTCGTCCGGCGGCGCTGCCGCGGGATGGCGGCCGCGCCAGGAGGGGGTGCTTACCCTGCCGAATGAAGCGGCGCTGGCGATTTGGGTGGCGCATCGCTCCCACCGAAGTCTGACGCGGCTGTTCGAGTCCGTGTATGTAGTCAGCGGCGGCGTGCTGGCGATCACGGCGATGTGGCACATCGTGGGGTCGGCGATCATCGGGATCGCCGCCCAGATTCCGCGCCCGCCATCCGCGGACGACCACGTGATCATCCGCCGAAGCCAAGCCATTCTCGACGCAATGGTCGGATTCGGCCTACCGGTACGCCGATCACGCTGCACGGCAGTACCTTTGCTCGCCGCGCACGTCGGCTCGAGTTGATCGATACAGTCCCGACCCGGAACATCGCGGCGGTGTGAACATGAACACTATCGAGCGGTCCGTCGGTAGGACAGGACAGTGCCGTGCGACGCGCGTGGAAATGCCAGCGCAGCAGCATGATTGGCAGAGCCCGGTCAGCGGTACGCGGGGCCTGTGCGCTCTCGTTCATGCAGGATTAAGAATCGGGATCACGTGGTATGAGGAGGAGCGTGTCCCGGGGGCGGTCGGACGGACGCCCCCACGATCCCAAGGGAAGGTGAATGGATTTCGCGGTATTGCCGCCGGAGGTCAACTCCGGGCGCATGTACGCGGGCCCCGGTTCGGGATCGATGCTGGCGGCGGCAACGGCGTGGGAGGAGCTGGCCAACCAGCTACACGCCACGGCGGCCAGCATCGAATCGGTGATCTCGGGGCTGACCAGTGAGCCATGGCAGGGACCGACGGCCGCGACGGCGGCCGCGGCGGCCGCGCCGCAAATGGCATGGCTGAACGCCACCGCCGAGCGGGCCACGCAGGCCGGCGCCCAAGCCAAAGCGGCTGCGGCGGCCTACGAATCGGCCCACGCGATGACCGTGCCCCCACCAGAGATCGCGGCGAACCGTTCCCAGCTGACGTCCCTGGTCGCCACCAACTATCTGGGCCAGAACATGCCGGCGATCGCGGCCACCGAAGTCGCCTACGGCGAAATGTGGGCCCAAGATGTCGCCGCGATGTATGGCTATGCCGGTGCCTCGCGAGCCGCCTCGCAGGTCACACCCTTCACCCCGCCGGAGCAGACGACCAATCAAGGCGGACTCACCGCGCAAAGCGCCGCCGTCGCCCAGGCCGCCGGCACCTCGGCCGGACAGGCGCAATCGGGATTGCCTACCAGCAGCGCGATGTCGGCGGTGCCGAACGCGCTACAGAGCCTGACGTCGTCGTCCGCGGGCCTCAGCGACTTTTCGAGCTTCGCGAACCCCTACAACCTGGTCTCGCTCGGGTCCGGGTTTTTGGGGGACGGCGTCGGTCTGATCGGTGTATCGGGTGCCGCGGGCTTCATTTCGGAGGCCGAACACGAACTTGCCGAATCTGGTGCCGGCTCGAAGACGGTCGCGGCGCCGGACAAGGTGGGAACTCCGGGGGCGCCGCGTCCACCGGGAGCGGCGACGACGGTGTCGGCGGGACTGGGCCGCGCGTCATCTCTGGGCGGCTTGTCGGTGCCGCAGGGCTGGTCCACGGCCGCCCCGGAAATACGCCTCACCGGGCTCGAGGCACCCAGCGCCACTCCCGCGAGTCGCCCCGGTCCTGGACTGCTCGGGCAGATGCCCCTGCTGGGCGGTGCGCCGCTGATGACGATGTCCGGGGGTGCAGATTCCAGGGACCGCCGCTCGGCAGACGAAGGCCAAGCTGGTGATCGGCGGGCGGTTGCCGCCGCGATCGCGCCGGGGCGCGGAGCGCTGAGGCGCGAGGTGTCCACCGGTGCCGCTACCGAGCTGCGTGAAATCACCGACGTGCTGGGCAAACTCGCCGACCTGCGGGCCAGCGGAGCGTTGACGGACACCGAGTTCACCGAACAGAAGCAACGCCTTCTCGGCACGCGTTAGCTCAGCCGCGTACAGCGGCTCTCGGGCGGTTCGCGCTGCTGGCGCTAATCCTCTACGCGATGAACTCCTGCTTCGATTATCGCTTGAAACACATACATACCGCGTGTATGTTAATACATACTGTATGTATGTGGAGGTGGAGACATGGGTGCCGTGCTTGAAGCCATAGCCGAAGAACGCACAACCGTTCTGGAGCTTTGCTCGCAGATGCCGGATTCGATATGGGCGATGGACAGTGGATGCTCTGGCTGGTCGGTGCAGGATCTGGTGTCGCACATGGCCTGCAGCTTCTGGTTGGCTGTCGATCCGTCGGCTCTGCCCGATCCTGGAGGATTGCCCGCTGAGCGCGCGGCGGACATTTATATTGAGTCGCGACGCTCTATGACGCCCGACGAGGTTGTGGCCGACTATGAATCGGTGAGCGCACGCGGTCTAGAGGTGCTCGCCGCGATTGAAGGCCAAAATGTCGACATACCGATCGGCGATGTTGGCACCTATCCGGCATCGGTCGTGCCGACAACCTTCGTCTTCGAAGCCTTCGTTCACATCCGGTACGACCTCTTTGCGCCGGACGGACCGCTGCAAGGGGACCCGCCACCGGTCGACGAGCTACGGCTTATCCCCACCCTTGATTGGATCGAAGCGGCACTCCCGCAGCAGAACACGAGTCTGCTCAACGAATTACGGACAGGCGTGGAGCTTCGCCTCGAGGGGCTGTGTCCTCGGATCCTGCGCATCGGCGACCACGACGATGTCGCCGCGCGCATCACGTCCGATTCGCAAGCCTTCGTGCGGTGGGTTACCCAACGCGGTACGTGGGAAAGCTTGGGCGTTCGGGCAGAAGGGGATCCATCAACTCTGAACATAGTGCGCCAGATCAGGGTGTTCTGAGTCCACTGCGGGCCCCGACCCGACGCCCTGCGGCAGGGCATCCCGCGATCTCTGCGCGGTATGTATGAGAATGCACACGTGAGAGGTAGGGATTGATGGCGAAGGGCGATCGCCGCACACAGGCCGAGCGGGCTGCCGGCACGCGTGAAGCGCTGGTCGCTGCCGCCCGCCCGTTGTTCGCGTCGTTGGGGTTTACCGAGGCATCACTGGAGACGATCGTTCGCGACGCCGGGGTGACCCGCGGCGCCCTGTATCACCATTTCGCCGACAAGACAGAGTTATTCGCGGCGGTGTTCGAACAGGTGGAGGGGGAGATGGCCGCCCGGATGGCAGAGGCCGTTGCCGCCGCGGGACAGTCCGATCCCGTCGAGATCATGCGGCTGTGTGCAGGCCTCTGGTTGGACGCGTGCGCCGACCCCGAGATTCAGCGCATCGTCTTGCTCGAGGCGCTGGCGGTGCTGGGATGGGAACGCTGGAGCGCCATCGGGCACCGATACAACATCGGATTTGTCACGGGGCTGTTGACCGATGCCATTGAGTCCGGCAGCATCCCGCGCCAGCCCGTCGAGGCGACGGCTCTGACGATCATGGGGGCGCTGCGCGAAGCAACGCTCTACATTGCGCGCGCTGCCGATTATCACCAGGCGCGGGTGGACGCCGGCGTGGTGATGGACAGGCTGCTTAACGCGTTGCGCACCAACGCTGTTGACTAGTCGGTCGCCATGTGTGGCGGGTCGTAGATGACCAGGAAAACGAGTTCGTCAGAACCCAGATTCGTCAGACTGTGCACGACGTTGGCGGGCACCTTGACGAAGGTGCCCGGCTTGGTCTCCCAGCAATGTTCGCCGAGCTGGACCACGCCGGCCCCGCTGAGGAAACAGAACGCATGGTTGTAACGGTGATGATGCGGCGAGGATCCCCCGCCGGGGCCGAACTTCGTCAACTGCGCACTGAATCGTGCGGAGTAATCATCGCCGGCGAGCTCGTCACTGACCCAGAAGCTCGGCCCCAGGTCGGTCTCGTGCCAGATGATTTCCGCCGGTGCGATGACATTCTGTAACACGTTGTGGCTCATGGGATTAGCCTTCCTCGTCGCGAGACTTCGCGCCCAGCATCGTCACGCGGCGATGCTGCCGCCGCCGTCGGCGCGAATGATCTGACCTGTGATATAGCCGGCGTCCTCGTCCAGAAGAGCGCAGATGGCGTGTGCGATCTCGCGCGGTGTGCCAAGCCGGCGCAGCGGAATAGCTTGCAAGAGACGGGCTTCGCGCTCGGATCCGGCCGGACTGAGCTCGCGGTACATCTCGGTTTCGATCGGCCCGGGCGCCACCGCGTTGACCGTGATGCCGGACTGTGCGAGCTCGCCCGCCCAGATCCGCGTGCACGCTTCCAGCGCCGCCTTGGTCGCGGCGTAGGGCGTGCGCTCCGCGGTGCCCAGCGTCGTCATGCTCGTGACGTTGACGATGCGGCCCCACCCGGCGGCCACCATCCCGGGCAGCACCGCCTGGACGACCTGCACGGCGGTGCGCACGTTCAGGTCGTAGGTGGTGAACAGGTCATCCAACTCGATCGAGCCGATCCGCCCGAACCGCGCTACGCCGACGTTGTTGACCACGGCGTCGACGCGCCGATCCCGCAGGGCTCGCCCGAGCACCGCGCCGGTGTCGGCACGGTCGGTGAGGTCCACCGCGTAGAACTCACCCGGGAAGTCGTCCGGCCTGGTGCGCGCGAGGCCAACGGGCATGTCGCCCGACGCCGCGAGACGGTCGGCGACGGCCCGGCCGATTCCCTTCGACGCCCCGGTGATCAGCACTCGCTTTGCGGTCATGGTGTCCTCCTTCGAACGCATTCGTATGATTACTCAAACGTTTTGGAAAGCCAATCGGACATAACGTTGTTGATATGGCTGATGACCTTGACCTTATGGAGGTTGGATGACGACGTTGTCACAGCTCAAGACGTTTATTGCGGTGGTCGACCAAGGCGGTTTCACGGCGGCGAGCCGGCGGCTGGGGCTCTCGCAGCCGGCCGTCAGCCGCACCGTCGCCACGCTCGAAAAGGAATTGGGGTTGCCGCTGTTCCTGCGTCGAAGGGACGGCCTCTCGCTGACCGAGGCCGGGGCCGTGGCACTAACGCATGCGCGGGAGGCGGTGCGGCAGTTGGCGTTGATGCGCACCGAGGTCGCCGGATTGGCGGGCGACATCACCGGGACGCTGAATCTGGCCAGCCTGCCGACCGCGACCGCCACGCTCGTCGCGCCGCAACTCCGGACCTTCGCCCAGCGCCATCCGGCCGTCACCATCCGGCTGCTGGAGGGGAGCAAGGAAGAAATCTTGGATTGGCTCGACCAGGGCGCCGCCGAGGCCGGGGTGGTCAGCCTCCCGAGCAAGGGCCTCGACGTGGCGGTGCTCGGCGTCCAAGAAATGGTCGCGGTGGTGCCGGCCGACAGCTGGCTGGCGTCCAATGCCATCGTCACCTACGCCGACCTGGCCAAGGAGCCTTTTGTTCGCGGTACCGGCGGCTGCGCCGACGTGTTCATGCCGATTGCGCGGCGGGAGGGCATCGAATTCGACCTGGCCTTCGAGGCCCGCGAAATCGGGGCGACGCTCGAAATCGTGCGGGCCGGGTTGGGCGTGAGCATCCTGCCCAGCGCCGGCCTCCCCGAGCTGCCCGGTGTCGTGGTGCGGCCGCTGTCGCCTCTGACCGAACGGCGTCTGGGCATCGCGGTGTCCGCGAGTGCGTCCGCACCCGCACGGGCGTTTCTCGAGCAGGTCGCCGCACTGGCTCTCGATTAGGTTCGGCGACAACGACTTTGCGGTCTCTGCTGGGTTCACGCCTGTCGATGACCCCTCGGATGCCGTGACGGGTTGTCAAGCGGCCCGGTACCACATGGTATGTTCGCCGACGTGAACACCGGCGTGCGCGCGTATTGGCGCTTTATCGAGGCTCCGGGCGGAGCCGGCGATGGGGCGTCTGGTTGACGCACCCGCACGACTGAGACCCGGAGCCCAGCAGTGACCACAAGGTCGCTGCTTTTCGCTTTTCAGGGCATCGGGAACCAGCGGGCGTGCCCTGGCAGCCAACACAGAAAGACACACCCACCATGTCCCTCACCGAATTCACCCCAGCTGTCGACACGTCTGACCATCGGATCGTCTCGTTCCGGGAACTTTCGGCCCCCGCCGCGATTCGCACCGAACTGCCGCTGACCCCGGCGCGCGCCAAAGCCGTCCAGCGCGACCGCGACGAGGTGTCGGCTATCCTGGCCGGCCACGACGACCGACTTCTCCTCGTGGTCGGCCCCTGCTCGGTGCACGATCCCGTCGCCGCGCTCGACTACGCGCGCCGGCTCGCCCCCCTTGCCGCCCAGTACGCCGAACGACTGAAGATCGTGATGCGGGTCTACTTCGAAAAGCCGCGCACCACCGTGGGCTGGAAGGGGCTCATCAACGACCCCGCCATGGATGGCAGCTTCGACGTGGAACGCGGCATCCGCACCGCACGAGGGTTGTTGCTCGACATCATCGACGTCGGCCTCCCGGTGGGGTGCGAATTCCTGGAACCCACCAGCCCGCAGTACATCGCCGACGCGGTCGCCTGGGGCGCCATCGGCGCCCGGACCACCGAGTCGCAGGTGCACCGCCAGCTGGCATCGGGGTTGTCGATGCCCATCGGATTCAAGAACGGCACCGACGGCAACATCCAAGTCGCCATCGACGGTGTCAAAGCCGCAGCGGCGGCGCACCATTTCTTCGGAACCGATGACGTGGGTCGCGCGGCCGTCGTCGAGACCATGGGCAATCCCGACTGCCACGTGATCCTGCGGGGCGGCACCGCCGGCCCGAATTACGATGCGGCCTCGGTGATTACGGCGATCGAGCGGTTGCGCAAGGCCGGCCTGTCCGAGCTGGTCATGATCGACTGTTCGCACGCCAACTCCGCCAAAGACCATGCGCGACAGGCCGAGGTCGCCGCCGAGGTGACCGCTCGCATCGCGGCGGGCGAGCGCGGCATCGCCGGCCTGATGCTGGAAAGCTTCCTGGTGGCCGGCGCCCAATCGCTCAGCGGCGAACTCACCTACGGCCAATCCGTCACCGACGCCTGCATGGACTTCGCGACCACAGCTGACCTGCTGGCGGAACTTTACGCGGCGCTGGGCTGATCGGGTAGCGCGCGGTGCGGCGCTTAGCCTGCCGAAATCTGGCCGGCGATCGCCTTTTTGTCGATCTTGCCGATCGGCGTGGTGGGCAGCGCGGTCATCGGGACCAAGACGTCGGGCCGCGCGTGCCTGGCCACGCCGCGCTCGTCGAGGTAGCCGTTCAGCTCCGCCAGCGTTAGCTCCTGGCCCGTGAAAACGACTGCCGCGCAGACTTTCTCGCCCAGGTAAGGATCGGGCAGCGCCACCGCGGCCGCCGAGAAGATCGCCGGGTGGCTGTGCATCTGCTCCTCGAGGTCTGCCGCGGAGATGGTTTCCCCGCCGCGGCAGATGACATCTTTGACGCGGCCGGTGACCACCACGTAGCCGTCGTCGGTGAGCCGAACCAGGTCGCCACTGCGGAAGAAGCCGTCGGGGTCAAAGCAGCGCTCGTTGTCGCGCTCGGCGCGAAAATAGCCGTTGAACGTGTAGGGCCCGCGGACCAGCAATTCGCCTTCCGCACCCGCGGGCACCGGCCCACCGGCCGCATCGACGACGCGCAATTCGTCGGCGGCAGACAACGGCCGCCCCTGCGTGTGCTCGGTGAGTTCGGGTGGATCATCCAGGCGCGTGTAGTTCAGCAACCCCTCGGCCATCCCGAACACCTGCTGCAGGCCCGGCGTCAAGGCGCCGCGTACCAGGCGGGCGTCCTCGGGCTCCAGCTTGGCGCCCCCAACCTGCAAGAGCCGCAAGGTTTTCGGGGTCACCGGTTCCCACTCGCAGGCCTGCGCCCACAGTTTCGCCAGAGCCGGCACCAGGGCGGTGACCGTGACGCCATGGCGGTCGATGGCGGCGAAGGCCGCCTCGGGGCTGGGGTCGGTGCCGAACACGGTGGTGGCGCCCACCGTCATGGCGCCGAGCAGACCGGGGCAGGCGAGCGGAAAATTGTGGCCGGCCGACAGCACCGCCAGATAGACGTCGTCGCCGGTGAGTCCGCAGAGTTCGGCGCTGGCCGTCGCATTCAACACGTAATCGTCATGGGTGCGGGGGATGAGTTTGGGGGTGCCGGTGGTGCCACCGGAAACCAGAAGCAGCGCAGGCGATCCCGGGTCGCGTGGCGGGGGCGGCGGGGTGATGGGCGCCTGCTCGCACAACCGCGCCCACGAGGTGAAGGGCCCCGGGTCGCCGTCGACGAGGACGTGCCGCAGCGTTGGGTGTTCCTCGACGAGTCCGAGCGCCATCGTCCGATAGTCGAAACCGGCTGCGGTATCGGGAATCAACAACCCGGTGGCGCCGCTGACCGCGGCGAAATGCCCGAGTTCGGCGGCCCGGTGTCCCGGCAGGCACATCACCGGGATCGCCCCCGCCCGCAGCAGCCCGAACAGCGCCACCGCGAACTGGCAGCCGTTGGGCAGCTGCAGCAGCACCCGGTCGCCGGGTGCGATACCCAGTGCCCGCAGCCCCCCGGCGGCGCGGTTAGCCTGGTCGTCGAGGTCCGCATAACTGAAGCCGGTACCGCCCACGGCGTCGAGCACGGCGATTCGGTCGGGCCACTGCCGTGTCGCGTCGGTCAGGATCGCGTCCAGGGTCCGGCCCGTCCAATAACCGGCCGCCCGGTAGGCGGCTGCGCGATCAGCGGGGAATGGCACGAACCCGTCGACGGCGTCGGCCGAGGGCTGCGGTGTGTTCGGGCTCATGGCTCCTTAGACGGGGGCTTAGTAGCGGGGATGCAGGGAGTAAGGATAGGGTAACCAAAAAATTAGGGCAGCCTGTGCTAATTCAGGGAGGGTCTGTGGTGCACGCCCCGGCACGCTCGGAGGACATCCGGGCGGAGGTGGCCGAATTGCTCGGCGTCGACGTCGATGCAGTTCAGCCGGGCAGCAACCTCATCGGTCAGGGCCTGGACTCCATCCGGATCATGACCCTGGCCGGGCGCTGGCGCCGCCAGGGCATCGCTGTCGACTTCGCCACGCTGGCCGAAACGCCGACGGTCGACGCCTGGGCGCGATTGGTCACCGCCGGCGGGCCGAGCGACGATCGGCCGGCCGAGCCCGCCGCTGGCCCCTCGGATGCCGCCCCGCCCGGGGAGGACGAGCCCTTTTCGCTGGCCCCGATGCAGCATGCGATGTGGGTCGGCCGCCAGGACAACCAGCAGCTCGGCGGGGTGGCGGGCCACCTCTACGTCGAATTCGACGGCGGACCGATCAATCCGGAACGCCTGCGCACGGCGGCCACCGCGCTGGCCCGGCGCCATCCGATGCTGCGGGTGCGGTTCCTGCCCGACGGCACCCAGCGCATCTCCCCGGCCGAGGAGTGCGGTGCCTTCGCGGTGCACGTCGAGGACCTGCGCGAGCTGAACAGCGCCGAGGCCGATCAGCGGCTCGCCGCCATCCGCGCCGCCAAGTCACACCAGCAGCTCGACGGCGCCGTGTTCGAGCTGGCGGTGACGCTGCTCCCGGACCAACGGTCCCGGCTCCACGTCGACCTGGACATGCAGGCCGCCGACGCGATGAGCTATCGCACTCTGATGTCCGACCTGGCGGCGCTCTACCTCGGCCGCGACCTGCCCGCCCTGAACTACACCTACCGGCAGTACCGCCAAGCCATCGAGGCCGAAGAGGCACGGCCGCAACCCACCCGTGACGCCGACCGCGCCTGGTGGGCGCAGCGCCTTCCGGAGCTGCCGGACCCGCCCGGCCTGCCGACCGCGGCGGGCCGCGCCGGCAACCAGAGCACCCGGCGCTGGCACTGGCTGGACCCGCAGACCCGCGATGCGCTCTTCGCCCGCGCCCAGGCGCGCGGAGTCACCCCGGCGATGGCGCTGGCCGCGGGCTTCGCCAACACCCTGGCGCGCTGGTCGACGGCCTCGCGCTTCCTGCTGAACGTCCCGCTGTTCGGGCGCCAGGGGCTGCACCCGGACGTCGACTCGCTGGTCGGTGACTTCACCTCCTCGCTGCTGCTCGACGTCGACCTGATCGGCGCCGACACCGCCGCGGCGCGGGCACAGGTGGTGCAGGACGCGATGCGCACCGCCGCCGCCCATTCGGCCTATCCCGGGCTGTCGGTGCTGCGTGACCTCAGCCGTCATCGCGGTACCCAGGTGCTCGCACCCGTCGTCTTCACCAGCGCGCTCGGACTCGGCGAACTGTTCAGCTCCGAAGTGACCGGCCAATTCGGCACACCGGGATGGATCATCTCGCAGGGGCCACAGGTGCTGCTCGACGCGCAGGTCACCGAGTTCGACGGCGGCGTCCTGGTGAATTGGGATGTGCGCGAAGGCATCTTCCCCGCCGGGGTCATCGACGCGATGTTCGCCTACCACATCGACGAGCTGCTCCGGCTGGCCTCGGCCGCCGACGCCTGGGACGCGCCGGGCCCGCCGGCGCTGCCCGAGGCTCAGCGCGCGGTGCGCGCGGCGACCAACGGTCGCACCGCGGAACCGAGCGGAGAAGCCTTGCACGACGGGTTCTTCCGGCAAGCCGAGCGCCAGCCCGACGCGCCGGCGGTCTTCGCCAGCACCGGTGACCTCAGCTACGCGCAGCTGCGCGACCAGGCGCTGGCGGTCGCGGCCGCGCTGCGAGCGGCCGGCGTCACCGCCGGCGACACCGTCGCGGTCATGGGACCCAAAACCGCCGAGCAGATTCCGGCGCTGCTGGGCATCCTGTCCGTCGGTGCCGTCTATCTGCCGATCGGCGTCGACCAGCCACGCGACCGTGCCGAGCGCATCCTCGAATCCGGCGGGGTGCGCCTGGCCGTGGTGTGCGGCGGACAACGGCTGTCCATGCCGGTGCCCGAGGTGGTGCTCGCCGACGTCCTTCGCGACGCCCCGCCGAGCGCCGAAATCGCATCCGCGAGAATCGATCCCGCCGGCCTCGCCTACGTGTTGTTCACCTCCGGCTCAACCGGCGAGCCCAAGGGCGTCGAGGTCACCCACGACGCGGCGATGAACACCGTGGAATTCATCGGCCGCCACTTCGAGATCGGCCCCGCCGATCGATGCCTGGCCCTGTCGACCCTGGAGGGTGACATCTCGGTGATGGACGTGTTCGTCACCCTGCGCACCGGCGGGTCCATCGTGGTGGTCGACGAAGCGCAGCGACGCGATCCCGATGCCTGGGCCCGCCTCATCGACACTCACCAGGTCACGGTGCTGCATTTCATGCCCGGCTGGCTCGAGATGCTGGTCGAGGTCGGCCGGGGGCGGCTGTCCTCGGTGCGGGTCGTGCCCACCGGGGGCGACTGGGTGCGGCCCGAGGTGGTGCGCAGGCTGCGGGCCGAAGCCCCCAACCTCCGGTTCGCCGGCCTCGGCGGCGCCACCGAAACACCGGTGCACAACACCATTTTCGAAGTGACCGAGCCGATACCGGACGACTGGACGGCGCTGCCCTTCGGCGTACCGCTGCCCAACAACGCCTGCCGCGTCGTCGACGACACCGGCGCCGACTGTCCCGACTGGGTTCCCGGCGAGTATTGGGTGTCGGGCCGCGGCATCGCGCGCGGCTACCGCGGACGCCCCGATCTCACCGCGGAACGCTTCGTCCAGCACGACGGCCGAACCTGGTATCGCACCGGCGATTTGGTTCGCTACTGGCCCGACGGCACCCTCGAATTCGTCGGCCGCGCCGACCACCGCGTCAAGATCAGCGGCTACCGCGTCGAGCTCGGCGAGATCGAAACCTCGCTGCGGCGCGTGCCCGGGGTACGCACGGCGGTGACGGCCCTGGTCACTGTATCCGGGGAATCCGACGTGCTGGCCGCGCAGGTGTGCACGGACGACGCTGCCGTGACCGCCGAGGGAATCCGCCGGTCTCTCGCCAAGCTCGTTCCCGCGCATATGATCCCGCGCCACATCACGGTGGTGGAGCGGATCGGCTTCACCGACGCCGGAAAGCTCGACCGGCGCGCCGTGGCGCGCGAATTGGAAAGCGCCGTCTCGCAATCGCGGCGACCCGGCCACCGCGCGCCGACGACGCCCCTGCAATCCGCGCTGGCCATGATCGTGGGTGACCTGCTCGGCCGGCGCAACATCGGTGTCGACGACGACTTCTTCGCCCTCGGCGGCGACTCGGTGCTCGCCACGCAGGCGGTGGCCCGAATCCGGGCCTGGCTGGACGCACCGGACATCATGGTCGCCGACATCTTCGCGAACCGCACCGTGTCGGCGCTGGCCACGGTCCTCAGTGCCGGCGAGCAGGACCCCGGCCGCCTCGACCAGGTCGCCGAGCTGTACCTGGAGGTTATCGGCATGGACGCCGAGTCGGTTCTGTCAGCCTCTCAGCAACTCGCGAAATCGTAAACGGCGCAATGACATTGAATAATCTGATCACCGTGGCTTCCACATTCCCGTCCTGGATCAAGCTGACCCGGGGCCGCACCGACGGGTCAGCCGGCGCCACGGTGGTATTCCCGCACGCCGGTGCGGCCGCCGCGGGCTATCGGGTGCTGGCCGCGGCGCTGGCCGCGGGCCGCGACACCTACGTCGTGCAGTACCCGCAGCGGGCGGACCGCCTCAGCGAGCCCGCACACGACAGCGTGCACGACCTGGCCGTCAGCCTCTTCCAGGCCGCGCCGTGGCCCGGCGTCGCACCGCTGACGTTGTTCGGTCACAGCATGGGTGCCGTCGTCGCCTTCGAATTCGCCCGCGTCGCCGAGGCGCAGGGCGCGGCCGTCCGCAAGCTCTGGGTATCGGCGGGCCCGCCGCCGTGCGTGGTCGCGGACATGCCCGAACTGCCGACCAGTGACGACGGGCTGCTGGCGGACATCGCCGATCTGGGCGGCACCGACCCGGAACTGCTTGCCGACGAAGAATTCTCGGAACTGCTGACCACCGCGGTGCGCGCCGACTACCAGGCCTTCAACCGCTACGACCCCAGCCCCGACGTGCGCATCGGCGCCGACATCCACGTGTTGGGTGGCCATGACGACCACCGCATCGGGACCGGCGTGCTGCGCCAGTGGGAGAGGCACACCGCCGGATCCTTTGCCATGTCGCTGTATGACGGCGGGCACTTCTACGTCTACGACCACGTCGACGCGGTCGCCGCGCAGGTGAATGCCGGGTGATGTCGATGTCCGAGAACGGGTTTGGCGGCCACCCCGCGCCGGGGGGCGCCGACCCCGTGGTGATCGTGGGGATGGGCGTCGAGGCGCCCGGCGGCATCGAAAACGCCGAAGGCTACTGGGATCTGCTGGCCCACGGCCGTGAGGCGCTGGGCCCGTTTCCCACGGACCGCGGCTGGGCGGTGCGTGAACTGCTCGCCGGCTCGCGGCGGAGCGGTTTCAAAGAGATTCATGACCGAGGTGGATTCCTCAGCGGGGCAACGACATTCGATCCCGAGTTCTTCGGCATCTCGCCCCGCGAGGCCGTGGTGATGGACCCGCAGCAGCGGGTTTCGCTCCGGGTGGCCTGGCGTGCGTGCGAGAACAGCGGCATCAATCCCGACGAACTTGCCGGGCACGACGTGGGCTGCTTCGTGGGCGCCTCCGCCACCGGCTACGGGCCCGAGATGGCCAGGTTCTCCGAACACAGCGGCCATCTGCTCGCCGGAACCGCACTCAGCGTCATCTCCGGCCGCATCGCCTACACGCTGGGATTGGCCGGTCCGGCACTGACCCTGGATTCCTCGTGCGCCTCCGCGCTGGTGGCCTTCCACGTCGCGGTGCGCTCCCTGCAGAACGACGACTGCGACATGGCCATCGCGGGCGGGGTCAACGTGCTCGGCTCACCGGGATTCTTCGTCGAGTTTTCCAAACAACACGCCCTCTCCGATGACGGGTACTGCCGCCCCTACAGCGCGCAGGCCAGCGGAACCGTGTGGGCCGAGGGGGCGGCGATGTTCGTGCTGCAACGCAAGTCGGCCGCCCTGCGCGCCGGCCGCCAGATCCTGGCCGAGGTGCGCGCGACCGCCATCAACCAGGACGGGCGCAGCGCCGGGCTCAGCGCGCCCAGCGGCGACGCCCAGGTTCGCCTGTTCCAGCGGGCCATCACCCAGGCCGGGATCAAGCCCGCCGAGGTGGGCATGATCGAGGGCCACGGCACCGGCACCCGGCTCGGCGACCGCACCGAATTGCGCTCGCTGGCACAAACCTACGGCGACACCGAAGCCGGCGCCGGGGCGCTGCTGGGTTCGGTGAAGTCCAACGTCGGCCACTCGTTGGCCGCCGCCGGTGCGCTGGGACTGGCCAAGGTGCTGGTCTCGGCCGAACACGGGGCCGTTCCGCCCACCCTGCACGCCGACAACGCCAGCCCCGAAATCGAGTGGGACAAACAGGGTTTGCGGCTTGCGCAGACGCTGACGCCGTGGCCGGCCATCGACGGGCAGCGGATCGCGGCCGCGTCCGCGTTCGGGATCGCCGGCACCAACGCGCATCTGATCGTTTCCGTCCCCGAGGTCGCGTGATGCTCACCCACCATCTGCCCGACGGGCGTATCCCGGTGCTGCTGAGCTCCCACGACCCGGAGCTGATCCGACGCGACGCCGCGGCGATCCTCGATTACCTGGGCCGCATCGACTCGCCGAGCACGACCGCCGCGGTCGCATCGACCCTGCTGCGGCTGCGGCGCGCGCGACGGCACCGCACCGTGCTGCGGGCGTCCGGCGACGCCGAGCTGGTCGCCGGGCTGTCGGCGATCGCGCGGGGCGAAGAACACGAACTCGTCACGCAATCCGCGAAGACGACGCCGCCGCGCGTCGCGTTCGTGTTCCCCGGCCAGGGCAATCAATGGCAGGCGATGGGCGCCGACGCCTACCGGCGGCTGCCCGCCTACCGCGAGGCGGCCGACCGCTGCGCGGAAGAGTTCGTCGTCGCCGGATTCGCCTCTCCGCTGCCGTATCTGGTGGGAGAAGAAGAGCGCAGCTGGTCACGTCCCGAAATTCAGGGAGCGCAGTTCACCCACGCGGTCAGCCTGGCCGAGGCATGGCGATCGTGGGGGGTGCTGCCCGATATCACCATCGGCCACAGCCTCGGTGAGGTCGCGGCGGCCTATGTGGCGGAAGCCATCTCGCTGCCCGATGCCGTCGCCCTGGTGGTCGCCCGCGCCACCGTGGTCGGCACGCTGACGGGCCGCTACGCGATGGCGGTGCTGGGCACCGGCCTCGACGTCGCCGAGTCGCTGCTGGCCGAATCGCCCGGCTGGGTGGAGGTTTCGGCCGTCAACGGGCCGTCGTCGACCGTGGTCGCAGGCGATCACGACGCGGTCGCCGCCGCGGTGCGGCTGGCACAGCAGCGCGGCATCTTCACCCATCAACTGTCCGTCGACTACCCCGGCCACACCAGTGCGCTACGGCCGTTACGTGCCAGCCTGGCCGAGCTGACGCCGCGGTCGGGGTTCCGGGACGGGCCGGTGCGATTCGTCGGCTCCACCCTCGGCGCAGAGTTGGGTGCGGCAACCGATTTCTCGGAATACTGGTATGAGAACCTCTGCGGCACAGTTCGATTCGATCTCGCCGTGCAATACGCCCGCAGCTGCGGGGCCGACACGTTCGTGGAGCTCTCGGCACATCCCTCCCTGCTCTATCCGCTGGGCGACATCGTCGACGACGAGTCGGTCATCGTCGGCTCGGGGCACCGCGACCGACCGGTCACCGAGTCGCTCGCGGCGAGCATCGCCGCCGTCGCGACCGCCGACCCCGGCTGTCGCTGGGCCGACGCCGTCCCGGCGGGTGACCAGGCTCCGTTGCGAGGCTTCCCGAACGCGCCGATGCGCGCGGTGCACCTCTGGGCGGCGCCCGAACGAGTGACCGAAGCGGCGTCGGCGCCCGCGCTGACCGTGGCCGTCGAGGACTGGCAGCACACCGCCCCGCCCACCGGTCTGAGCGCGGCACGCCCCGACATCGGCTTCTTCGGTGATGACGCGGTGACCCGCCTGCTCGCTGATGCCGTTGCGGCACAAAGTGATTGTCGCGTGGTAGCGCCGCACGAGGCGGAGGTCCTCGCGATAGTCGCGCTGGGTCTCGACCAGCTCGACGCCACCGCCGCGTTCGAGCAGATCGCCGCGCGGCCCGATGCCGGCCTACCCGATTACCCCGCGCTCATCGGCCCGCGGTGCCGGGCCGTGTGGCTGCTGACCGTCGGCGCCGAACACGTCGATCGGGATGACACCGACGTCTCGCCGGCGCAGGCGGCCCTGGCGGCGATGCATCGCAGCGTCGGGTTCGAATTCCCGGACCAAGCCTTCGGGCATCTTGACCTCGGGGGCCGCGACGTGGACGCCGCGATCGCGCGGGCCGTCGTCGACGTGCTGTCGGGCGAGGCGGCCGAGGTGGCGTTGCGGGGCGGCGAATCACCGAGAAGCGAAGTTCGGCGCCATGTCCGAACCTTCCGCGCGTGCCGCGAATCGGCGACCGGCCGGCCCTTCGATGCCGCCGCGCTGGACGACGTGGTGATCACCGGCGGGAGCGGGGCCATCGGCCTGCAGTATGCGCGGTACTGCCTCGAACGCGGGGCGCGGACCGTCACCCTGTTGAGCCGCACCGGCGTGGACCCGGCCGCACTGCGCGAGCTCGCCGACCGGCACGGCGCCGAAGTGCGTGCCCCGCACTGCGATATCACCGACCGCACCGCACTGGCCTCGGCGGCCGCGACGCACGCGGGTGCGGGGGCGTCGCTGCTGATCCATACCGCGGGCATCGCGCAGGCGCGCTCGCGCTCCGACCTCACCGGTGCTGATGTGGCGGCCGTGTGCGCGGCCAAGGTCCGCGGACTGGCCCTGATGGCCGAGGTGTGGCCGCTGCGACCGGAGTGCCGAATCCTCGCCTGCTCGTCGGTGTTCGGGGCCTGGGGCGGCCACGGCCACGCGGCCTATGCGGCGTCGAACCGGATGCTCGATGTGCTGGCCGCCCAATTGCGCGCCCAAGGCCGCGACTGCACGGCGATCCGGTGGGGACTGTGGCAGGGCGCCGGGGTGGTGGTCGGCAACGAGATCACCCGCACCGAACGCTCCGGGCTGGTGGCGATGGAGCCGGAGGCGGCGATCGAGGCCAGCCTGTACCGCTACGACGGCGACCCGCTGATTTTCGACGCCGACTTCGACCGGCTGCAGGTGTTCTTCGAAAGCCAGGGAATGCCAATGCCGTTCAGCGCTACGCCGAACGGTGACGCCAGTCCATCCGAAGGCGTCGCCGCTGCGAAGCCGCTGGCCGAGGTGGTACGGGCCGAACTGGCCGCGACACTGCATTTGGGGGATTCGCTGTCCATCGACCCGGGTACGTCGCTCATCGACCTCGGGGTGGACTCCTTGCTCGCCCTCGATTTGCGTAAGCGGCTGCGCCGGACGGTGGGGAACTCGGTTCCGGTAGCCCGCATGCTCGGCGGCATCACCGTCGACGAGCTGATCGACGCGCTGCGCTCCGACACACCCGGCGGCCCCACGCCGCCCCCCATCGAGCGCACCGGCGCCGCCAGCGGTGCGCACCACTCAACGCTCGCGATGCTCGAAAGGTTGGACTCCTAGCGTGACAGACCCCACCGGCGCCAGCACCCATCTCGACGATGAGCGCTTGGAACTACTGCGCCGCAAGCTCGCTGAACGCGGCCTGGCCAGGTCGACGGGCGCGGCGTCCGTGGCCACCTACGACGAGCCACGCATGTCCGTCGGCCAGCACCGGATGTGGTTCGTGCAGTCGGTCGATCCCGATGGCGCGCTGCTCAACATCTGCGTCTCCTATCGCCTCACCGGCGCCGTGGACGCCGCGCGGCTCCATCGCGCCGTCGACGCCGTCGCCGCGCGACACCCCGTACTGCACACGACATATGACACCGACAGCGAGGGCGACCCACGGCCCGTCGTCCGCGACGACCTGCAACCCGAATGGACCGAGCACGACCTGTCCGGGTTGGCCGACCAAGCCCGCCGGCTGCGGCTGGATGTGCTGGCACAGCGGGACTTTGGCCGGTCCTTCGACCTGAGCAAGGATTCGCCCCTGCGCGTCACCGTGGCCCACCTGGGCGCCGACGACGTGATACTGCTGATCACCGCGCATCACATCGCCTGGGACGACGGCTCGTGGGCGCCGTTCTTCGCCGACCTGACCCGGGCGTACACCGACCCGGACGGCTTCGCCGCCGCGCCCGCGCTGCCGGATCTTGCCACCGACCCGACCGCGATCCGACAGGCGGACCTGGACTACTGGCGGCCGCTGATGGCCGATCTGCCGGAGCCACTGGAACTTCCGGGACCCAACGGTTCGGTGGTGCCCAGCACGTGGCGCGCGCAACGCATCACCGCGCCGCTGTCGGCGGACGTCGTCGACCGGGCGGCCGCGCTGGCCCGCGAGACCGGCGCCACTCCCTACATGGTGTTGATGGCCGCGTTCGGCGCCCTGGTGCACCGCTACACCCAATCGACCGACTTCCTGTTCGCGGCCCCAGTGCTGAACCGCGGCGTGGGAACCGAGGATGTCATCGGCTACTACGGCAACACCGTGGTGGTCCGGCTGCGCCCGCAGCCGCACCAGACGTTCCGCGAACTGCTGGCCCAGACCCGTGACGGCGCGGTGGGCGCCTTCGCTCATTCGCGCGCCGACCTGGACTGGCTGGTGCGTGAGTCGAATCCGGACCGCCGGCACGGCGCCGACCGGATGACCCGGGTCAGCTTCGGACAGCGCGAGCCCGACGGCGCCGGCTTCTGCCCGCCGGGCGTGCGCTGCGAGCGCGCCGAGTTGCGCGGTCATTTCAACCAGCTGCCGCTGAGCCTGATGGTCGAGCTGGACCGCACGCCGGATGGCCCGGGCGGCGGCGTGCTCGAGGCCGAGTACCTCGTCGAGGTGCTGGATCAGCAGTTGGTGGAGCAACTCCTGCGCCACTACGCCGCCCTGCTGGACAGCGTGCTGTCCGACCCCGACGCGACGCTGTCGGCGTGCGCGCTGATGAACGACGAAGACGCCGAGTGGCTGCGGGCCATGTCGACCGGCGAGGAATTCGTCACCCCGGCCAGCACCCTGTGCGCGCTGGTCAGCCGGCGCGCGGCGCGCACGCCCGATGCCGTCGCGGTCGTCTACGAAGGGCGCGCCTACACCTACCGCGAAATCGATGAAGAGTCGAACCGGGTGGCACACTGGCTCATCGAGCGAGGGATCGGCACCGAGGACCGCGTCGCGGTCCTGCTGGACAAGTCACCCGAACTGGTCATCACCGCGCTGGGCGTGCTCAAAGCCGGCGGCGTCTACCTTCCGGTGGACCCCACCTATCCCGAGGACCGGCTGAGCTTCATTCTCGGGGACGCCGACGCCAAACTCGTGCTGCGCGAACCGATTTCCGACCTGGCGGACTATCCGCCCACCGAGCCCACCGCGTTGCTGCGGCCGCTGAGCCCGCAGAACACCGCGTACCTCATCTACACCTCGGGCTCGACCGGACTACCCAAGGGCGTCCCGGTGTCCCACGCGCCCATCGCCGAGTACTTCGTCTGGTTCGGCGACGAGTACCGGATCGACGAAACCGACCGGCTGCTGCAGGTCGCGTCGCCCAGCTTCGACGTGTCGATGGGCGAAATCTTCGGCACGTTGATCATGGGCGCCCGGCTGGTCATTCCGCGACCCGACGGGCTGCGCGACATCGGCTATCTCACCGATCTGTTGGCCCGCGAAGGCATCACCTCGATGCACTTCGTGCCGTCGCTGCTGGGGCTGTTCCTGTCGCTGCCCGGCGTCAGCCAGTGGCGGACGTTGCGGCGCGTGCCCATCGGCGGGGAGGCCCTGCCCGGCGAGATCGCCGACAAGTTCCACGCCACCTTCGATGCGTCGCTGCACAACTTCTACGGACCGACCGAGACGGTCGTGAACTGCACCAGCTACCCGGTGGAAGGCGCCCAGGGCACTCGGGTGGTGCCGATCGGCCGGCCCAAGATCAACACGCAGGTGTACCTGCTCGACAACGCCCTGCGGCCCGTCCCCGCCGGGGTGATCGGTGAGATCTACATCGCCGGAACACATGTCGCACACGGATACCACCGCAGGCCGCAGCTGACGGCCGAGCGCTTTGTCGCCGACCCGTTCACCCCGGGCGGGCGGATGTACCGCTCCGGTGACCTGGCAAGGCGCAACGCCAGCGGGGACATCGAGTTCGTCGGCCGCGCCGACGAGCAGGTGAAGATCCGCGGGTTCCGCATCGAGCTTGGCGAAATCGCCGCCGCCATCTCCGTCGACCCCAGTGTCGGACAAGCCGTCGTGCTGGCCATGGACCTGCCTCAGTTGGGCAAGAGCCTGGTGGGATACGTGACTCCGGCCGAGGGCGCCGGCACGGAAACCGTTGACGTCGAACGCATCCGCGCCCGGGTTGCCGCCGCGCTGCCGGACTACATGACCCCGGCCGCCTACGTGGTGCTCGACGAAATCCCGATCACCGCCCACCAAAAGATCGACCGCGCCGCCCTGCCACAGCCGCAGCTCGCCGCCGGCACCGAGTACCGCGACCCGACCACCCCCACCGAAATCCGTGTTGCTCAACTGTTTTCTGGCCTGCTCGGCCACGATCGGGTGGGCGTCGACGACTCGTTCTTCGATCTGGGCGGCCACTCACTGGTCGCCACCAAACTGGTCACCGCGATCCGCGCCGAGTGCGGCGTGGAACTCGGCATCCGCGACGTGTTCGAGCTCGCCACGGTGGGCCTGTTGGCCGAGCGCATCGACCAGCTGAGTTCGGGCCAACTGGTGCAGTCGCGCCCCAGGCTGATCGCGACCGCCCACGACGAGCCGATGCCGCTGTCGGCGTCGCAGCTGCGCAGCTGGTTCGCCTATCGCCTGGACGGGCCCAGCCCGGTCAACAACATTCCGTTCGCGGCCAAGCTGACCGGACCGTGGGACATCGATGCGCTGATCACCGCCGTCGACGATGTCCTCGCCCGGCACGAAATCCTGCGCACCAGCTACGTCGAGCTCGACGGCGTGCCCTATCAGGTCGTGGGCCCAGCCGGCGTCGAGGTCCCGGTGCGCCGCGCGGAGGGCGCCGGCGAGGCGTGGCTGGCCGAGCAGCTCGACATCGAGCGGCGCCACTGCTTCGAGCTGGACGCCGAACTGCCGATCCGGGTCGCGGTGCTGCGCACCGAGAACGCCGCCGAGCACGTGCTGTCGGTGGTCGTGCACCACATCGCCTCTGACCATTGGTCGGCGGGCGTGCTGTTCTCCGACGTGATGACGGCCTACCGGGCGCGGCGCGGCGGCGAAGCGCCGTCCTGGGCACCGCTGCGCGTGCAGTACGCCGACTACGCGGCATGGCAGCGCACGTTCCTGGGTGACACCAGCGGCCAGGAGTCCGCCATCGCCGGCGAGCAGCGGGAGTACTGGACGCGCAAGCTGGCCGGGCTGCCGGAGGACACCGGGTTGCGCCCCGATTTCCCGCGCCAGCCGGTCCCCAGCGGGGAGGGCGAATCCGTCGACTTCCACATCGACTCGGCCACCCGCGCCAAGCTCGGCGAACTGTGCCGCGAACTGGGCATCACCGAATTCATGCTGCTGCAAACGGCTGTGGCCGTGGTGCTGCACAAGGCCGGTGGCGGCGTGGACATTCCGTTGGGCACCCCGGTCGCCGGTCGTACCGAAGCCGAATTGGACCAACTGATCGGCTTTTTCGTCAACATCCTGGTGCTGCGCAACGACATGGACGGCAACCCGACGCTGCGCGAACTGCTGAAGCGGGCCCGGGAGACGGCGCTGGCCGCCTACGCCCACCAAGACCTGCCGTTCGACCGGGTGGTCGACAGCGTCAGCCCGGTGCGTTCGCTGTCGCGCAACCCGCTGTTCCAGGTCGTCGTCCACGTCCGGGATCACCTGTCCGCCACGCGGGTCATCGAGACCGCACCCGCGGGCGGCGACGGACGCGACACCGTGTGCACGTCACTGGACCCCATCTTCGACATGGCCCACGCCGACCTCAGCGTCAACTTCTTCGGTACCGACGGCACCGATGACATCGGCTACAACTGCAATGTCATCTTCCGCACCGAGCTCTACGCCAGAACCACCATCGAGCGGCTGGCGCACTGGCTGACCCGGGCGGTCACCGCGTTTGCCGACGACCTCGATCAGAGCCTGCGCGACGTTGCGCTCATCGATGCAGGAGAACAGCGCCGCATTGTGCAGGACTGGAGCCGCGGCGCGCCCGCGCCGCAGGACCGGCCGCGCACCATCCCCGAGCTGCTGGATCCCAGTCGGACATGGGGAGCGGATCGGATTGCGGTGCGCTGCGGGGACGAGCAGATCGATTACCCTGCGCTGCACCGCCGTTCGGACAACCTGGCCGCGCTGCTCGCCAAGAACGGTGCGGGCCCGGGCGTTTTGGTCGGGCTGTCGACCCGCCGCAGCATCGACCTGGTGGTGGCGTTGGTGGCCATCATGAAGGCCGGCGCCGGTTACTTCCCCATCGACCCCGGCTACCCGTTGGCGCGCAAGCAATTCATGCTCGACGACGTCGCGCCGCCGGTGGTGGTCGCCACGACCGAAGCGGTGGCGACCATGCCGGACGTTGCGGGAGTCGAGTTGATTTCGCTGGACGATCCCCAGGTGCGCGCCCTGGTGGACAGCGATGACGTCGATCCCCAGTCGCGGGATTTGCGCCGCCCCCACCCCGACGACCCGATGTATCTGGTATTCACCTCCGGATCGACCGGCAAGCCGAAAGGTGCGGTGGGCACCCATCGTTCGATGACAGCCCGGCTGGATTGGCAACTGCGGCACTACCCGCCGAGGACCGAGGATGTGCGGTTGGCGCAGGCGTCGATCACCTTCCTCGAAGGCGGAATGGAAATGCTGGCCGGCCTGGCCGCCGGCGCGACCATGATCCTGGCCGACGACGCCGAGCACCGCGACCCCGAGGCCCTCGGGGAATTGATGAACCGGCACTCGGTCGCCCAGGTGACCGCCGTGCCCAGCCTGGTCTCGGCGCTGGTGGACAGCCGGCCCGACGCCGTGCGCGCACTGTCACGGCTGGTGTGCGGTGGCGAGCCGGTCAGTTCGTCGCTGCTGCAACGGCTGGTGTCGGTGTGCGCCGACGACAGTGCCACCGAGTTGCTGAACAACATCGGCTCAACCGAGACCTCCGGCGCGGTGTCCCGCGGGCGGTTGGGCCTGCCGAATCCACTTGTCGGAAAGCCGGTCCCGGGCGCGCAGGCCTACCTCCTCGACGATGGGCTGCGCGCGGTGCCGGTTGGTGTGGTGGGCGAGCTGTACTACGCCGGTGACCAGCTGGCGCGCGGGTATTGGAAACGACCCGGCCTGACCGCGACACGGTTCGTCGCCAACCCGTATGGCGGCGAGCCCGGTTCCCGCCTGTACCGCAGCGGCGACCTGGCCCGGTGGACCGAGGACGGCCAACTGGAATTCGTCGGACGCTCCGACCACCAGGTGCAGGTCCGCGGTTTCCGGATCGAGCTGGCCGAGGTCGAGGCGGCCCTGGCGGCCGCCGACGGCGTCGCGGCCGCGGCCGCCCGCACCTGGGAGGTGCACGGCGGCACGTCGCTGGCCGGATATGTTGTGCCGCAACAGCCGATCGTCGACGACGTCGACAAGGCGGCGTTCGCGGGGGAGGTGCGCGCCGCGATCGCCACGACCCTGCCGGGTTACATGATGCCGTCGTCGCTGACCGTTCTCGACGTCCTGCCCAAGACCGACTCCGGCAAGTTGAACCGGCCCGGGCTGCCGCGCCCGGCGGTCAGCACCGGCGGCCTGACCGAACCGACCCGCACGGACACCGAGCGGGCGCTGGCCAAGGTGTTCGCCGAACTGCTGTCGACCCCCGAAGTGGGCCGCTTCGACGACTTCTTCGCCCTCGGCGGCGACAGCATCCTGTCGGTGCAGCTGGCCTCCCGCGCGCGGGCCGTCGGCCTGGCCGTCAGTCCGCGCATGATCTTCGAGAATCCGACGGTGCAGCAGCTTGCCGCCGCCCTGGACGCCCTGGGAGACGGGGAGACTGACGCCGAACGGGACGACCAGGAGACCGACGTCCGCTTCGAGCCGATGAGCACCTCCGGTCTCTCGTCTACGGATCTGGCTGCGGTGACCCAACTTTGGTCGTCGTCACGTGAAGGCACGACATGACGGCTGCCGACACCGACGTGGCGCCCGACATCGAGGACGTGATGGCGCTGAGCCCCCTGCAGGAGGGCTTGTACTCGCTGACCACGCTCGCCGAATTCGCCGACGCCGAAGCCGCGGACGACCCGTACGTGATCGGCATGGCGGCCGACATCTCCGGTGCGCTCGATGTCGCGTTGCTCCGCGAGTGCGCGGAGAAGATGTTGGTGCGCCACCCCAACCTGCGGGCCAGCTTCTTCAGCCGGGGCATCCCGCGGCCGGTGCAGATCGTGCCGTCCCGCGTCGAGTTGCCGTGGCGATCCGTCAGCGCCGCACCCGAGGACGTGCCGGCACTGGAAACCGGGGAACGCCGCCGGCCCTTCGACCTGGAACACGGGCCGGCCATCCGCTTCCTGCTGATCGAATTGCCTGGCGCGCAATGGCGTTTGGTGCTCACCGCCCATCACATCGTGATCGACGGCTGGTCGATGCCGGTGTTCATCAACGAGATGATGATCCTGTACCAGGCGCGCGGCGACCTCTCGGCGCTGCCCGTCGCGCCGCGGCCGTACCGCGATTACATCGGCTGGCTGGCCGGCCGCGATCCGGCGACCAGCCAGCAGGTCTGGCGCCGGCACCTCGACGGCCTGCCCGGCCCCACCCTGCTGGCCGCCGCCCTGGGCTCGAGGGACACGGCCGAGGGGCAACAGGCGACACTGCCGCGCACCACCGAACTGCGGCTGCCGGCCGAGGCCACCGCGCGGCTGGTCGACGAAACCCGTTCGCGCGGCATCACCGTCAACACCCTGATGCAGATGGCGTGGGCGCTGGTGTTGTCCCGGCTCACCGACACCGACGATGTGGTCTTCGGGGTCACGGTGTCCGGCAGGCCGCCCGAGCTGACCGGCGTCGAGACCATGGTGGGGCTGTTCATCAACACCGTGCCCTTGCGGGTGCGGCTGGACCCGGGCGCCGGCGCCGGCGAGCAATGCCGCGCCGTGCAGCGCGACGCCGCCCTGCTGCGCGAGCACAGCTACCTCGGGCACGCCCAGTTGCGCGCCCTCGGCGGGGTCGGGGAGATGTTCGACACCCTGCTGGTCTACGAGAACTTCCCGATGAACGGGCTGTCCTCCGGTGGCGAATTGACCGCCGGCGGTGCGACATTCCGGCCGTCGGCCCTGCAAACCCTGTCGCATTTCCCGATCGCCATCGCCGCCCACATGGACGCCGGCGAACTGGTGGTACTGATCGAAGTGATCGACGGCGCGCTGGGCGCTATTCCCGCGGCCACGTTCGGTCAGCGGGTGCTGTGCACCGCCGAGCGCCTGCTGCGGGATTGGGAGCGTCCACTGCGCGAGGTCAGCGTCCTCTTCGAGGACGAGGCGGCCCCGCTGCAGGCCGCCGACGCGTCCGCCTCGATGTCGCCGGGGTGCATCCACGCGCGGTTCGCCGACGTCGTGGCCAGGGCACCGGACAGCCCGGCGATCAGCTGGGCGGGCGGCACGCTGAGCTATCGCGAGCTGGACGACCGGTCCACCCGGCTGGCCGCCGAGCTCGCCCAAAACGGCGTAGCGCCCGAAACACCGGTCGGCATAAGTCTTTTCCGGGGACCGCAGTACGTCATCGCGATGCTGGCGGTGCTCAAGGCCGGCGGCATGTGCGTGCCGCTGGTGCCCGGGATGCCCCCGGAGCGGGTGGCCTCGATCCTGCGGCAATCCGGCGCGTCGATCGTCTTGGACGACGAGTTGACCGCCCGGCTACTCGAGCCCGGCCGGGCGCACGACGGCTTCACTCCGGTCGACGTCCCGCTCGAGCAGGCCGCGTATGTCGTGTTCACCTCGGGCACCACGGGAGAACCCAAGGGCGTCATCGGAACCCATGGGGCGGTGGGGGCGTACGCCGACGACCATCTGGACCGCGTGCTGCGCCCCGTGGCCGCGCGGGTGGGCCGGCCGCTGCGCATCGCCCACGCGTGGTCGTTCGCCTTCGACGCCGCCTGGCAGCCGCTGGTCGCCCTGCTCGACGGCCATGGCGTGCATGTGGTCGACGAGCACACCCAGACCGACGCCGAGGCGCTGGTCGCGCTGATCGCCGAGCACGGCATCGACATGATCGACACCACCCCATCGATGTTCGCCCAGCTGCAGGCCTTTGGCCTGCTGACCCACGCGCCGTTGACGGTGCTGGCGCTGGGAGGCGAGGCGCTCGGCGGCGCGGCGTGGGCCCGAATCCGCAAGGCGTGCAACACCGTATCGATGACGGCGTTCAACTGCTACGGCCCGACCGAAACGACGGTCGAGGCGGTGGTCGCCGCGATCGCCGAGCACGACGAGCCCTGCATCGGGCGGCCGACCCGGCACACCCGCGGCTACGTGCTGGATTCCGGGCTGCGCCCGGTGCCGTGCGGCGCGTCGGGCGAACTGTACCTGGGCGGCGCCCAGCTGGCCCGCGGCTATCTGGGCCGCGCGGCAGAGACCGCCGCGCGCTTTGTCGCCGACCCGTTCGTGCCGGCGGAGCGCATGTATCGAACGGGCGACCTGGTGCGCCGGTTGCCGGACGGCACACTGCAATACATCGGTCGCGCCGACGCGCAGGTGAAGATCCGTGGCCACCGCGTCGAGCCCGGGGAAATCGCCGCCGCCCTCGAATCGCATCCCGCCGTCCGGCACGCCGGGGTGTTGGTGCATCAGCACCGCGGGGCCCCGCGGCTGACCGCGTACGTGGCGACCACCGACACCGCGCCGACGGTCACCGACCTGCGCGCCATGCTCGGCACCCGGTTGCCGCGCTACATGGTGCCGCAGCGCATCGTGCTGGTTGACGAAATCCCCTTGACCCCCAATGGAAAGCTCGACGAATCCGCGCTGGCCGCTCTCGACGTCACCGAGTTCGCCGGCGGCGCGGCCACGCCCGAGACCGCCACCGAATCCGCGCTGGCCGACCTGCTCGCCGAACTGCTCGGACACCCCAGCGTCGACGTCACGGCGGACTTTTTGCAGCTGGGCCTCGACAGCATCATGGCCTTGTCGGTGGTGCAGGCGGCGCGGGCGCGCGGAATCGCGCTACGCGCCAGACTCATCCTCGACTGCACCAACGTCCGCGAACTGGCCGAAGCGATCGACTGCGAAACCGCGGCCGCCGCCCGGCAGGTGGACGAGGCGACCGGGCCGATGCCGTTGCTGCCCAACGGCCGATGGCTCTACGAGCACGGCGACCCGCGCCGGCTCGCCCAGACCGAAGCCATCCGGTTGCCCGAGACGCTGCGCCGCGACCAGCTCGACGCCGCGCTGGCGAGCATCGTCAACGGCCACGAAGTGCTGCGCACCCGCGTCGACCGCGCCACCATGACCCTGGTTCCGGTGCCGGCCGCCGACGTCTGGGGAAACCTCAAAGAAGTTGACGTGGACGGAGACCTGAGCGCGGCGGTGCCGACCCACGTCGCCGAGGCCGTCGACCGGTTGGACCCCGAACGCGGAACGCTGCTGGCCGCGGCGTGGCTGCGGCCCCCGGTCGGCGAGAGCGTGCTGTTGCTGGCCGCGCACGTCGTGGCCCTGGACCCGGCGTCGTGGCGGGTCATCCTCGGGGAACTCGGTGCCGCCCTGACGGCCGCGGCGACCGGTCACGCACCGGCACCCGTACGCGAACACACCAGCTACCGGCGCTGGGCCGAGGCGCTCACCGCGCGGGCGCACGAGCTGGACACGGTGCAGTACTGGGCGTCGGAGTTGGACGGCGACGATCCCGACCTGGGCGCCCGCCGGCTCGACCCGGACCGCGACCGGGCCCGCGACCTGATTGTCCGCAACGTCGCCACCGACGCCGACCTCACCCGGCGGCTGCTGAATTCGGGCCTGCCGTTGCCCACGCTGTTGGTCGCGGCCACCGCGGCGACGGTGACGAGCTGGCGCCGGTTGCGCGGGCAGGCGACCCCGGCTCCGCTGTTGGCGCTCGAAACCCACGGCCGCGCAGACAGTTTGGTCGACGGGCCGGGCGCGCACACCATCGACACCGGCGACACGGTGGGCCTGCTCAGCTCCATCTACCCGGTGCGGTGCGACTCGGACGACCCGCGCACGGTGGCGGAGAAGTTGGCCGCGATCCCGGGCGATGGACTCGACTTCGGGTTGTTGCGCTACCTGCGGGACGACACCGCCGAGCGGCTCGCCGGTTTCGCGCCGCCGCAACTGTTGCTGAATTACCTTGGCGCCGCCCACACCGACGGGGGCACCGGGCTGACGCTCGAACGCGAGCTGCTTGCCGGGGTGTCTCCGGTGCCCGAGCCCGAACTGGCGGTGCGCCACGAGCTCACCATCGCGGCGATGGTGCTGACATACGGCGGGGAGAGGGTGTTGGCGGCGCAGTGGCGCGCGCTGCCCGACATTCTCACTGACGCAGACATAACTGCGCTGCAAGGACTTTGGATCGATTCACTGCGGGAGATGGTGAAATAATGAGCACACTCGCGATCGTGGGCGCCGGCGCCAAGGCGGTGGCCGTCGCCGCTAAGGCGTCGGTGCTGCGGGACATGAGCGTCGAGGTTCCGGACGTGGTCGCCGTGGAACGGATTGGCGTCGCGGCGAACTGGCAGGCCAGCGGCGGCTGGACGGACGGTGCGCACCGGCTGGGCACCAGCCCGGAGAAGGACGTCGGCTTTCCCTACCGCTCGGCGCTGGTGCCGCGCCGCAACGCCGAGCTGGACGAGCGGATGACCCGCTACAGCTGGCAGTCTTACCTGATCGCCACGGCGTCGTTCGCGGAGTGGATCGACCGCGGCAGGCCGGCGCCGCCGCATCGCCGGTGGAGCCAGTATCTGAGTTGGGTCGCCGACCACGTGGGCATGAATGTGGTGCACGGCGAGGTCGAACGGCTGGCCGTCACCGGGGACCGCTGGGCGATCCACACCCACGAGACCACCGTGCACGCCGACGCGTTGATGATCACCGGGCCCGGCCAGGCCGAAAAGTCCTTGCTGCCCGGCAATCCGCGCGTGCTCTCGATCGCGCAGTTCTGGGACCGCGCCGCCAATCACGACCGGATCAACGCGGAGCGGGTCGCGGTGATCGGCGGCGGTGAGACGGCCGCGGCGATGCTCAATGAGCTGTTCCGGCACCGGGTCTCGAGCATCACGGTCATCTCCCCGCAGGCGACCCTGTTCACCCGCGGTGAGGGATATTTCGAGAACTCACTGTTCTCCGATCCCACCAACTGGCCGGCCCTCACCCTGGCCGAACGTCGCGACGCATTGGCCCGCACCGACCGGGGGGTGTTCTCGTCAAACGTGCAGGAGGCGCTGCTGGCCGACGACCGCATCCATCACCTGCGGGGCCGCGTCGCCCACGCGGTCGGCAGGCAGGGGCAGATCCGGCTGACGTTGTCCACCAACCGGGGCAGCGAGAACCTCGAGACGGTCCACGGGTTCGATCTCGTCATCGACGGCTCCGGCGCCGACTCGCTGTGGTTCGCACCGTTGTTCAGCCAGGACGCGCTCGATCTGCTCGAACTCGGTCTGGGCGGACCCCTCACATCGGAGCGGCTGCAGGAGGCGATAGGTTATGACCTGGCCGTCACCGACGTCACACCCAAGTTGTTCCTGCCGAACCTGTCAGGACTCACCCAGGGCCCCGGATTCCCGAACCTGAGCTGCCTGGGACTGCTATCCGATCGGGTGTTGGGTTCCACCGTCAGCCCGTCCAAGTATCCCGTGAGAAGGAGACATGATGAGCGCCAACCCCTTTGACGACGACAACGCGACCTTCGTGGTGCTGGCCAATGACGAGAACCAGCACAGCCTCTGGCCGACTTTCGCCGACACGCCTTCCGGCTGGCGGGTGGTCTTCGGTGAAGCAAGCCGCGCGGACTGCCTGGAGTACGTGGAGCAGAACTGGCCAGATATCCGCCCCAAGAGCCTGATTGAGGCGCTCGCGGGGGAGTAAGAGCCCACCGCGGGTTATCGCAACACGCGGGCGAGGCCCCACTTCTCACCGCTACCCACCTGCGGCACAGCCTATTCGGCGCGTTTTTCCGTGTTGCCGCCGTAGCGTCGTCGTAACGTGACCAAGCTGAGACACAAATTTCGGTGTCACCATGCACACTTACACCATCTTCAACCATGAAGACGTGTGACCGCGTGCGGCGCATCCGCGACATCCCGCCACGGTTCATGTGCATCGAAGGGGGACCTGTGAAAACCGTGAAGTCCATTGCCACGGGCATGGCGGCGCTGGCCGCCATTGGCGGCGCCGCCGCCGGTGTGGCTTCTATTGCAGCACCGATCGGCCTGCATGACGCGCAGCTTGCGGCATTCGGAGCGCCACTGCCGCAAGACCCGCCGCCGCCTCCGCCCCCGCCGCCCGGAGCGCCGGAGCAGTTGCCGACGGCGGATCAATTGGCCAACCTGTGCAACCAAGTAACCGACCCCGGCGTCAACTACAGGGAGAAGGCCAACTTCATTGAAAACGGCGTCAGTCAGAACGAGGGCATGGTGGCCGACCACGACCTGCGAAAGGCCTACCGCAACGGGAACTTTCCCGAGCAGTTCAACGTGACCAACATCGCGCCGGCGGGTCCGAACATGGCCCAGGCCGACGTGGCCATCACGAGCCCCAAGTTCGCCGGCCCGGTCACCAAGCACCTCGCGTTCGTCAACCAGGGTGGGAACTGGGTTCTGCAGCACGACGCGGCGATCGCTCTGATACAGGCCGCGACCGCCACCAACTGAGCACCGCGCGGGTGCCTACCGCGCAAACCCGATGCCAGTCTGGCGGATTCGCCAGATGTTCCGATGCTCGAGGACACCCCATGCGCCGCCTTCGGGAGGCGCATGGGGTTTGGCACTTCACGGCCACCGCCGGACGCTCCCGCACAGCAGGCGCACAGGTTGCTCATGTTGCTTGCACAACGGGTGGCCGTAACGTATCGGTGCCGAGACACGAAATAAAAGGCGCAACGGGCACGCTGACACCACCCGAGCGTCGACATTCGTGCCCACCGAAGGGGGAACCATGAAAACCGTTAAAACGCTTGCCACCAGCGTGGCAGCCCTGGCGATCGTCGGCGGCGCGGCCGCCGGCCTGGCCTCGATGTCGGAGCCCAGCACTGCGGTCGGGGTGCAGCTCGCCACGATCGGCGCGCCCCTTCCGCAGGATCCGGCGCCGGTGCTGCCGGTCGCGGGCGCCAGCGTCCCGACTCCCGATCAGCTGACCGGCCTGCTCAACAGCCTGGCCGACCCGAGCGTGTCGTTCAGCAACAAGAGCAACCTGGTGCAAGGCGGCATCAGCGGCATCGAGGCCCACGTCGCCGACAAGAAGCTGCAGAAGGCCGCGAAAAACGGTGACCTGCCGCTGTCGTTCGACGTGACGAACATCCAACCCACCGCCGCCGGTTCGGCGACCGCCGACGTGTCGGTCTCCGGTCCGAAGCTGACGTCCCCGGTCACCCAGAACGTCACCTTCGTCAACCAGGGCGGCTGGGTGCTGTCGCGGTCCTCGGCGATGGAGTTGCTGCAGGCCGCCGGTCAGTGATCGGCACCGGACGCACCCAGACCTAATTTCGCGATGCGTGCCGGATCCGCCAGCACATCGATCGCCCGGATCCGGCCGCCGCGCACCACGAATCCCATGACGGTCGCCGCGCGTCCCGCGACGAGGATGACGGCGCCTGCGGCGCCGTTGACGGTCGCCGCGCGCACCTCGCGGTCGGGCCCCGCGTAGCCGCGGGCCAGCCTGGCCACCGAGGCCGCACCGTCTGCCCGGAACGCCGCCGCGGCCGGGCCGAAGTCACCCCGCAGCACCACCTCGGGATGCAGTACCGACACCAGGCGCTCGAAGTCACCGCTGCGTCCGGCCGCAAAGAAGGCGTCGACTACCTCGCGCTGGGCGGCGAGGTCGCCGTCGGGAACCGGATCGGCCCGCTCGATCCGTCGGCGCGCCCGGCTGGCCAGCTTGCGGGCCGACTCCGGCGTCCGGTCGACGATGGTGGCGATCTGATCGAACGGCACGCTGAAGACGTCGTGCAGCACGAAGGCCAATCGCTCCGCCGGCGACAGCGTGTCCAGCACCACGAACAGCGCCAGCCCCACCGCGTCGGCCAGCATCGCGCGGTGTTCGGGATCGAATTCGTCGTCGGCTTCCACGATCGGGTCGGGCAGGCGGGCGGTCAGTTCCTCGCCGGCGTGAGTTCGGCGCTCCCGCAACATGTTCAGGCAGATGCGGGCGACCACGGTGGTCAGCCACGCGTCAGGGTTGACGATGGTTTCCGCGGAGCCGGCGCTCAACCGCAGCCAGGCCTCCTGCACGGCGTCCTGAGCGTCGTCGACCGAGCCCAGCATGCGATAGGCCAGGGCGCCCAGCCGTGGCCGCGCCGCCTCGAAGCGCGCCGTCAAGGCCGTCAGTGACGGCGCTGACGCATCCGGCGTTGTCACGGCCGGCCGGGCTCCGGCAGGGCGCACACCCGGTCGCCGGAAAAGCCCGACGACCCGATGCCCAGGGCGATGTTGAAGCGGGCCCGCAAGTTGCCCAACGTGATGACGTGGGTCAGGCCGACGAGCTGGGCGGTGTCGAAGTGCGCGCGCAGGGCGTCGAACAGGTCATCGGTCACCTCGACGGGGGTGCGGCTGAGCGCGGTCGCGTAGTCGAGGATCAGTTTGTCGACGCCGGAAAAGCACGGTGCGTCACGATAATTGGCCATCCCCAGCAGTTCGTCGTCGGTGATGCCCCACTGCCGGGCGATCTGGGAGCCGAGGTCGATGCAGTATTCGCAGCGCACCGTCGTCGCCGACTTCAGCTCCGCGAGCGCGCGGTGGCGCGGGCTCAGGACGTCCAACTTCGATTCGGCCTGCTCCAACTTGCCGTAGGCGTTGAGCAGCCTCGGGATGTGGGCATACATCCGCAGCGGTTCCAGCATTCCCGCGGTTTCCAGCCCGGTCATCCGCGCGAGCTTGCGCCGGGTGAAGAAGAAGGCGATCTTGGCGCCCAGGCCGGCGTCGCGGTCGGAGACTCCCGGTAGCCGTGGCATGGCGATCCTCCTGGCAAGTTGTGGTCGTGAACCAACGTCCTCACTAGGTCGACACGCGGGAACGCCCGAACGTGACCACTCAACTCACCCGGGCTGTCCCAACGGCATATCCATGTCGAACACGCGGGCGTGCAGAACGGTGCGGTTCCGCAGCGCGGCGCGCACCGCCCGGTGCAGGCCGTCCTCGAGATAGGTGATGCCCTTCCACCGCACCGCGTGGGGGAACAGGTCACCGTAGAAGGTGGAGTCCTCCGAGAGCAGGCGGTCCAGCGCGAGGACCGTTGTGGTGGTGACCAATTCGTCGAGCCGGATCTGTTGGGGCGGTATCTGGGACCAATCCCGATAGGACAGGTTGTGCTCGGGGTACGGCTTGCCGTCGCGCACGCCCTTGAAAATCATCGGCCGATCACTTCCGACGCGTTGCCCTGTCCCGACCGGTCCATGGTGGACAAGGCTAGTCGGACACCGCGCCTCCCGGCGAGCAGACGCAAAAGCACCCCGACACGCCGGCGAACAGGGAGCTTTTGCGTCTGCTCGCGCTGCACCAGTGAGGTGGAGGGCGCGCGAGACCGTAAAATGAACCGGGTCAAGGCGGTATCGGAGGAGGTGACGACCAGTGGGAACTGCGGATGACCGTCGATTCGAGGTGCTGCGGGCCATCGTCGCCGATTTCGTCTCCACCAAAGAGCCGATCGGTTCCAAGACGTTGGTGGAGCGCCACAACCTCGGCGTCTCGTCGGCGACCGTCCGCAACGACATGGCGGTGCTCGAGGCCGAGGGCTACATCACCCAGCCGCACACCAGTTCCGGGCGGGTCCCCACCGAGAAGGGCTACCGCGAGTTCGTCGACCGCCTCGACGACGTCAAGCCGCTCTCCTCGGCCGAACGGCGCGCGATCCAGGGCTTCCTCGAGTCCGGCGTCGACCTCGACGACGTCCTGCGCCGCGCGGTCCGGCTGCTCTCGCAACTGACCCGGCAGGTGGCCGTCGTGCAGTACCCGACGCTGTCGTCGTCGACCGTGCGCCACCTCGAAGTGATCGCGTTGACGCCCGCGCGGCTGCTGATGGTCGTCATCACCGACTCCGGCCGGGTGGACCAGCGCGTCGTCGAACTCGGCAACGTCATCGACGACCACGAACTTTCGCAGCTACGCGAGATGCTCGGCCAGGCGCTGGTGGGCAAGAAACTCTCGGCCGCCTCGATCGCGGTGGCCGACCTCGCCGGACAGCTGAGCAGCCCGGACGGCCTGGGCGACGCCGTGGGCCGGTCGGCGACGGTGTTGCTGGAGTCTCTCGTCGAGCACACCGAGGAACGCCTGCTGATGGGCGGCACCGCCAACCTGACCCGCAACGCCGCCGATTTCGGGGGTTCGCTGCGCTCCATCCTGGAAGCGCTCGAGGAGCAGGTGGTGGTGCTGCGGTTGCTGGCGGCCCAGCAGGAAGCCGGTAAGGTGACGGTGCGCATCGGCCACGAGACGGCCGCCGAGCAGATACTGGGCACTTCCGTGGTGACCACCGCCTACGGCACCTCCGACACCGTTTACGGGGGAATGGGTGTGCTGGGGCCCACTCGGATGGACTATCCGGGAACTATCGCCAGCGTCGCCGCGGTTGCCCTTTATATCGGCGAAGTCCTGGGTGCTCGATGAACGCGCACCCGCTGTGTGGGTAGGCGCGGAGAAAGACCAGGTATAGGAGAGTCAGGCGTGGCACGCGATTATTACGGGCTGCTCGGCGTGAGCAGAAACGCCGGTGACGCGGAGATCAAGCGCGCGTACCGCAAGTTGGCGCGCGAACTGCACCCCGACGTGAACCCCGATGAGGCCGCGCAGGCGAAGTTCAAGGAGATCAGCGTCGCCTACGAGGTGCTGAGCGACCCCGAGAAGCGGCGGATCGTCGACCTGGGCGGCGATCCGTTGGAGAACGCGGCCGCGGCCGGCGGCGGTTTCGGCGGCGGTTTCGGTGGCCTGGGCGACGTGTTCGAGGCCTTTTTCGGTGGCGGCTTCAGCGGCGGCGCGAGCTCGCGCGGTCCCATCGGGCGGGTGCGGCCGGGCTCGGATTCGCTGCTGCGGATGCGGCTCGACCTCGAAGAGTGCGCGACCGGCGTCACCAAACAGGTCACCGTCGACACCGCGGTGTTGTGTGACCGCTGCCAGGGCAAGGGCACCAACGGCGACTCGGCGCCGGTGCCGTGCGACACGTGCGGTGGCCGCGGCGAGGTCCAGACCGTGCAGCGCTCCCTGCTGGGCCAGGTGATGACGTCGCGGCCGTGTCCGACCTGCCGCGGCGTCGGTGTCGTCATCCCCGATCCCTGCCACCAGTGCATGGGCGACGGCCGGGTGCGGGCCCGCCGCGAGATCAGCGTCAAGATCCCCGCCGGTGTCGGCGACGGCATGCGCGTGCGGCTGGCCGCCCAGGGCGAGGTGGGGCCCGGCGGCGGGCCGGCCGGCGACCTGTACGTCGAGGTGCATGAACAACCCCACGACGTCTTCGTCCGCGAAGGCGACGACTTGCACTGCACCGTGTCGGTGCCGATGGTCGACGCGGCGCTGGGCGCCACGGTCACCGTCGACGCCATCCTGGACGGCGTCAGCGAAATCACCATTCCGCCGGGCACGCAACCGGCCTCGGTCATCACGCTGCGCGGCCACGGCATGCCGCACCTGCGGTCCGGCACCCGCGGCGACCTGCATGTCCACGTCGAGGTCGTGGTGCCCGCCCGCCTGGACAGCCGCGACAGCGAACTGCTGCGCGAACTGAAGGCGCGCCGCAGCCGCGACGTCCCCGAGGTGCGCTCGACCCACGCCGGCGGGGGACTGTTCAGCCGGCTCCGCGAGACGTTCACCGGGCGCTAGCGCAGGCGCGCCGATGGTCGCGACCCTCTTTTACACCGACGACCTGCCCGAGACCGGCGCGCTGGCCGTCCTGGCCGGTGACGAAGGCTTCCACGCCGCCAGCGTGCGGCGGATCCGCCCCGGTGAGCAGCTGGTGCTCGGCGACGGCGCCGGGGGCCTGGCGCACTGCGAGGTGGAGCACGCCGGGCGCGACGGCCTGAGCGCGCGGGTGCTCAAGCGCTGGAGCGTCGAGCCCGGATCTCCGCCGGTGACGGTGGTGCAGGCCCTGCCGAAGTCGGAGCGTTCCGAGCTGGCGATCGAGCTGGCCACCGAGGCCGGTGCCGACGGGTTTTTGGCCTGGCAGGCCGCCCGTTGCGTGGCCAACTGGCACGGCCCGCGGGTCGACAAGGGGTTGCGCCGCTGGCGTGCGGTCGCCCGGTCGGCGGCCCGCCAATCCCGCCGCGCGCACATCCCGCCGGTCGACGGGGTGGTGTCCACCGCGGCGCTGACGTCGCGGATCCGCGACGAGGTGGCCGGCGGCGCGACGGTGCTGGCCTTGCACGAGTCGGCCACCGATCGGCTCGCCGACATCGACCTCGCGCGGGCGACGTCGGTGTTCCTGGTCGTCGGCCCCGAAGGCGGGATCGCCGACGACGAGATGGCGGCGTTGTCCGACGCGGGCGCCGCGGCGGTGCGGCTGGGGCCGCAGGTGCTGCGGACGTCGACCGCCGCGGCGGTCGCGCTCGGCGCGCTCGGGGTGCTGACGCCGCGCTGGGACCACCCGTCGGGCCTGTGAGCGCCGCCGGTCTTCGTTCTGTTGCGCCGCTGAAGACTCGTCGCGCGCCGCACATTGGGGTCAGCGTCGACCCGGCGGTAGGATAAAAGCGCTAGAAAACGCCGGGATCGGCGAGCACTTCACACAAGGCAGGCATCGAAAACCACGTGACGCCCCGCGAGACCAGCGCTGCTGACGCAGCCGGAGCCCTCCAGGCCGACGCTCAAGTTCGCAGCAGCATCAACGTTCCGCCCGATACCGTCATGGGCCTGCTGGGTTCGGCAGACGAGAACCTGCGCTCCCTGGAACGCACCCTGGACGCCGATCTGCACGTGCGCGGCAACACCCTGACCATTCCGGTGAGCCCGCCGACGTCGCCCTCGCCGAACGCGTGATCTCCGAACTGATCGCGATCGTCGCCAGTGGGCAGCCGTTGACCCCGGAAGTGGTCCGGCACAGCGTCGCCATGCTGGCCGGCACCGACAACGAGTCACCGGCCGAGGTGCTGACGCTGGACATCCTGTCGCGGCGCGGCAAGACGATCCGGCCCAAGACGCTCAACCAGAAGCGCTACGTCGACGCCATCGACGCCAACACCATCGTCTTCGGGGTCGGCCCGGCCGGCACCGGCAAGACGTACCTGGCAATGGCCAAGGCGGTCAACGCTTTACAGACCAAGCAGGTCAGCCGCATCATCCTGACCCGTCCGGCCGTGGAAGCCGGTGAGCGCCTTGGCTTCCTGCCGGGCACGCTCAGCGAGAAGATCGACCCGTATCTGCGGCCGCTGTACGACGCGCTCTACGACATGATGGACGCCGAGCTGATCCCCAAGCTGATGTCGGCGGGCGTCATCGAGGTGGCGCCGCTGGCGTATATGCGGGGTAGAACGCTTAACTCTGCCTTCATCGTGTTGGACGAGGCGCAGAACACCACCGCCGAGCAGATGAAGATGTTCCTGACCCGGCTCGGCTTCGGCTCCAAGATCGTCGTCACCGGCGACATCACCCAGGTCGACCTGCCGGGCGGCGCCAGGTCGGGCCTGCGCTCGGCGATCGAGATCCTCGACAGCGTCGAGGACATCCACGTGGCGGAACTGACCAGCGTGGACGTCGTGCGCCACCGGCTGGTCTCGGAAATCGTCGACGCCTATGCCAAGTTCGAAGAGCCCGACCTGACGATGAACCGGGCTGCGCGGCGGGCGTCGGGCTCGCGTGGTCGCCGATGATGGTGCGGTGAGCGGGTCCCATGAGCATTGAGGTATCCAACGAGTCGGGCATCGACGTCTCCGAGGCCGAGTTGATCAGCGTCGCGCGGCATGTCATCGCCAAGATGGACGTCAATCCGGCGGCCGAGCTGTCGATGGTGCTGCTGGACACCGCGGCGATGGCCGACCTGCACATGCGCTGGATGGACCTGCCCGGGCCCACCGACGTGATGAGCTTCCCGATGGACGAACTCGAACCGGGCGGGCGCCCGGACGCCCCCGAGCCGGGGCCCTCGATGCTGGGCGACATCGTGCTATGCCCGGAATTCGCCGCCAGCCAGGCCGCCGCGGCGGGACACAGCCTGGGGCACGAGCTGGCGCTGCTGACCATCCACGGTGTGCTGCACCTCATCGGCTATGACCACGGCGAGCCGGACGAGGAAAAGGAGATGTTCGCTCTGCAGGACCGGCTGCTCGAGGAGTGGGTCGCCGATCAGGTCGAGGCCTACCGCCAGGACCGCCAGGAAGAGCGCGACCGCCGATTGCTGGACAAGTCAAGGTATTTCGACAATTGAGCCGACTTTGGATTTTGGTGGCCGCAGCCATCGCGTTCGCGCCGATCTCGATGATCGTCGCCACCGACACGGTGGCGCAGGCGGCTCCCTGCGCCGGCGCGGGCTCGAACCCCGTGTCCTGCCAGCACTGCATGTTCTACGTGAACGCCTATCACACGGCGAACGTGTGCAACGAGGACAGGCGCGGTGTCCAGGGGCCACCGAGCAACGCGCCGACACCGGTTCCGCAAGTGCCCATCCCGGTGTACGAGCCGCCCCCACCCCCGCCCCCGGTGCAGCAACCGGTGGTCCTTCCGCCGCCCAATGCGGGGCAAAACACGGTCCCGGTGCTCGAGATCAACCCGCCGGGGCCCGATGCGCCGCGGAACGCCCCGGTGGTCGCGCCGCCCAGAGGGCTGGAGGCGCCCTCGGTGGCGATCGCGTCGGCGAAGGCCGCGCCGGTAACCCGCGCCGACCCCGCCAACCCGCCGAAGCCGCCGACCGAGGTGGACTTCAACCAGCAGGTGCAAAACGTGGTGAACTCGCACCGGCAAAACGTCGACATCCTCAAGATCGACGAGCACCGGTTCGTCCGGCCGCGCCACTGGGACTACGTCGACTACGACGACGCCTACCGCCGCCCGACCCTCTACAACCCGCTCAACCAGCCGATGACGTTCCGCTACTTCTACAACGGCGCGTACCAGCAGCTGTACCTGCCGCGCGGAGCCCGGATGGTGCTCGACGCCGCGACGGTCGGTGTCGTGCCCTTCACCGCGGTCGGCGACAGCTATGTGGCCGCAGGCAGCTTCTACGGCGGGGGCTCGATGCCGCTCAACGGGTACAACGGGCCGCCGCCACCGGACTACAAACCGCCGGCGCCCTCGAAGCTGTACGAGAACGTCGTCGTGTCCGTTCCCGCCAAGGGCGAGACCGTGGAAGTCGGCCACGTGGCGGTGGTGGGTCACGATGGTAGCCAACCCCCGGGCAGCCAGGACACGTTCCTGCTCGACGACTCCACCCTGGCCTGGGGACAGATCGACAATTCCAGCAGCGCCCCCGCCCAGATCCGGGTGATCAAAACCCAGCCGACGCCGGGCGTGGGCCTCACCGACGACGGCGGCTTCTTGGTGCTGCTCGCCGTTCACCACCAGGAGCCCGGTCAACCCCACCAATCCGCGTGGACCATGGCGCTGCGCTTCGGTGGGTTCGCGGTGGTGGTGGGCCTGGTCGCCTGGCTGCTCAATCGCCGGAACCGCAGCGAGGACGACGCCGCTGAGTCCTAGCGAAGCCATTGGGGAGTCAGTGACAACGTCCAGGGATGACCGTTGACCGGCTGGTCTGAGCTGCTCGGCGCCGTCGCGTTGATCGCGCTGGGTGGACTTTTCGCCGCGATCGATGCGGCCATCAGCACGGTGTCGCTGGCCCGCGTTCAGGAAATGGTGCGCGACGAGCGGCCCGGCGCGGTGGCGCTGTCCAAGGTGATGTCGGAACGGCCGCGCTACATCAACCTCGTTGTGCTGCTGCGGATCGCGTGCGAGATCACCGCGACCGTGCTGCTGGTGGTGTTCCTGTATGACAACTTCGGACTGAAGTGGGGGCTGTTCGGCGCCGCGGCCATCATGGTGGTGACCAGCTTCGTCGTCATGGGAGTCGGCCCACGCACCCTCGGCCGGCAAAACGCCTATTCCATTGCGTTGACGACGGTGCTTCCGCTGCAAGCGATCTCGTGGTTGTTGATGCCGATCAGCCGGCTGCTGGTGGTGCTGGGTAACGCGGTCACCCCGGGGCGCGGGTTGAGGAACGGGCCGTTCGCCTCCGAGATCGAGCTGCGCGAGGTCGTCGACCTGGCCCAGCAGCGCGGCGTGGTCGCCGCCGAGGAGCGCCGGATGATTCAGTCGGTCTTCGAGCTCGGCGACACCCCGGCCCGCGAGGTCATGGTCCCGCGCACCGAGATGATCTGGATCGAAAGCGACAAATTCGCCAGCCAGGCGATCAGCCTCGCGGTGCGCAGCGGGCATTCGCGCATCCCGGTCATCGGCGAGAACGTCGACGATATCGTCGGGGTCGTATACTTGAAAGACCTTGTCCAACAGACGTTCTGGTCGGACGGTGGGCGTGCCACGCCGGTGGCGCAGGTGATGCGGCCGGCGGTCTTCGTGCCCGACTCCAAACCCCTGGACGCCCTGCTGCGCGAAATGCAGCGCGACCGCAACCACATGGCGCTGCTCGTTGACGAGTACGGCGCGATCGCCGGCCTGGTCAGCATCGAAGACGTGCTCGAAGAAATCGTCGGCGAGATCGCCGACGAGTACGACCAGGCGGAGACCGCGCCGATAGAAGACCTGGGCGACAAACACTTTCGGGTGTCAGCGCGGTTGCCGATCGAAGACCTCGGAGAGCTTTACGGGGTGGAGTTCGACGACGACCTCGACGTCGACACCGTGGGTGGCCTGCTCGCCCTGGAATTGGGCCGGGTTCCGTTGCCGGGCGCCGAGGTGGTCTCCCACGGTTTGCGGCTGCACGCCGAAGGCGGCACGGATCACCGGGGGCGGGTGCGCATCGGCACCGTCCTGCTCAGCCCCGTCGAATCCGACGGCTCACCCGACGGCGAGGAAATCCCGCAGCATGACTGAATTCCGTTCCGGCTTCGTATGTTTGGTCGGCCGACCCAACACCGGGAAGTCGACCCTGACGAACGCGATCGTCGGGACCAAGGTCGCGATCACCTCGAAGCGGCCCCAGACCACGCGGCACACCATCCGCGGGATCGTGCACCGCGACGACTTCCAGATCATCCTGGTCGACACGCCGGGTCTGCACCGCCCGCGCACCTTGCTGGGCAAGCGGCTCAACGACTTGGTGCGTGACACCTACGCCGAGGTGGACGTGATCGGGCTGTGCATCCCGGCCGACGAGGCGATCGGCCCGGGGGACCGGTGGATCGTCGAGCAGATCCGGGCGACCGCACCCAAGGCGACGCTGGTCGCCATCGTCACCAAGATCGACAAGATGCCCAAGGACCGGGTCGCCGCGCAGCTGGTCGCGGTCAGCGAGCTGGTCGGCGGCGCTGCCGAGATCGTCCCGGTGTCCGCGGTGGCCGGCACACAGGTGGACGTCCTGGTCGACGTGCTGGCCGCCGCGCTGCCCCCCGGCCCCGCCTACTACCCCGACGGGGAACTGACCGACGAACCCGAAGAGGTCCTGATGGCCGAGCTCATCCGGGAGGCCGCCCTCGAGGGCGTGCGCGACGAGCTGCCGCATTCGTTGGCCGTGGTCATCGACGAGGTCAACCCGCGGGAGGATCGCGACGACCTGATCGACGTGCACGCGCTGCTCTACGTCGAACGCGACAGCCAGAAGGGCATCATCATCGGCAAGGGTGGCGCCCGGCTGCGCGACGTCGGCACCGCCGCGCGCGCCCAGATCGAGAAGCTGCTGGGCACCAAGGTGTACCTCGACCTGCGCGTCAAGGTGGCCAAAAACTGGCAGAGCGACCCCAAACAGCTTGGCCGGCTGGGCTTTTAACCCACGTCCCGGCTCGGCGCCCGTCACCCTCGGCGCAGGGCGCACGCCCCAGTCCTCTGACCAATAGGTGAGTTCATTTGTGCTAGCGCCAGTGCGAGCGCAAACGGGAAAGCCCAAATGCCAAGCAGAGGCCACGCATGTGGCTCATGTGCATCTTGATGCGCAGGATCACCGCGTCAGGCGAGCACGCGGATGGTGTTCAGCGACGGATCGGCGGGGTCGGGCAAATTCATGCCGGCGTTCACGCCCGAGCAAAGGTAGTCCAGCACAGCAGCATTGAGACGCTCACCCGGCACGACGGCGGGAATGCCCGGGGGATACGGGGTGATCTGCTCGGCGGCGATGCGACCGGCCGCCTTGTCCGTGGGCACCGCCTCCACCCGCCCGAAGAACGCGTCGCGCGGCAACTCGACCGACTCCAGCTGCATCTCTTCGGGCGAGGGCAGCGCGATGCTCGGCGGCGGGTCGAAGTCCTCGGCCGCGGTGCGCCACGCGCGCAAGGCGTCGGTGAGACGCCCCAGGGTCTCCTTGTCGTCGGCCATCGACAGGGTGGCCAGGATGCGCCGGTGGTCGCTCATGCCCACATCGACATGCGCGTGCGCCCGCAGCCAGTCGGCGGCCTGATAACCCGATGTGCCCGTTGTCGATACGTCGATCAGCACCTGCATCCGGTCCAGGTCGTGGGATGCCTGCGCGCCGAGCAGCTCGTCGTCGAGCACGTCCACATCGGGGATCAGTTCGATCTCCTCGCGCACGCGTCTCGTCAAATCGAGTGCGGTACCCAGCAATTCGTGACCATGATCCACCATCTGCCGGCGCCACCCATCGATCGCCGCGTACAGCAGGACGCTGGGGCTGGTGGTCATCAGTTGATCCGCGCAGGCCGACAGGCGGTCCTGATCGATCAGGTCCCCCTGCAGGTGAAACACCGAACCCTGCTCGAAACCGGCGCCCATCTTGTGCACGCTGACCACACAGAGGTCCGCGCCGGCGTCCATCGCCCAGGTCGGCAGGTCCTCATGGAACGGCAGGTGCGCGCCCCAGGCCTCGTCGAGGATCAACGGCTTTCCCCGCCGGTGGCACACTTCGGCGATCCCGGCGATGTCGGCGCACGTGCCGTACGGGCTGGGGCTGACGACGAGCGCGCCGGAGGCGTCGGGATGCTTGTCCCAGGCCTCTTCGACCTGCTCCGGCGAGGGCGGATGAGAAAAGTGGTGCTCGGCGTCCCAGCGGGGGGTGATCCAGCGCGGCTGCACACCGGAGAAGATCAGCCCCGCCACGATCGACTTGTGGCTGTCCCGGCTGACCAGCAGGCTGCCCCGGCCGCCGGCCACGGCCATCATCGCCGCCCGAACTGACAGTGAGCTGCCACAGGTGGAGAACCAGGCGGTGTCCGCGCCCACCGCTTCGGCCATCAGGTCTTCGGCGCGCTTCAGGTATTTGTTGCTGGTCCTGCGGTCATCCAGGCCGCCGCTGGCCAGCACGTCGTCGAGGAAAGGTTCGCGTCCCAGGACCGCGAGGACGCGCTCGTCGGTGCCGCGGCCCTGCCGGTGGCCCGGCGGCGTGAACCCGTAGCGGTTCTTTTCGCGGTAATCGGCCAGCGCATCGAGGAGGGGGGCTTCGGATTGGTCCATGTCCCACGTGTACCCGCCTCGTCGGCCGGAGATTCACCGCCCCGACCTGCCACGACGCCGGGATGAGGGGCGTGGATCTCAGCCGCTGGGCGCGGGCGCCGGCGGGCTGTCCGCGTTTTGGTGCCACCAGGGCTGAGGCTGCTTGCTCGCCCATCCGCACACGGCCTCCAGCTCGGCAGCCAGCGAGATCAGCATGCCCTCGCTGTTGGCCGGGCCCATCAGCTGCACGCCGATCGGCAAGCCTTCGGAGGTGAAGCCGGCCGGAACGTTGATGGACGGCCACCCCAGGACGTTCCACGGGAACGTCAGTGGGCAGGCCGCGATCATGGCCCGGTCGGTGCCGAAGCCACTCAAGCGGTCGAAGGCGCGCGCCAGCGGTGGGGGCTGGGCGGTGGTCGGCGCCAAGACCACGTCGACGATGTCGAAGATCGAGCCGACCCGGCGCTGGTCGGCCGTCTCGTGGCGGCGGGCGCTGCGCAGGATCGCCTGGCCCAGCGCAGCACCCATGCGCAGGTTGGACAGCGTGCGGGGGTCCAGCACGACGCCGTCGCCCAAGCGCTCCTCCCAGTCCCGCAGACCCGCGGTGGACCGGGCGAGAAAGTCCCACGACAACCGGATGCCGTAGTCGGGGTTGCCGGGCACCACGGTGTGGCCCAGCAGTTCGAGCTGGTTGCCCACGGCGCGCGTCGCCGCCAGGATCTCGGGGTGCAGCTTGGGCCGAAAACCGGTGTAGGGGAACCGGGTTGACAGCGCGATGTTCAGCGGGCCGGGCGCCTTGCCCACATAGTCGGAGGCAGTGATCGAGGGCGGCTTGTGTCGATCTCCCTCGACGTTGCCGGACGCGGCGTCGAGCACCAACGCCGCGTCCGCCACCGTGCGGGCCAGCACGCCGTTGACCGTGATGCCGTTGAACGCCTCCGGCAGCGGCCAGGTCGAGATCCGTCCGCGCTGCGGTTTGATGCCCACCAGGTGCGTCCACGCCGCCGGGATGCGGATGCTGCCGGCGCCGTCGGACCCGATGGCGGCCGTGACCAGACCCGCGGCGACCGCCGCAGCGCTGCCGCCCGACGATCCGCCCGGGGTGTGCCGCCGCGACCAGGGATTGCGGGTATGCCCGAAACCGGGCCCGCTGGTGAACGGCCACTGGCCGAGTTCGCAGGTGTTCGTCTTGCCCACGATCACCGCGCCGGCGGCCTTGAGGCGGCGCACCACCTCGGCGTCGTGCGTGGCGGGCGCGACCGACCCCTCGGTGCCGAACGCGGTGGGCACGCCGGCAACGTCGACGTCGTCCTTGACGGCGATCGGGATCCCCAGCAGCGGGGCGGTGTCCCCGGCCGCGCGGCGGCGGTCGGCCTCGGCCGCGTCGGCGAGCGCCGATTCGGTGAGCACCACCCGGAAGGCGTTCAGCGTGGGCTGGCTGGCGTGGATGGCGTGCAGCGAACGACCCACCAGTGTGGTGGACGTCACCGAGCGGCTGGCCAGCTGATAGAGCAGGTCAGTCAGCGTGGGCAGGCGCCGGCGCCCGGATGCGGAACCCGAGCCGGAAAGGGCCCCGAAACCCGACCCAGAAGCGCCAATCACGGGGTACGAGACTAACGGCGCGGATACCCGCAATGTCGCGGCGGGGTGCAAAACTATGGGGATGCGGCTATACCGAGACCGAGCTGTTGTGCTGCGCCAGCACAAGCTCGGCGAAGCCGACCGGATCGTCACCCTGCTGACCCGTGATCACGGGCTGGTCCGCGCGGTGGCCAAGGGCGTGCGTCGTACCCGCAGCAAATTCGGTGCGCGGCTGGAGCCGTTCGCGCACATCGACGCGCAACTCCATCCCGGCCGCAACCTCGACATCGTCACCCAGGTGGTCTCGATCGACGCGTTCGCCACCGACATCGTCAGCGACTACGGCCGCTACACCTGCGGGTGCGCCATGCTGGAGACCGCCGAGCGCCTCGCCGGTGAGGAGCGGGCGCCCGCCCCGGCCCTGCACGGGCTCACGGTGAGCGCCCTGCGGGCGGTGGCCGACGGCCGCCGGTCCCGGGACCTCCTGCTGGACGCCTACCTGTTGCGGGCGATGGGCATCGCCGGATGGGCGCCGGCGCTCACCGAATGCGCCCGCTGCGCCACACCCGGTCCCCATCGCGCGTTTCATGTCGGCGCCGGCGGCAGCGTCTGCACCCACTGCCGCCCGGCCGGTTCGACGACGCCGCCGCCGGGGGTGCTGGATCTGATGTCGGCGCTGCACGATGGTGATTGGGACTTCGCCGAGAAGACGCCGCAGTCGCACCGCAACTACGTCAGCGGTCTGGTGGCGGCGCACCTGCAATGGCATTTGGAGCGCCAACTCAAGACGTTGCCGCTCGTAGAACGGACGTATCACGTCGACCGCACCATCGCCGATCAGCGCGCGACGCTGATCGGGCAGGATATGGACTGTGGCTAAAGTTCGGGCCGGCGGACGGGCGGTGATCACCTCCGTCACACCCGCATCTGCGTCAGCCGGCATGCACCAGACACATGCCCTCCAGCCGAGGCCAGCGGGGCGCGCGTGACGAAACGCGGTTTCCCGCAGCTGCCCCCCGCGCCCGAGGACTATCCGGTCTTTCCCGACAAGTCGACCTGGCCCGTCGTCTTTCCGGAGCTGCCGCCCTCCGCCGACGGCGGTCCCTGCCGGCCGCCGCAGCACATCTCCAAGGCGGCCGCGCCCAGGATCGAGGCCGACCGGCTGCCCAACCATGTGGCCATCGTCATGGACGGCAACGGCCGCTGGGCCACCCAGCAGGGGCTGACCCGCACCGACGGCCACCGCGCCGGGGAGGCGGTCGTCATCGACATCGTCTGTGGCGCAATCGAAATCGGCATCAAATGGCTGAGCCTGTACGCCTTCTCGACCGAGAACTGGAAACGTTCGCCCGAAGAGGTCCGCTTCCTGATGGGCTTCAACCGCGACGTCGTACGCATGCGCCGGGTGAACCTGAAGACGATAGGTGTCAAGATCCGCTGGGTCGGGTCGCGCCCCCGCCTGTGGCGCAGCGTGATCAACGAACTGGCGATCGCGGAAGACATGACGAAGGACAACGACGTCATCACCGTCAACTACTGCGTGAACTATGGTGGGCGCGCCGAAATTGCCGATGCCACAAAGGAAATCGCGCGCCTGGCCGCCGCGGGCCGACTGAACCCGGAGCGCATCAGCGAGTCGACGGTGGCCCATCACCTGCAGCGGCCCGACATTCCCGACGTGGATCTGTTCCTGCGCACCTCGGGGGAGCACCGGTCCAGCAATTTCATGTTGTGGCAGGCCGCGTACGCCGAGTACGTCTTTCAGGACAAGCTGTGGCCGGACTACGACCGTCGCGACCTGTGGGCGGCCTGCGAGGAATACGCCTCGCGCAATCGCCGGTTCGGGAGCGCATAGTGCCGTCACTGCAGGAGCGTCTGGCCTCGGTCCTCGGCGATGTCGTTGCGCTGCAGGAGGAGACCGACGGCGCGCTGACGGTCCACCATGACGGCACCATCGCCTCGTTGCGGGTGGTGAACATCGCCGAGGGCCTCGACCTGGTGTCGCTCACCCAGATCGTCGCGTGGGATCTGCCGCTGACCAAGAAGGTCAGCGACCACGTGGCCAAGCAGGCGCGCGACAGCAACTTCGGTAGTGTCAGCCTGATCGAGAAGGTCAACGACAAAGCCGTGCAACGCAATTCGGGCAAGGGTGCGGCCAAAAGCGCCGACGTGATACTGCGCTACAACTTTCCCGGCGCCGGCCTGGCCGACGATGCCCTACGGACCCTGATCCTGTTGGTGCTGGACACCGGCGCCCAGATTCGCCGGACGCTGACGGCGTAATCGCTGGCAAGCGCCCAGTGTGCGGCAGGCCGCACACCCGGCGCCGAATGTGCGTCAGGCCGCACACTCGCGGCACGGCGTGCGCGGCGCGTCAGGCCTTGCACTCCGAACAGGTGCCGAAGATTTCGATGGTGTGGCTGACGTCGGAGAAGCCATGCTTGGCGGCCACGGCCGTCGCCCACTCCTCGACCTCGTGGTCGCCCACCTCGATCGTGGATCCACAACTGCGGCAGACCAAGTGGTGATGATGGTGCTCCGAACACCGGCGGTAGACCGACTCACCGGTGTCGGTGCGCAGCGTGTCGATCATTCCGGCCGCGGCCATCGACTGCAGCGTCCGGTAGACGGTGGTCAGCCCGATATTCTCGCCGCGCCGGCGCAACTCGTCGTGCAGGTCCTGCGCCGAGCGGAATTCGTCGAGTGTCTCCAACAGCGTCGAGATCGCCGCGCGCTGACGGGTGGCGCGGACGCTCGCTCCTGACGTCACGGGGTGTCCTCGCTCGCGTGCGCGACGGCGTCCACCACGATGTGCGCGAGGTGATGGTCGGCGAGGCGGTACAGCACTTCGCGCCCCGACCGTTCGCCGGCCACCACACCCGCCGCCTTCAGGATCTTCAGATGCTGGCTGACCAGCGGCTGGGGCACGCCGAGTGCGTCCACCAGCTCGTGCACGCAGCGATGCGACTCGCGCAACTGCAACACGATGGCAATGCGCACCGGCGCCGCCAGCGCGCGCAGCAACTCGCCCGCGGCATCGAGGATCTCCCGCGGCGGCGGGACGGGGTAATCGACCAGTCCGGAGTGCCCGGGGGCGCCGAGACCGCCGTGGTCGTGGGCGACCGCGTCCAAGTCAGTTCCCATGTCGCCGTCGGCGGCGGCCGGCATCGAGGCAGAACGTGAGGGGGACATCATGGGAGCGGCATCACCTCGAGAAGTGCCAGGTAGTGGGAAAGTATCCGCCGTATCGGCTGCCTTCCACTGTCACATGCATGATGACGCATGTCAAAGACCGTGGGGCCGATCGCTACCATGACTGATGCTCTGCGCGCGGCGGTCGACCGCCAGGCGCGCCCACCCAACCCCGGAAAGGGAGTGCACCGCCCCGTGGCGTCCGTCATCGACACCGTAGTGAACCTGGCCAAGCGGCGCGGCTTCGTCTTCCCCTCGGGAGAGATCTACGGCGGAACCCGGTCGGCGTGGGACTACGGCCCGTTGGGTGTGGAATTCAAAGAGAACATCAAACGTCAGTGGTGGCGCGCGGTGGTCAGCGGACGCGACGACGTCGTCGGCCTGGACTCGTCGATCATCCTGCCGCGCCAGGTGTGGGTGGCCTCCGGCCACGTCGAGGTCTTCCACGACCCGCTGGTCGAGTCGTTGATCACCCACAAGCGCTACCGCGCCGACCATCTCATCGAGGCCTACGAGGCCAAGCACGGCCACCCGCCGCCCAACGGGCTGGCCGACATCCGCGACCCCGACACCGGCGACCCCGGGCAATGGACCGAGCCGCGCGAATTCAACATGATGCTCAAGACCTACCTCGGCCCCATCGAGACCGAGGAGGGTTTGCACTATCTGCGCCCGGAGACCGCCCAGGGCATCTTCGTCAACTTCGCCAATGTGGTGACGACCGCCCGCAAGAAGCCGCCCTTCGGTATCGGCCAGATCGGCAAGAGTTTTCGCAACGAGATCACCCCGGGCAACTTCATTTTCCGGACGCGCGAGTTCGAGCAAATGGAAATGGAGTTCTTCGTCGAGCCCTCGACCGCGAAGGAATGGCATCAGTATTGGATCGACACCCGGCTGCAATGGTATGTCGAGTTGGGTATCGATCCGGAGAACCTGCGGTTGTTTGAACACCCGGCCGACAAACTGTCGCACTACTCCGATCGCACCGTCGACATCGAGTACAAATTCGGCTTCGCCGGCAACCCCTGGGGTGAGCTGGAGGGCGTCGCCAACCGCACCGATTTCGACTTGGCGACGCACTCGAAGCATTCCGGCGTCGACCTGTCGTTCTACGACCAGGCCACCGATGCACGCTACGTCCCGTATGTCATCGAACCGGCGGCCGGTTTGACGCGCTCGTTCATGGCCTTCCTGATCGACGCCTACGTCGAGGACGAGGCCCCGAACGCCAAGGGCGCGATGGAAAAGCGCACCGTCCTGCGGCTGGACCCGCGGCTGGCCCCGGTCAAGGCGGCGGTGCTGCCGCTGTCCCGCCACGCCGACCTGAGCCCCAAGGCCCGTGACCTGGCCGCCGAACTGCGCCAATTTTGGAATATCGATTTCGACGACGCCGGCGCGATCGGGCGGCGCTATCGGCGCCAGGACGAGATCGGCACGCCGTTCTGCGTGACGGTGGATTTCGACTCGCTCGAGGACAACGCGGTCACGGTACGGCGCCGCGACGACATGTCCCAGGAGCGGGTCGCGATGAACACGGTGGCCGATTATCTGGCGACACGGCTCAAAGGCTGTTAATCACGGGGACCGGTTTGGGGATGCCCGATCGGGTCCCGTTGCGACGGTGTGCGTCTGGCCGACTCATGCGCGAGTGAATCATCTAACGTCGCCGGGTCGCATTGGCGAAATAAGGTTTGCTTAAAAATCGGGCCGCGGTGGTGGCGGTGCCTTAGGATCTGGCGTGGGGCATAAGTAGATAGCTAGTTGAGCCGCGGGCGGATGTCGGGCCGTCTGACGCTGGAGCCGTTGACTCGGTCGGTTGGGGTGTGAATGATTCCCGCGTTTTTGTTCTTCCCTCCGGAAATCAACTCGGCCTTGATAGTCGGCGGCGCCGGTTCTGGACCTCTATTCGAGGCGGCCTCCGCGTGGGATGGATTGGCGGCTGAGCTGTCGTCCTCGGCGTCCTCGTTCAACACCGTGGTGACGGACCTGGCGGCGGGCCCCTGGATGGGTCCGTCGTCGGTGTCGATGACCGCCGCCGCGGCGCCCTACGTGCAATGGCTGCTGATCGCCGCGGCTGAGGCGGAGGTGGCCGCGATCCGGGCCCGGCTGGCGGCGCTGGCTTTCGAGGGTGCGGTGGTGGCGACGGTGCCGCTGCCGGCGGTGCTGGCCAATCGTGCCCGGTTGCTCCTCCTGATCGCGACCAACTTCTTTGGCCAGAACACCGCGGCGATCGCCCAGACCGAACTCGAGTACGTCGAGATGTGGGCGCAGGACGTGGCCGCGATGGTCGGCTATCACGCGGGCGCCCAAACGCTGGTGGAGACGTTGCCGGCGTTCACCCCGCCGCCCGCGGGTCTCGGCGCCGGCGCGGCGTCCTCGGGCCTGGCCGGCCTGGCCGATCTGGTGACGGCGCCCCTGACCCTGGCCTCGCAGTTCTTTCAGGGCTTGTCCTCGCTGGGGACCGCGTTCGCATCGCAGCTGCAGTCGGTGTTCATGGCGCTCTCGCCGGCCGTGTCGTCGCTGACGTCGTTGATGACGTCGACGCCGGTGGCGACCTTGACGACGGTGGCCCAGGCCGGGATGTACCCGGCCACCGCGCTGATGCCACCCATGGTGGCGATGGCCCAAAGCACCGGCCCGGCGGCGGTCGCGTCCGCGGCGGCACCGGCGCCGGTATTGCTCAGTACTGCCAACGTGGCCGCCGAGGCGCCGCACAGCGCCCACAGCATGCTGTCGGACCTGCAACCGTTTGCCGGCGGTGGGCTGGGCGCCCTCGGCGTCGCGTCGGCGGGCCTGGGGAGCGCGCGGTTCGTCGGGGCGATGTCGGTGCCCGCGGCATGGCAGGGGTCGATGCCGGCGTACGTGCCCGCGCCGGCGATGTCGGGGGCGGCCGCAGGAGCGCCGGCCTCGGTGGCGACGGCGAGCGCGGCCGCCCCGGGCAACGGCGTGCCGATGACGGCCATGCCGGTGGGGGAGAAGGGCCCCGAGGGGGAGGACCGCGGCACCAAAGCGGAGGTGGTGCGGTCCCGGCCCAAAGTGGTGCCGCGGACCCGATAAGCGGCGTTGCCGCTGTTGCGGATGTGCATGGAGTGCACGGCGGTGAAAAACGGAAATGGTTATGCGGGCCCGGAGAGCAACCAACGTCGCATCGCACCACGCGAATTCGTCTAATACGCCCCGTAAAAACTGCGTGCCCGCACGCGTTACCCGCGCCGGAAGCGACGGTTCGGCAGTCGAGTCGCACCCGCGGTTCCCGGCGCGGCCGCGGGCTTCTGATCGCCGGTCACCACCCTAAACTGCTGCGCAGCAAGGCGTTTGGGTGGGTGGTCCGCCGCAGAGTGTCCCGAAGAGCGCCCGGGCTAGCGGGGCGCCTGGCCCGCGCGACCGCCGCCCGTACCGGACCGGTGACGGTCCGCGTCGTCCGATACACGCTCAAATTAAGGAAAATTGGCAATTCCCGCATATTTTCTTCAGTTTGTCTTACGATGTGAACCGGTTGGTGTAAGTAAGTTCGCCACAGCGCCCGAAGCTTAGATTGGCTGTGGAAGGGGGCAGGGGTGCTTTTGCCTCTCGGTTCGCCGTTACCGGATGACACGGTGGCGGCAGTACGCGGTGAGTCCGGTGTGCTCGGTGCTCTATCGGTGCCACTGAAGTGGGGTGTGGCCGTCCCGCCGGACGACTACGACCACTGGGCTCCGAAGACGGAATCCAGCGCCGACACCGCGGAGCAGACACTCGACGCGCCCCGTCCGACAGCCGTCGCCGACGGCGTCTGGAGCGGGTGGGAAGGCGAAGCCGCGCCCCGGCCCGTGGGCGTGATACCGCATTCCCCGGCCGCCGGCTGAACCACGGCAGAGAACCGAAACCCGCTGCGGTAACCGGCGCGGGGCGACTCAGAACCGCCCGCCGCCACCCATGAAACCGCCGTCGGACGAACCCGGGGCGCCACCGAACGACGTCGGGCTCCAGCCGCCGAACCCGCCCCGCATGCCCCCGCTGAGCAGATCGCCGATGATGATGCCGCCGAGCATCGCTCCCATGTCGCTGCCGCCGCGACGGGTGTAAGCGCGCTGCATCGTCTGCACGTCGCTATTGGCCAGCGACTGGGCGTGAGCGGCCAGCGTCGCCGCCGCATTGGCGTGGGCGATCGCTTCGTTCGGGTTCGTCGCACCCTTGTCCTGCGCGGCCTGCAGGTGGCGTTTGGCCTCGGCCAACCGGGTGCGGGCGTCGGGTCCGATGCTGCCCCGGCGTGTGTCGATGTAGTCGGACACCGCACGCACCCGCGATTGCGCGGTGAACAACGCCTGCTCGAGCGATCGGTGGAGTCGCTCGGCGGTGGCCTGCTCTTCAGCCAGGGTGGCCAGCAGCCCGTTGAGCGCGGCGTCGGCCTTGGTCAGCTGACCGAAGACGCCCAGCGGATCCTCGGAACCGCCGGCGCGGGCGCTCTCGACGGCCCTGGTGGCCGCGTCGCGGGCCGCCACCAAATCGCCGGTGTGCGTGGGTTTTTTCTGCAGCAGCTCGTTGGCGCATGCGATGTCATTCTCGAGGTCGGCGATGGCTGACGGCAGCCGGTCGATCGCGTGCGCGATGTCGCCGGCCGCGTTGTCCACCGAGTCGAGCAGCGCCCGCGCCTGCCCGAGGGCCGACTCGGCGGCCCGGACGGCGTCCACCAAGCGGGCCTGCCCACCGGTGACGGCGTGGGCGGCCAGCTCGCGGGCGGTGCCGATGTTTCGGTCGGCGAACGCCAGCCGCTCCTTGGCCGTCGTGACATTGCCGGACACCGAAGTCAGTGCGGCAGCGCTGAAGTCGTGGTGCAGCGCCGCCAGCCGTTGCTCCGCCGGCGCCAGCCGGGTGGTGAGTTCCACGTACCGCTGCGTTAGCGAGTCCAGCCGCGACGGCGCGTTGATCACCAGGTCGCGCAACTTCTCGAATGCCTCGGTTTGTGACTCCAGCTCGCGGTCAGCCCGGGCCGCCGAGACGATCACCTGGGTGAGCAGTTCGCGGCGTTGCGCGGGTGTTTCCGGTGTGTCGTCGTCGAGTTGTTGGCGCACCGTGAACGCTTGGGACAGAGCCGCTTTGGCGTTGGTCACCGCGCTGGTGAAGGGCTGGGTGCGCGCTTCGCCGAATTCGCCGACCGCCAGGTCCAGTTCGTTGGCGCTGGTGCGCAGCGCGTTGTCGACGTCCACCACCAGCGTGCGGGACAGGTCGTCGAGCGTCTGCACCGGCAGCGCGGCCAGCGCGTTGACGTCGGTGGGGTCGACGCGGCGTGCGGCGGCCAACGCCGCGGCCCGTCGGCGCTTGCCGCGATGACGCATCACCAGCAGCAGGCCGGCCAGCGCGATGAGAATGCCCGCCAGTGTGGCCAGCAGGATCACCCGCCCCGACGAACCGGGCGACGCGTCGAGGCCGTTCGCCGCCGCCACCGCGGCGCCGCTCCAGTCGCCGCTGTGCAGGGCGGGTTCGATCTTGTTGCGACGCAAGTTGTCGACCTGTGTGGCGTTGACGCTCTTGACCGTGGACGGCACCAGGAAGGCGTAGGCGCGGCTGGTGGTCGCGACGGCCAGCAGCGCGTCGTAGCCGCCCAGGTCGCTGGCGCGCACGGTGCGTTGCGCCCACGCGGTCGGGCTCTGCCCGGCGAAGTCGTCGACGTAGACCACCCAGAGCCGGATGTGGCGGTCGGTGTAGAGCTTGTTGAGGGCGGCGGTGACGGTTCCGCGACCCGAATCCGACAGCGCCCCCGCGTTGTCGGTGACATAGTCGGCCAACCGGAACGGTGGTTGCGCGCCGGCCGGCGCCGCCACCAGCAGCCCGCCGCTGAGGCCGACCGTGACAAGCGTCGCGAGCATGGCGAGCAGGCGAGCGGTGCGCATAGGGCCAATCTAGCCGTGGCCGACACACGCCAGCAGGCCCGAGTCGAGCCAGGCTTAGGCAGGCATTCCCTGGCAGACTGTGCGTCGGTGACCAGGAATCAGCACGACCCCTACGACGACTTCGACCGTCAGCGACGGGTAACCGAAGCGGCGAAGACTGCGGGTCTGCCGGGCACCGAAGGTCAGCACCGCACCGATTTCGCCCGCGACCGAGCCCGGGTCCTGCACAGCGCCGCCCTGCGCCGGCTCGCCGACAAGACCCAGGTCGTCGGGCCGCGGGAAGGCGACACGCCGCGCACCCGGCTGACGCACTCCCTCGAGGTCGCCCAGATCGGGCGGGGCATGGCCGTCGGGCTGGGCTGCGACCTTGACCTGGTCGACCTGGCGGGCCTGGCCCACGACATCGGTCACCCGCCCTACGGCCACAACGGTGAGCGCGCCCTCGACGAGGTCGCGGAGAGCTACGGCGGCTTCGAGGGCAACGCCCAGAATTTCCGAATCCTCACCAGCCTCGAGCCCAAAGTGCTTGACGCGCAGGGTAATAGCGCGGGGCTGAACCTGACGCGGGCGTCGCTGGACGCGGTCACCAAATATCCGTGGCCCCGCGGCGAAGGCGCGGGAGCTGCGGCGCGCAAGTTCGGGTTCTACGACGCCGACCGCGAGCCGGCGGCCTGGATGCGGGCAGGGGCACCGGAGGGCCGGATGTGTCTCGAGGCGCAGGTGATGGATTGGGCCGACGACGTGGCCTACTCGGTGCACGACGTCGAGGACGGCGTCGTCTCCCAGCGCATCGATCTGCGGGTGCTCGCCGACGAGGACGAGGCCGCAGCACTGGCCAAACTGGGGGAGACCGAATTCTCCCGCGTGCGCGCCGACGATTTCATGGCGGCCGCGCGACGGCTGTCCGGGCTGCCGGTGGTCGCCGCCGTGGGCAAGTACGACGCCACGCTCGCGGCGTCGGTCGCGCTCAAGAGGCTGACCAGTGAGCTGGTCGGCAGGTTCGCCTCGGCCGCCATCGCCACCACCCGCGCGGCGGCCGGACCCGGACCGCTGGTCCGCTACCGGGCCGAGTTGCAGGTTCCCGATCTGGTGCGGGCCGAGGTCGCCCTGCTGAAAATCCTGGCGCTGCAGTTCATCATGTCCGATCCGCGGCATCAGGAAACCCAGGCCGGCCAGCGTGAGCGCATCCACCGGGTGGCGCATTGGCTGTACGGGGGAGCACCCCGAACCCTCGACCCGGTGTTTGCTGCGGCCTTCAACACCGCGGCCGACGACGGCGCCCGATGGCGCGTCATCGTCGATCAGATCGCCTCCTACACCGAGGGCCGGTTGGAACGGATCGACGCCCGCCAGGCCGGCCCGTAGTGGGTCGTGGCCCGCAACTCGTCCGGTCCGGGAATCGCCGCGGCCGCCGCGAGTTAGGCTGCCCGACATGAAGAAATTCAGCGGCTCGCCTTTGATGGCCTCCCTCGTGATGGGGCTTCCCGTCGTCGCCATGACTGCCTGCAGTTCACCGCAGCACGCGAGCAGCCAGCAGGGCACCACCCCTCCGGTGAAGTCCGCGCCGGCATCCACCGGTGCCACGACGACGACCCCGGCACCCGCCGGCGGCTCGCTCAGCGCGGAACTGAAGACGCCCGACGGCCGGACGGCGGCCACCGCGACCTTCGACTTCACCGGCAACTACGTGACCGTCACCGTCAAGACGGTGGCGACCGGCATCCTGACTCCCGGCCTGCACGGCCTGCACGTCCACGAGATCGGCAAGTGCGAGCCGAACTCGGTGGCCCCCACCGGCGGTGCGCCGGGGAACTTCTTGTCCGCCGGCGGCCACTACCAGGCGCCCGGCCACACCGGCAAGCCCGAGAGCGGCGACCTGGCGACGCTCGAGGTGCGCCAGGACGGCGCGGCCTACCTGGTCACCACCACCGATTCGTTCACCCGCGACGACCTGCTGGCCGGCACCAAGACCGCGCTGATGCTGCACGGCGCCCAGGACACCGAGAACGCGATGGATCGCGTCGCATGCGGTGTCATCGGAACCGGCTAGCCTTCCCCGTCGCGCCCTTAGACTGAGCCGATGGCAAGCCCGGCAGGTTCCTGGAGCGAGGGCGACGGGCGCGCCCGGGGCCGCGGCCGCATCCCCGATCGCGACATCGCCGCCATCCGCGAACGGGTGCGCATCGACGAAGTGGTCGGCGATTACGTGCAGTTGCGGCGCGCCGGCGCGGATTCGCTCAAGGGGCTGTGCCCGTTTCATGACGAGAAGTCGCCGTCGTTCCACGTCCGCCCCAACCACGGCCACTTTCACTGCTTCGGCTGCGGCGAAGGCGGCGACGTGTACGCGTTCATCCAGAAGATCGAGCACGTCAGCTTTGTCGAGGCCGTGGAAATGCTCGCCGACCGGGTCGGCCACACCATCAACTACTCCGGCCCCGCGACCAGCGTGCAGCGCGACCGCGGCAGTCGCAGCCGGCTCGTCGCGGCCAACGCGGCCGCGGCGGAGTTCTATGCGGCGGCGCTGGAATCCGACGAGGCGGCGCCCGCGCGGCAGTATCTGACCGAGCGGAATTTCGATGCCGAGGCGGCCCGTCACTTCGGCTGCGGATTCGCGCCGTCCGGCTGGGACTCGCTGACAAAGCACTTGGTGCGCAAGGGTTTCGAGTTCAAAGAGCTGGAAGCGGCCGGCCTGTCGCGCCAGGGGCGCCGCGGGCCGATGGACCGCTTCCATCGCCGCCTGCTGTGGCCCATCCGGTCCTCGTCGGGCGAGGTGATCGGTTTCGGTGCCCGGCGGTTGTTCGACGACGACCCGATGGAAGCCAAGTACATCAACACCCCCGAGACGCTGCTGTACAAGAAGTCGAACGTGATGTTCGGCATCGACTTGGCCAAACGCGACATCGCCAAGGGGCATCAGGCCGTCGTCGTCGAGGGCTACACCGACGTGATGGCGATGCATCTGGCCGGGGTCACCACCGCCGTGGCGTCGTGCGGCACCGCGTTCGGCGACGAGCACCTGTCGATGCTGCGCCGACTGATGATGGACGACAGCTTCTTTCGCGGCGAGCTGATCTATGTCTTCGACGGCGACGCGGCCGGGCGGGCCGCCGCCCTCAAGGCGTTCGGCGGCGAGCAGAACCTGGCCGGACAGTCGTTTGTGGCCGTCGCGCCGGACGGGATGGACCCCTGCGATCTGCGGCTGAAGTCCGGCGACGGTGTGCTGCGCGACCTGGTGGCGCGGCGAACGCCGTTGTTCGAGTTCGCGATCCGGTCGGCGCTCGCCGAGATAGACCTCGACAGCGCCGAGGGCCGGGTGGCCGCGCTACGCCGCTGCGTGCCCATGGTCGGCCAGATCAAGGACCCGACGCTGCGCGACGAGTACGCCCGCCAGCTCGCCGGGTGGGTCGGCTGGGACGACGTCGCGCAGGTCATCGACCGGGTGCGCGGCCAATCCAAGAACGCCAAAACCCCGGCCCGCGGCGGAGCCGGACCCAAGGTGTCGCGGCGCGCGGATCAACCTCCCGCCGCGGCCCAGCCCGCCGCCAGCCGCCCCGACCCCCGCGACCCCACCCTGTGGCCCCAACGGGAGGCGCTCAAGTCGGCCTTGCAGTACCCGGCGCTGGCCGGCCCGGTATTCGACACGCTGACCATCGAGAGCTTCACCCATCCCGGCTACGCGGCCATCCGCGCGGCCATCGAGACCGCCGGCGGCACGTCGAGCGGGGTCACCGGGGCACAATGGCTCGAGGCGGTGCGCGATCGGGCGTCGTCGCCCCTGACGGCCGCGCTGATCAGCGAGCTCGGGGTGGAGGCCATCCAGGTCGACGAGGAGAAAATGCCGCGCTACATCGCCGGCGTGCTGGCCCGGCTGCAAGAGGTGTGGATGGGCCGGCAGATCGCCGAGGTGAAGTCGAAGCTGCAGCGCATGTCGCCGATCGAGCAGGGCGACGAGTATCACGCGTTGTTCGGCGACCTGGTGGCGATGGAGGCCTACCGGCGCAGCCTGCTGGAGCAGGCTAGCGGCGACGAGTAGAGGACTCGAGCTCCTCGTCGGGCAGCCGCTCGACGTCCCGTTCCATGATGGCGGTCTGGTCGTCGATCTCCGCCAACGTGACGAAACCGGCGTCGGGGGAGATGCGATTGGCGATCTTGCGGCGTCCCCCTTCGATCATCGACTTGGCCACGGGGCTGCTGGTCAGCGCTCGATAGGTGCCGACGATCTGCTCGTATCGCCGACGACCGGCTTTCGAGCCCAGCACGTAACCCAGTCCCAGCACCACGACATACCGGATCAAAGCGTTCCTCCCGACGATCGATGGCTCCATCCTGCCTCACCGGGTGGGGTGCGTGCGCGGTCGATCCCGGGGCAGGTTGGGCCGGCCGATGGTGGCGACCCGCTGCGCCCGGCTGCGCCGCGCTGGCGATCGCCACGGCCCGCGCCAGTTGGGCGCGGTCGTGCCAGTACGCTAGAGTCGTCCCGCGATCGGGTTAGTCCCCTGTAGCTCAATTGGCAGAGCATTCGGCTGTTAACCGAAGGGTTCCTGGTTCGAGTCCAGGCGGGGGAGCTAAGGGTGCCGCGTCGCGTACGGATCGATGTCCCCACGCGCGACGACGCCACACGCCGGCGGCCCCCCACCCCATTGGGAAAGCGCTAGGCACACCGAGATCGGTCGGGATTGCCTGTGTCGCAACAACTTTCGTTGTCACCCGCAGCCGATCCGGTCAGATGGAGAAGTCCTCGCCGTGCCAGACGCCGGCCTCGGGCGGCCGGATAACCCGGCCGGATTGCTCCCCGTTGTTCATGGCCTCCAGCTTGTCGACCCTCGTGAGCAACGACTGCAGGCTGACGCCCACGAGGTCGGGCATCATCGAGTCGTCCGGGCTGTTTCGACCGTGGCGGCTGATGACCTGCCCGGGGACCCCGATGACGACTGCGCTGGATGGGACGGGTTTGACCACTACGGCATTGGCGCCGATGCGGCTGTCGTCGCCGATTTTGATCGCCCCGAGGACCTTCGCGCCGGCGCCGATGACTACTCGGTCCCCGACGGTCGGGTGACGTTTCCCGGTATCCGAGCCGCTGCCACCCAGGGTGACGCCGTGGTACAGCGTGACGTCGTCGCCGACCTCCGCCGTCTCGCCGATCACGACGCCGGTGGCGTGGTCGATAAAAAGGCCGTCGCCCAGGACGGCACCCGGGTGGATGTCGACTCCTGTCACGATGCGGGTGAACTCGGCCAACGTCCGCGCCGCCAGCCGCGCGCCGCGGTTCCACAGCCAGTGGCTGATCCGGTGACCCCAGATGGCATGTACGCCGGGGTACGCGAAGATCACCTCCGCCGTAGTGGGGGCCGCCGGATCTCGCTGCTTAGCAGCTTGGATGTCACGGCGTATGGCTGCGAGCATGGTTACTCCGCAAGGTCGGCGTAGAGCGGGGTGCTCAGATACCGCTCGCCGAAATCGGGCAGCACCACGACGACAAGCTTGCCGGCATTTTCGGGTCGCCGGGCCACCTGCAGGGCAGCGACGACGGCCGCTCCCGAGGAGATCCCCGCCAACAGCCCTTCTTCCGCGGCAAGCCGACGGGCCAGCGCGAGCGATTCCTCGTTACCGACGGTGACGACCTCGTCGACCAGATCCTCGTCGAGTACCGGCGGGATGAACCCGGCACCGAGGCCCTGAATCGGATGCGGCCCCTTCTGTCCACCGGACAGGACCGGTGAGGCGGCCGGCTCGACCGCGATGATCTGCGCCGACGGCTTACGTTGCTTGAGGACCTGACCGACCCCGGTGATGGTGCCGCCGGTGCCGACCCCGGCCACGAAAATATCGACCCGCCCATCGGTGTCGCGCCACACTTCTTCGGCGGTGGTCGCGCGGTGGACCGCCGGGTTCGCCGGGTTCTCGAACTGCTGCGGGACGAAATAGCGTTCGTCAGACTTGGCCAATTCCTCGGCCTTCGCGATTGCGCCCGGCATGCCGTCGGCGCCGGGAGTCAGCACGATCTCGGCGCCGTACGCCCGCAGCAGCATCCGCCGCTCGACGCTCATCGTCTCAGGCATCGTCAGCACGCATCGGTAGCCGCGCGCCGCACACACCATCGCCAGTGCGATACCGGTGTTCCCGCTCGTCGGTTCGAGGATGATCGTGTCCGGCTTGATCAGCCCTGCCTTCTCGGCGGCGTCGATCATCGCCACCCCGATACGGTCCTTGACGCTGTTTCCCGGGTTGAAGAACTCGAGTTTGGCGACGACATCGGCGACCGCACCCTCGGTCACCCGGCGTAGGCGCACCAACGGCGTGTTTCCGATCACCTGTGTGACGTCTTCGGCAATGCTCATCTGATTTCCTCAACGATGTCGGAACAGGGCGTTTCGGCCTGCCGGCGGATGCCGAAATTGGCTGCGGGCTCGGATGCCCGGCTGGGTGTGAACAAATCGATCATTTGCTGGTTGAGCTTCCTGAGGGCTGGTGAGTAGCGCCCGATTGGGTTCCGCCCGGCGAACTAGTGATGCTGCTCGCGTCTGGCGCCACAGATGGTTGAGCCTGGGAGGGCGTCAGGAGATCAACAACAACAGTCCACGCTGGGGCGGCGCGTAAGGACGAAGCGCGGCTGCGTGGACTGTGGCATAGCCCCACTATAGGACATTCGTCCTGCACGTCGATCCGGCTCATCTGCGCTGTGACCTCGTTCCCGAGCACTACCTTATTCGAGCTGTTAACCCGGCGAAGCCCGTGGTTAATCCCGGCCAGGCCGTGGCCGGAGCCGCCCGCTGGGCCGGCGAGAAGTTTGCCAGCGGCGTCAGACGTGCGTACGTCGCCGACTCGGCGTTGATCAGGTTGGCAGGCCGTGCTTTTCGGCGTCCCTGCGATAGCGGTCCACCCACTCGTCGGAGCGATGGTCCGCTTGACGCTCCAGCACCGGCTGGGGGGCCAGCGCCGGGTCGAGACCCAACGCCTCGAGGATGGAGCCGACCACCTGAGTCAGGTTGCGCCACAACACCGGATATGGGATCTCCATCGGTTTGACGTTTTCTTCGATGAACCAGTTTCGCCAGCCCTCTTCTTGGGCGCGCAGCATGGTGACGACGTGTGCGATCGCCCCGGCGTGGTAGGTGGCGCGCGCGTCGCGGGCCGGGTCGGGCCGGCCGCGCCAGACGCGAGTCTGCACCGCGCGCCAGAAGGACACCGCCTGCGAAATCACGTCGGGCCGGTAGACGTGAATCAGCAGGGGGTCTTCGCCCACCACGTCGCGGATGGCCGCCAGCAGGCCGTCGCCGCTTCGGTCGGGCAGGTTCTTGGCGCGATTGAGCAGCAGCGGTGTCTGATTCCACATCAGCTTGCCGCCCCACACCCCGTTCGGTGTCCGTCCGACCGTGCGGATGTACGCGCGCCAGATCTCGGGCGGCGCGAGGTCGGGAGTCCCGGCGTCCAGCGGATCAAGCAGATTCAGGATCGACTCGTCCTCGACGCCGGCGAACCACTCCCGTGGTTGCGGCGACTGGCTGGTGGCCGGCAAGTACTGGAAGAACTCCTGCGGTTCGCCCGCCACGCCGGTGGCGCGCAACGATTCGACCAGCAGGGTGCTGCCGCTGCGCTGTGACGCCAATACCAGGTATGACGACGGGCTATTTGTCACCCGCAGAGTCTACCCAGAATCGTCGAATCCCAGTCTGTCATGCACGATTAGGGTCGGCGCGAATGAAAATCTTGCGCTGAACCGGGTTTACCCGCGTGGCGCGATGCGGCTTCACCCATGAAAGGCCACGGCCGCCGTGGATATTCAAGGGGCTCAGGCGCATTCAGGTGGTCTGCAGCGTCTCCGCGCCGTCGGTCGCGACCTCGCACACGCACACGTAGGCAGCGTGCCGCCACAATCCGAACTGGGTGCCACGCCTGCGCCTCAGGTGCTGCGCATAGACCTTGTCGCGTTGATCGCGCGAGAACGCGAAGTCCAGGTTGACGGGCAACCCCGCCCAATCCACCCGCTCGTCGACCGCCCCCTCCGTCGCGTCGACGTGCCGCAGGCGGCATTGCAGCCGGCAGCCGTTCTCGATGACCCGATCGGGTCCATCACACTCCCGAGTCATACGGCGACCCCTTCAGGTGCACGACCTTTTGAGTGCATCGTGCGACGCGGATGTTTCATCGGCGGATGCGCGATGTTTCCGCCGTATTACGAATTCGACGTCGGCGGCGTGACGGCGCTAGTAGACGTCGCGGTGATAACGCTTGTCGGCGCTCAGTCCTTGGACGTAAGCCTGTGCCGCGTCCGGGTCGAGGTTGCCGAATTCGGCCGCGACGTCGCACAGCGCGCGGTCGACGTCCTTGGCCATGGGGTCGGCGGTGCCGCAGACGTAGAGCTGGGCGCCGTCCTGCAACCAGCTCCACAGCTGCGCGCCGCGGCTGCGCATCAGGTGCTGCACGTAGACCTTGTCCTGCTGGTCCCGGGAAAACGCGAGGTCCAACTCGGTGAGGAAGCCGTCGTCACGCATCTGCTCGAGTTCGTCGCGGTAGTAGTAGTCGGTGGCGGCGTGCTGCTCGCCGAAGAACAGCCAGTTGGGCCCGGTGTGGCCGAGCGCGCGCCGCTCCTGCAGAAAGCCGCGGAAGGGCGCGATGCCGGTGCCCGGACCGATCATGATCATCGGCGTGTCCGGGTCGCTCGGCGGGCGGAAATTGCTGGACGCCTGCAGATAGACAGCGACCCGATCGCCGGGGGAGCGGTCGGCGAGGTAGGTCGAACACACCCCGCGGCGTGGGACGCCCTGGAAGTTGTAACGCACCGGCGAAACCGTCAGGTGCACTTCGCCCGGGCACGCTTTGGGGCTCGACGAGATCGAGTACAGCCGCGGCTGAAGGCGTTTGAGCACCCGCAGCCACTCGTGGGCGGACGCGATGACCGGCAGCTGCGCCAGCAGGTCGATGGATTGGCGGCCCCACGTCCAATCCGACAGCGCGCGTTTGTTTTCCGGCTTCAGCAGCTCCGCGAGTTTCGGATCGCCCGTGCGCTCCTGCACGAACCTCACCAGGTCCCGGCTGATGTGGGCGATCTCGATCCGCTCGGTCAGCGCGGAGCGCAACGACATCAGCCCGTGCTCGCCGACCTCGACCGGGGTCTGGCCGTCCAGCCCGGTCACGGCCAGCCATTCGTCGACCAGCTGGTCGCTGTTGCGCGGCCACACCCCGAGCGCGTCACCGGCCTCATAGCTCACGGTTTCTTCCGGCAGGTTGAACACCAACTGCCGCACGTCTTTTGCCGATGTCGGCTGGCTCAGCATCGTATTGCGGACCATGTCGGTGATCAGCGGGTGCTTTTTGTTGTACGTGCTTGCCGCGGGCGGACTCGGGCGCGACGGCGCCACCACCACAGAGCCGCGGGCCGCCGGCTCGGCTGCTTCGCCGTCGCCACCGACGGGTGTGGGCGTGCGGGTCAGGGCGTCGATGATGTCGCCCAGCCACTTCGCCGCGGGGTCGTCGTAGTCGGGCTCGCAGTCCACCCGGTCGGTGATGCGGGTCGCGCCCAGTTCGGCGAGTCGGGCGTCGAGATTGCGTCCATGGCCGCAGAAGTCGTCGTAATTGGAGTCACCCAGCGCGAGCACGGCGTAGCGGGTATCGCTGAATCGCGGCGCGGTCTCTGACGTCAGCGCCCGCCACAGGCCGGCACCGTTGTCGGGGGCGTCGCCGTCACCGGTGGTGCTGGTGATGAGCAACAGCTCCCGCGTCGCGGCCAGCTCGGCCACCGGGAAGTCGTCCATACTGTGCAGGGCGACCGGCAGTTTGGCGTCGCCCAATCGTGCGGCGATCTCGGCGGCGAGCTCCTCCGCGGTCCCGGTCTGCGAGGCCCACAGCACCACGACGGGTGCCCGCTCGGGCGCGGGTGCGGAATCGGCCGGCGCGACGGGCGGTTGCCCGACGGCCGGCATCGGGGCCGAGGGGGGTGCGGTGGGCAGCGCCGCCGGCAGGGGGCCGTCGATGCGCGAGAACAATCCCGCCAGCAGCCCGTCTACCCACAGCCGGGTCCCGGAATCGAACGGCGCGCTGGCCGGCAGGGTGGGCACCCCGGCGGTGCGGCGGCCGGCGTCCGAGCGGAGCCCGGTCAGCATCCCGGCAAGGTAGGCGCGGCCGAGCTCATTGAATTCCGGCTTGGGCAGTGTTGTCACACCGAGCAATTCACCGAGGGCGTCGACTTGAGACACGCTGATTTCTCGTACCTCCGTGGCCTCGGATTCCGGTGCGTCGGTGATCGTCGTTGTCGTGGTGCCCGAATCGGGTTGGGAGACGGCGACCTTCGTCAAGGTGACCGCGCACGCCTTGAATTCCGGTTGGTTCGAGATCGGGTCGACCGCGTCGTTGGTGACCGCGTTGATCGACAGGTATTCGCCGAAGGCGTCGTTCCAGTGGAACGGCGCGAAGCAGTTGCCGGGACGCACCCGGTCGCTGACGACCGCGGGCAGCACGGCACGGCCACGGCGAGAAGCGATTTCGATCGGGTCGTCGTCGCCGATGTGCAGGCGGGCGGCGTCGCCGGGGTGGATCTCGACGAACGGCCCGGAATTGAGCTTGTTGAGTTTGGCGACCTTGCCGGTCTTGGTCATGGTGTGCCACTGGTGCGGCAACCGCCCGGTGTTCAGCAGGAAGGGATAGTCGTCGTCCGGCATCTCCTCGGGCAGCAGGTGCGGGCGCGCGAAAAACACCGCACGGCCGTTCGCCGTCGGAAAGGCCAGCTGCGGCACGGTGCCGTCGTCGCGGACCAACTGCGCTTGGCTGACACCGTCGTTCAGATAGCGGATCGGATTGCGGTCGCCGTCGCTGTCCGGCGCGCATGGCCACTGCACCGGGCTCTGCCGCAGCCGTTCGTAGCTGATCCCGCGCAGGTCGTAGCCGGTCTTGGGGTTCGTGAATTGCTTGATTTCCTCGAAGACCTCTTCGGCGCAGCTGTAACTGAACGCCTCCGAAAAGCCCATCTCACAGGCGATCCGGGCGATGATTTGCCAGTCCGGCATCGCGTGACCCGGTGCGGGGACCGCCGGCTGGAACAGCGTCATGTTGCGCTCGGAGTTGACCATCACCCCTTCGGACTCCGCCCACAGTGCCGCCGGCAACAACACGTCGGCGTACTCGTTGGTCTCCGTCTCGAGGAATGCGTCTTGAGCCATCACGAGTTCGGCGCGCTCCAAGCCGGCCAGTACCGTCTTTCGATTGGCCACGGAGGCAACGGGATTGGTGCAGATGATCCAGCAAGCCTTGATCTGACCCTCGGCCATCCGGGAGAACATGTCGATGGTGCCACCGCCGACTTCGGTGCCCAGCGTTCCACGGGGGATACCCCAAACGTTTTCGACGTACTCCCGGTCATCGTCCGAGACCACCGACCGCTGCCCCGGCAAACCCGGCCCCATGTAACCCATCTCGCGGCCACCCATCGCGTTGGGCTGCCCGGTGAGGGAGAAGGGTCCGCTGCCGGGTTTGCAGATGGCCCCGGTGGCCAGATGCAGGTTGCAGATGGCATTGGTGTTCCAGGTGCCGTGGGTGCTCTGGTTGAGGCCCATCGTCCAGCAGCTCACGAAATTGTCGGCCTCGCCGATCATCTGGGCCGCCGCGCGGATGCCGTCCTCGGGGATGCCGGTCATCGCGGCGACCTTGTCGGGGGTGTACTGCTCCAGGAAGCTGGGCATCACCTCCCAGCCCTCGGTGAACTCGGCGATGAAATCGGGGTCCGTGTGGCCGTTTTCGACGATCAGGTGCAGCAGGCCGTTGAGCAGCGCGAGGTCGGAGCCCGGGGCGATCTGCAGGAAAAGGTCCGCCTTGTCGGCGGTCGCCGTGCGGCGCGGGTCAACGACGATCAGTTTCGCGCCGGCCTTGACGCGATCCATCATGCGCAGGAACAGGATCGGGTGGCAGTCGGCCATGTTGGCACCGATCACGAAAAAGACGTCGGCGTGTTCGAAGTCCTGATACGAACCCGGCGGCCCGTCGGCCCCCAGCGAGAGCTTGTAGCCGGAACCCGCGCTGGCCATGCACAGTCGCGAGTTCGACTCGATCTGGTTGGTGCCGATGAAGCCCTTGGTCAGCTTGTTCGCCAGGTACTGCGCCTCGATGGACATCTGACCGGAGACGTACATCGCGAACGCGTCCGCGCCGTGTTCGTCGATGATCGCCCGTAACCGACTCGCGCACTGGGTGATCGCCTGATCCATTTCGATCGGCCCCAGCGGTTCGCCGCGACCGGTGCGCGCGTACGCCGACTCCATGCGACCCGGCGCGCCGAGCATGTCCGCGGTCGTGGCGCCCTTGGTGCACAGCCGGCCGAAGTTGGCCGGATGTTCCTTGTTCCCAACCGACTTGGCGATGTGACCGCGGCCCGTTTCCGGATCGGTTGTGATCTGCAACACCATTCCGCAACCGACGCCGCAATACGCGCACATGGTGTTCACGGCGTTGTCCTCCGCCATGGACTCCCTGGCCACGCTGACGTCCCTCCGTCGAGTGCGTACGGAGTTAGCTCCGTATCGAGTGAGTTCATTGTGGAGCAGGCATGTTTCGCCATCGCTCCCCGAAATGTCCCCCCGTTTACTTCTTCCTCTCACCGGCCCAAAAGCCGGTGTGAAATCGCTGAAGGAATTCGCGGCGGGGGATCGCGTCGTAGCAGGTCACCATTGACCTTCCGCTCGGCTCGAGGTTACGTCGTGCGCACCGCACGACGCTGCTCAGAACGGGCTTTCCGACCAAACCAACGGAACATTCACAGTCTTCGCTAAGCTCACCGAGTGCCTCGGCTCTTTGTGATCCTGCTGGTTTTGCTGGCCTGCGGTTGCGGCGGTAAGCCGGCGGCGCCGCCGCAGGCCAAACCCGACACCTGCAAGGCCTCCGACGGGCCGACCGCCGACACCGTGCGGCAGGCGATCACCGCAGTGCCCATCGCGATCCCCGGCACCATCTGGGTTGAGATCGGGCGCGGCCACACCCGCAACTGCCGGTTGTCGTGGGTGCAGATCATCCCGACGATCGCCAGCGAGTCGACGCCCCAGCAGCTGCTCTTCTTCGACCACAACAGGCCGCTCGGGACCGCCAGCCCGAACGCAAAGCCCTACATCACCGTGCTGCCGCCCTCGGATGACACCGTGACCGTTCAGTACCGGTGGCAAAAGGGAAATGATCAGCTGTGCTGCCCCAGCGGGATCGGGACGGTGAAGTTCCGGATCGGACCGGACGGCAAGCTGCAGACCGACGGCAAAATCCCGAACCAATAACGGTCCGCGCCAACGGTTTCCAACTCAACGATGTTGCTGTTCAATCAATTGCCGCATCGAGCCCATCACCCGCGGTAAAGGGTGACGGTGGATCCAAACCCGTCGGGCGGCAAGGGCGATTTCGGCCCGACCGCCTAAGTTGCTTTCATTTAGGAAACTATTACCGCAAGATGCATGTTTACTCGGAAAGCCCTGTCATTCTGAGAGACCGGGACTGGTGCACATCTCGGCCGCACGTCCGGGTCACGGCCGGTGAGAGCGGCTGACGGCGTGGCGCAGGGACAATCGGATAATTCAGCACCAGGGGCTCGGTGGGAAAGGCAGGTTTGATGGGGCGGTCACGACGCATCCCGCACTGGGACCCCGAAGACCACGTGGCCTGGGAAGCCGGTAACAAAATCATCGCCCGGCGCAATCTGATCTGGTCCATCGCGACCATGCACGTCGCCTTCTCCATCTGGTACCTGTGGTCGGTGATGGTGCTGTTCATGCCGCAGTCCGTCTACGGGTTCTCCACCGGCGACAAGCTGTTGGTGGGCGCCATCGCCGCATTGGTGGGCGCGCTGGTGCGCATCCCCTACGCCATGGCCACGGCCAGGCTGGGCGGGCGCAACTGGGCTGTGTTGTCGTCGCTGGTGCTGCTGATCCCCACCGCGGGCGCCATTGTCTTGTTGGCGCATCCCGGTCTGCCTCTGTGGCCGTATTTGGTGTGCGCGGCGCTGACGGGATTGGGCGGCGGAAACTATGCCGCATCGCTGGCCCACGTCGAATCCTTCTTCCCCCAGCGTCGTAAGGGCTTCGCCCTGGGCCTCACCGGCGGGATCGGCAATCTCGGCGCGGCGAGCATCCAGGCGGTCGGGCTGTTCGTGCTGGCGGCGGCGGGCAACCGCGCGCCGTACTGGGTCTGCGCGGTCTACCTGGTGTTGTTGGCTGTCGTTGGAGTAGGCGCAGCCGTGTTCATGGATAACCTGGACCATTTCATCGAGGTCGCCCACGTGCGCTCTGTGCTTGCGGTGCCCGACACGTGGGCGATTTCTTTTCTCTACATGTGCGCCTCGGGCTCGTTCATCGGCTTCGCGTTTGCCTTCGGTCAGGTGATAGCGCACAACTTGATGGCGGGCGGGCAGAGCCATGCGCAAGCGGCGCTGCACGCGGCGGAGATCGCCTTCACCGGACCGCTGCTCGGATCCGTGGCCCGGGTGGTCGGCGGCAAGTTGGGAGACCGTTTCGATGGCGGCCGCGTCACTCTCACCATGTTGGTTGCCATGGTCGTCGCCGGGGGATCGCTCGTCGCGGTGAGCACCCACGACGACCTGACCCGTGGCCATGCGGGCTCGATGCCGGTCTATACCACCATCGGCTACACCGCCGGATTCATCGCCCTGTTCATCTTCTGCGGTGTCGGCAAAGGGTCGGTGTTCAAGCTGATCCCCTCGGTCTTCGCAGAACGCAGCCGCGCACTGAACATCCCCGACGTCGATCGTCGCCATTGGGAGCGCGCCAGATCGGCGGCGTTGATCGGTTTCGCCGGCTCGTTCGGTGCGCTGGGCGGCGTGGTAATCACCCTGGCACTGCGGCAGTCCTACGCCAGCACCGGCACCGGGACGCCGGCATTTTGGGCCTTCATGATCTGGTATGTCGCTGCGGCGATCTTGACGTGGGCGAGATATGTGCGGCCACAACGGGCAATCGAGCCGCCGGGGCAGCCGGACCGGGAAGCGATCACCGAGCTGCCCGTCAGCTCGTGACGGCGTCCGCCAGATTCTCCGGGTGCAGCATCTCGGCGTAACGCAGCCGCTCGGGAACCCCGAAACCGTCGACGATCGTCTCGGCATGCGGGCGCAGGGCCCGGCAGCGGTCGTTGATTCCCCGCGTGACGGCCTTGGCGCGCTCCGTGGACAGGTACCGGTGCTCGATGTACCACGCCTTGTCGTCCTCGATCACCGACAACGCGTACAGGTCGCACAGGATCCCCAGCAGTTCACGGGCCTCCTCGTCTTCGCAGGCGTCGATCCCGGCGACGAACGCTTCGAGTACCACTCGGTCGATGTGGGCGCTCGCCGCGTGTAGCACGTGGTCCTGCACCGAGTTGAACGCGTCGAATTCGGACATCTCTTTGGATTTCGCCTGCAGGCGGCGCGCCACCGACGCCAGCAGGTATTCCTCGCGGTCTTCGAACATCTTGATCTGCGTGCCGCGGTTGAACAGGCTGCCCTCTTCCTCGCTGTCCTGGCGGGTGTCCACGATCGTCTGGATAATCGTCTCTGCCGCAGTGCGTTTGATGACGCGTTCACCGACGGTGTTGGCGGCGAAGCGCACCCATTCGACCGGGCTCATGCTCTTGATGTCGTCGGCGTACGCCGTCAGCAGCTCCTTGGCCACCAGCTGTGTCAGCACATGGTTGTCGCCCTCGAACGTGGTGAAGACGTCGGTGTCGCCGCGCAGTCCGATCAACCTGTTCTCGGCCATGTAGCCCGCACCGCCGCACGCCTCGCGGGACTCCTGGATCGCGCGGCTGGCATGCCAGGTGTTGGCGGCCTTCAGGCCGGCCGCACGGGCTTCGAGCTCGCGCTGCTCGTCGGCGTCGGGTGCGTCGGCGCTTTGCACGTCATGGCATTTGCTGACCAGCTCGTTCTGCGCGAACTGCAGGGCGTAGGACTTCGCGATCAACGGGAACAGCCGCCGCTGGTGCACCAGGTAGTCCATGATCAACACCTCGGAGCTGTCGTCGGGTGCGTTGAATTGCCTGCGCTGCAACGCATATCGGGTCGCGATGTCCAGCGCCACCCGGCCGGCGGCGCCGGCGCTGCCGCCCACGGTGATCCGGCCGCGCACCAAAGTGCCCAGCATGGTGAAGAACCGGCGGTTCGGGTTCTCGATCGGCGAGCTGTAGGTGCCGTCGGGGGCGACGTCACCGTACTTGTTCAGCAGGTTGACCCGCGGGACGCGAACATGGTCGAACACGATGCGGCCGTTGTCCACCCCGGGCAACCCGCCCTTGTATTCGCAATCCGACGTGGTGATTCCGGGCAGGTCGTTGCCGTCCTCGTCGCGGATCGGGACCAGCACGCAGTGCACACCGTGATTGACCGGCTTGCCGTCCTCGGTGGTGATCAGTTGCGCGAAAACCGCCGCCATGGTTGCGGTTTCGGCCGCACCCCCGATGTAGTCCTTGCGCGCCGACGGGGTGGGGGAGTTGATGACGAACTCCTGCGTGTCGGCGTCGTAGGTCGCGGTGGTCTCCAGCGACTGCACGTCGCTGCCGTGCCCGGTCTCGGTCATGGCGAAACAGCCGCGCAACTCCAGGCTGATGATCTTGGGCACGTAGGTCTCGTGGTGGCGCTCCGTGCCCAGGTTCTCCACGGCACCGCCGAACAGCCCCCACTGCACCCCGGCCTTCACCATCAGCGACAGGTCCGACATCGCCAGCATCTCGATCATCGTGATCGCCGCGCCGACGTCGCCGGTGCCGCCGTGTTCTTTGCGGAAGCTGTCGGCGGCCGCGCCGAACGCCGCCATGATCCTCATCTGCTCCGCCACCTTGGTGCGGGCGATCACCGTGTTGGGGGTGTAGTGCGGGCGGAACAGGTCCTCGGTCAGCGTCGTCCGCATCCGGTTTCTGACATCACGCCACCGCCCGTCCAGCGCGTTGCGGAGATGTTCTGCGGTGCTTGTCTTTTCTGGCGCCATAAGCCGACAGTAATGCGCGGCTCGGGCCGCGGGGAACAAGAACGACGGTTCAGGTGGTCCGGGCCGGAGGGTTCTGCGCGCCGGGGAGCGGCGAGCGCAGCCGGTAGAGCGTGAACCCGGCCGCGACGGCACCGAACAGGCCGAGCATCACCATGTCGAAGACCCACCACCCGCTGTAGTGGGTCCACGTCAAGACGTTGACGGCCAGGTCGTCGATCCTGCGCAGGTTCACCGTGGACGCCGAGGCCGCGAAACCCCACTGGGCCGGGACGAACCAGCTGATCTGCTGCAACCCCCACAGGTTGACCAGCTGCACCAGGCTCCCGTTGAAGAGCGCGGATGCCAGAATCACCGGGACCACCAGCGGCAGGACTTCCCGGAGGGCCGTGCCCAGCGCCGAGAGGGTGAGGCCGATCACCGCGGACACGATCGCGGTGGCCGCCGCGGTGACGTAGAGCTCGATCGTGGCGTTGTGCAGCAACACGGCGCCGCCCGCCGGTCCGCCTTTGACGGCGACGACGATCGCGAACATGACGGCCGTCCATAGGGCCGCGGCCAGCCCGTACACCGTGAGCTTGGCGGTCAGGTAGGCCGGCGCGGACAGTCCCACCTGCTGTTCGCGGCGGAAGATGCCGTGCTCGAGCACCAGGGCGCGGATGGTCAGGGCCGTGCCCAGGATCACCGCGCCGATGTTGAGGGCGGCGAGGATCTCGATGGCTTCGTGCCCGTTGGCGCTGCCGGGCTCCGGCCGCGCCAGGCCCGTGTCGCCCGGTATTAGCAGCGTCAGCCCTGCCAGCGCGAACGGCAGGATCGCCAGGAACGCGAAGTAGAGGCGATGGGCCAGGAGCAGCCGGACCTCGCGTCGGGCCAGCACCCGGATCTGGCGGTGCCGGGGCAGCCCGGCCGGTGGCGCCCACGGCGCCGCGACCTCGGGCGGGGCGGTCAACGGTTGGGGCCGGCCGCGGAAGGCGCGGTGGGTTCCGTCGGGATCGGCGCTCACCCGGGCGAGGACCTGCGACCAGTCGGCGGTCCCCAAAGTGGATTCGGCCTGCTGGGGTGAGCCGAGGTAGGCGGCCTTGCCGGTCCCGGTGAGCACCAGCACCTGGTCGCACGTGTTGACGTCGGTGAGCGACGCGCGCGCCGAGATCGCGGCCACGACGACGCAGCCGATATTGGCCTGGCGGCGCAGGACCGCCATGACGTGGCGTTGCTGCGCCGGATCCAGCCCGGCGGTGGGCTCGTCGACCACGAGCAGGCTCGGCCGGGTGATCAGTTCGATCGCCAAGGCGACGCACCGGCGCAGCTCGGGTGCGAGCTTGCGGATCCGGGTGGCGCGGTGCGGGGTCAGGTCGAGCTCGTCGAGCACTTGGTCGACGATCCGCTCGCGCTGCTCGGGCGTGGCCTCCGGCGGCAGCCGCAGTTCGGCGGCGTACCGCACGGCCTGTTCGACGGTGAGCTGCCGGTGCAGCTGGTCGTCACGCGCGACGACCCCGATCCGGCTGCGCATCGCTTGTGGTTCGGCGTGCACGTCGTGTCCGTCGACGGTGGTGCGCCCGGAGCTCGGTGTCCGGGCGCCGGCAAATACGGCCAGCAGCGCGGAATTGCGCGCGGCGGACGGTCCGATGACGGCGGTCATGGTGCCGGGACGCGCCGTGAACGAGATGTCCGACAGGATCTGCTGCCCGTCGACGGCGAGGCCCAGCCGGTAGGCCGTCACCCCGGTGGTGCGCGCCGCCGTGCGCAGCGGCAGGCGGAACGTGGAGTTGGTCTCGTCGGTGCGCGCGGCGGGGCGCTGGGCGCGCAGCTTCGAGGTGATCATCCGCTCGATCAGGCCCGGGCCGTTTGGTGGCTCGGTCGCTGCGACGGGCGGGTGTATCGGGGCGACCGGCGGCGGAATGGGTGGGGGCGCCGCACCCGGGGGCGGCGATGGCGGGGGCGGTGGTCCCGGCGGGGGCGGTGGTCCCGGTGGTCTCGGTGGGGGCGCCACCACGGGCATGCGCTGGGTGGCGCTCTGGGTGGGGATTCGCGGGTCGGGGCCGCCCGGCGGCGGGTGCCCCGGCGGCGCGGCGGTGGGGGCGAGCTGGAAAACCAGGCGCGGACCGTGCTGGGGATCGCCGATGGTGATCGCCAGGCCGTCGCGGATCTCGACCGTCGGCACGCGGAATCCGTCGACGAAGACGCCGCGGTGGCTCAGATCGATGGCCACCCACAGGGCTCCGGTGAACCGCAGCACCACATCCGGGTGGGGCGCGGGTGGCGGCGGCGCGGGGCTCCCGAGGCGCTCCAGCGGGATGTCGCAGCCCGGGCCGTAGCCGACCAGCACGTCACGGCCCGGGGTGAAGACATACCTGCTGGGTCCGGCCCACACGGTCAGTGGGGCGGCCGGAACGGCCGAAGCCTCGGTCGGCATCACCGCCACCTTTCGTCACCGGTCAGCTCGATGTGGTCTCGCCGTCAGGCGCCGGTCGCCCGTTCGGTTACGTGTCTACCGCGCTCGCGGTCCGCTCACCAGTGATCGCGACGTTCACAGGGGGTTACGGCGCCCCGCGAGCGACGTGGCCAGGGAGGCATCGTCGAGCAGTCGGCGCAACACGTCGACCGCTTGCATCAACACCTGACGGTCACCCGCGTCGAGCAGCGCCAACTGGGGTTCGATCGCGTTGGCACGGTCGGCCCGCACCGCGTTGAGCGTGCGCCTGCCGGCGGCCGTGATTCGGATCCGGACGGCGCGCGCGTCTCCCGGGTCGACCGTGCGGGTCACCAGCCCCGCTTCCTCGAGGCGGCGCACCTGCGTGGTCATCGTCGGTTGCGAACAGTGATCGACGGCGGCGAGGTCACCGATGCGGGCTTCGCCGTGAACTTCGATGGTGGCCAGCAGCCGTGCCTGCGCCGCCGGCAGCGGCATCTGGATGCGCTGGGTGGCCAGGCGGTTGAGCCGCGCGACCACGGCGAGCAGATCGGCCCCCAGTCCCTGCGCTCCCTCGAGCTTTGCGGTGTCGACGACGTTGTCCATGTATCCATGGTTGCATAGCTTTGCTAAGCGAGGCCCGAACGCCGACGCGTGCCGCGCGAAAACCCTTCTTCAGCGGACACCCCCTGCCGGGACTGGCAGAATCGCCAAAGTGACCTTGCTGCGTCTTCGGCAACCTGGGGAAGGGTCGCTGCGTCCGAATGAGTTGGCACAGGCCGCTGTCATGGGGGCCCTCTGCGCGGCGATCGAGATCCTCGCCGCGGTAATCCCATTCGCTCAGGGGCTGGGCGTGCTGGGCACCGTGCCCATGGGATTGCTGGCCTACCGCTATCGCCCGCGGGCCTTGATGGCCGCGACGGTAGCTGGCGGCGTGATCGCCTTTTTGATCGCCGGGCTGGGCAGCCTGTTCATGCTCGTCGACTGCGCCTGGGTCGGCGGATTGTGCGGCATCGTCAAACGCAAGGGTCGGGGCATACCGACGGTCGCATTCTTGTCGCTGATCGCTGGGGTGCTGTGGGGCGCCGGATGGGTCGCGGTGCTGGCGGTGCTGACGCGCCTGCGGCAGCTGTTCTTCGACGTGATCACCGCCAATGCCAACGGGGTCGCGGCATTCCTGAATTGGGTACACCTTCAGGGCGTCGGCGACGCCCTGAAGCGATACGTCGCCAACGGGATACACCACTGGCCGCTGTTGATTTTCCCGTACATGGTTTTGTTGGTCGTCGTCGTTTCGTTCATCAGCTGGTCGGCCCTGTCTCGCCTCTTGGAGCGAATGCGCAAGATCCCCGACGTGCACAAGTTGGACGTGTCCGAGGACACGCAGGCCGGCGGCGCTCCGGTCGGGCCGGTCCCGGTGCGGCTGGACAAGGTGTCGTTCCGCTACCCCGGCGCCGACCGGGACGCGCTGCGCGAGGTCAGCCTCGACGTCCAGGCCGGCGAACACATCGCCGTGACGGGGGCCAACGGCTCGGGCAAGACCACGTTGATGCTGATGCTGGCCGGGCGGGAGCCGACGTCGGGAACCGTCGACCGCCCCGGCGCGGTGGGGCTGGGCGAGATGGGGGGCACCGCAATCGTCTTGCAGCACCCCAAGAGTCAAGTCCTGGGCACGCGCGTCGCCGACGACGTGGTGTGGGGCCTGCCCGCGGGCGCGCAGATCGACGTCAGCGAATTGCTGCGTGAAGTCGGGCTCGACGGACTCGCCGAACGCGACACCGGGAGCCTGTCGGGGGGAGAGCTGCAGCGCCTCGCGCTCGCCGCCGCGCTGGCGCGGGATCCGGCCCTGCTCATCGCCGACGAGGTCACCACCATGGTCGACCAGCAGGGGCGAGATGCGTTGCTGGGCGTGCTCTCTGGCCTTTCGAAGCGCCACCAGAGCGCGCTGGTGCACATCACCCACTACGACAACGAGGCCGCGTCCGCCGACCGCATCATCAGGCTCAGCGACTCAGCGGATAACGCCGTCAAGGCCGAAACCCCGACCATCACCCCCGCCCAGACCGCTGCGGTCACGCCCCGCTCGCACACGCCGGTGCTCGAGCTTGTCGACGTCAGCCACGAATACGCCAGCGGCACACCGTGGGCCAAGGTCGCCCTGCGCAATATCAGCTTCGTGGTCGAGCAGGGCGACGGGGTGTTGATCCACGGCGGCAACGGGTCGGGTAAATCGACCTTGGCGTGGATCATGGCCGGGTTGACGACTCCGACCGCGGGCACTTGCCTGATCGACGGCGAGCCCACCCACGAGCACGTCGGGGAGGTCGCGCTGTCGTTCCAGTCGGCCCGGTTGCAGCTGATGCGCGACCATGTCGACGCCGAAGTCGCTTCCGCAGCGGGCTTTTCGCATCTCGACGAAGACCGGGTGGCCGAGGCGCTGATCTCAGTCGGTTTGGACCCGGCGATGGGCAAGCGGCGCATCGACCAACTCAGCGGCGGCCAGATGCGCCGCGTGGTGCTGGCCGGACTGCTGGCCCGCTCCCCGCGGGCGCTGGTCCTCGACGAACCCCTGGCAGGATTGGACGTCGGCAGTCAGCGCGGCCTCCTGCGCCTGCTGGAAAACCTGCGCAGGGAACGAGGTCTGACGGTGGTGGTCATCTCCCACGACATCGTCGGGCTCGAGGAGCTGTGCCCGCGATCCCTGTATCTGCGCAACGGGGCGCTGGAAACGGCGACGACCGCGGCGGAGGGAATGCCATGACCGCGCCCGCGGACGCCAAGGCGGCGACCGGAAAAACTCGCCGTACGCCCCGTCCGGTTGTCCTGCTGGTCCCGGTGCCCGGAACCTCAAAGATCCACGAATTGTGGGCCGGCACCAAACTGCTGGTGGTGCTGGGCGTTTCGATACTGCTGACCTTCTACCCGGGGTGGGCCAGCGTCGGGCTGATGTTGGTGTTGCTGATAACGGCGGCCCGCCTGGCGCACATCCCCCGCGGCGCGCTGCCCTCGCCGCGGCGCTGGATATGGATCATCCTCGCGGTGGGCGGCATCACCGCCGCGCTCGGCGCCGGCGCTCCGGTGGTCTCGATCGCCGGGGTGCACATCGGGCTGGGCGGGACGCTGCATTTCGTGCGGGTCACCGCGCTGTCGATCGTGTTGATCGGGCTGGGGGCGATGCTGTCCTGGACCACCAACGTCGCCGAAATGGGGCCGGCGCTCGCCGCTTTGGGGCGCCCGTTGCGCTGGTTGCGGATCCCGAGCGACGAATGGGCGGTGGCCCTAGCGCTCGCGCTGCGCGCCTTCCCGATGTTGATCGAAGAATTCCAAGTGCTCTACGCCGCCCGCCGGCTGCGTCCCAACCAGACTCCCCGTAACCGCCGGGCCCGCCGACGCCAGCAGGCGCGCGACATGATCGACTTGCTCACGGCAGCAATCGTTGTGACGTTGCGGCGCGCCGACGAGATGGGCGATGCGATCACCGCCCGGGGCGGGATCGGTCAGCTATCGGCCGCTCCCGGGCGCCCGAAGCTCGCGGACTGGGTGACGCTGGCCATCACCGTCACCGCCGGGGCCACCGGCGTGGTCATCGACTCGATCGTCCAGCTTCATTAAGCGATCCGGTGTGGGCCCGTCGCGCGGCGTGAGCAGATGACCGATATCCGGCGCACGCGCACCATCGCGGCCTCCGTCGGGGACGTCTGGGATGTCCTGGCGGACTTCGGTTCCCTCAGTTCGTGGTCCGCCAATGTCGATCACTCCTGTGTGTTGTATGCCGGTCCCGACGGGGGCGGGCTCGGCACCGCCCGACGCGTCCAGGTCAAGCGTGACGCGCTGGTCGAGCGCATCACCGAATTCGCCCCGGGCCGCGCCCTGGCCTACGACATCGACGGCTTGCCCCGCCGCCTGCGCCGCGTGGCCAACCGCTGGACGTTGGCGCCGGCGGGCGACCGATCCGCCCTGGTGGCCCTGACCAGTACAGTCGAAATCGGGCCTCGCGCACGCCACAAGCTGGCCGAACGCGTCGTGTGTCGCGTGCTCGCACGACAGTCCGACGCGCTGCTCGCCGGGCTGGCGAATCGATTGGAGAACGGCCGTGTCTGATCGCCCCGATGTCATCGTCATCATGACGGACGAAGAACGCGCGGTTCCGCCCTACGAGGCGCCCGACGTGGTGGCGTGGCGCGACCGAACGCTGGCCGGGCGCAAGTGGTTCGAGGACCACGGCGTCAGCTTCACCCGCCACTACACCGGCTCGCTGGCGTGCGTGCCCAGTCGCCCAACGATTTTCACCGGGCACTACCCCGACCTGCACGGGGTCACCCAGACCGACGGCATCGGAAAATCCGCCGACGACTCCCGCATGCGCTGGCTGCGACCCGGCGAAGTGCCGACGCTGGGCAACTGGTTCCGCGCGGCCGGATACGACACCCATTACGACGGCAAATGGCACATTTCCCATGCCGACCTCACCGACCCGGCGACCGGGCATCCGTTGGCCACCAACGACGATGACGGGACCGTCGACCCTGCCGCGGTGCGGCGCTATCTGCAAGCCGACCCGCTCGATCCGTTCGGTTTCTCCGGCTGGGTCGGCCCGGAGCCGCACGGGGCGGCGCTGGCCAACGCCGGCGTTCGCCGCGACCCGCTGATCGCCGATCGCGTGGTGGGCTGGCTCACCGACCGCTACGCCCGCCGTCGCGCCGGTGACCCCGCCGCGCAGCGTCCGTTCCTTCTGGTGGCCAGTTTCGTGAATCCCCATGACATCGTGCTCTTTCCGGCATGGTCCCGGCGAGGGCCCGTGCAGCCGTCGCCGCTGGACCCGCCGCCGGTGCCTGCGGCCCCGACCGCGGACGAAGACCTGTCCACCAAGCCGGCCGCCCAAATCGCCTTCCGCGAGGCGTATTACTCCGGGTACGGCCCCGCCCCGGCGATCAACCGGACCTACGACCGCAACGCGCAGCGCTACCGCGACCTGTACTACCGGCTGCACGCCGAGTCGGACGGCCCGATCGACCGGGTGCGGCGCGCCGTCACCGAATCCGGTTCGCAGAACGCGGTGTTGGTGCGCACGGCCGACCACGGCGATCTCCTGGGAGCTCACGGCGGGCTGCATCAAAAATGGTTCAACCTCTATGACGAGGCCACGCGCGTCCCCTTTGTCATCGCGCGCATCGGCGAGTGCGCGACGCGGCGCCGCGCCGTCACGGCGCCGACCTCGCACGTGGACCTGGTGCCCACGCTCCTGGCGGCCGCCGGCGTCGACGTGGCCGCGGCCGCCGCCACGCTGGCGGAGTCGTTCTCCGAAGTGCACGAGCTGCCCGGCCGCGATCTCATGCCGATCGTCGACGGTGGCAACGCCGACGACGACAGGGCCGTCTACCTGATGACCCGCGACAACGTGCTCGAGGGGGACAGCGGCGCCTCGGGCCTGGGACGGCAACTGAAGCAGACGGTCAATCCTCCGGCACCGCTGCGCATTCGGATCCCGGCGCACACCGCATCCAATTTCGAGGGGCTGGTCGTCAGCGTCGACGACGCGGCGGCCGCCGGTGGCTGCGGTCACCTGTGGAAGCTGGTGCGCACCTTCGACGACCCCGGCACCTGGACCGAGCCCGGGGTGCGCCACCTGGCGGCCAACGGGCTCGGGGGAGAGGCCTATCGCACCTCACCCCTCGACGACCAATGGGAGCTCTACGACCTGACCGAGGACCCGATCGAAGCGGTCAACCGTTGGACGGACCCGCACCTGCACGAGCTGCGCCGACACCTGCGCGCCCAACTGAAACACGTCCGGGCCCAGTCGATTCCCGAGCGAAACCACCCGTGGCCGTACGCCCCCCGCCGCTCAGCGCGGACCCGCCCGCGGCCCTCCCGGCTGGCGCGGCTGCTTCGCCGGCGCTGACCGCCGAACCGGTAACAGGAGGCGCAATTGGCAGCGACGTCGGTCGGCCTGAAGAAGCAGATGCTGCGGCGGCGCCCGGTGGTGGGCGCGCATGTCGCAATCGGCGCCGCGGATCACCTCAAGCGCGGCATCGGCACCTTTCAGCTGACCATGTTCGGGGTCGGCTCGACGATCGGCACCGGCATCTTCTTCGTCATGTCCGTGGCCGTGCCCGAAGCCGGGCCCGGAGTCATTGTCTCCTTCCTTCTCGCGGGCCTCGCCGCCGGTCTCGCGGCCATGTGTTACGCCGAATTGGCCTCGGCCGTGCCGGTTTCGGGATCGTCGTACTCCTACGCCTACACCACGCTCGGGGAGGTTGCGGCGGTCGGTGTGGCCGCGTGCCTGCTGCTCGAATACGGGGTGGCCACCGCCGCGGTTGCGGTCAACTGGAGCGGCTATCTCAACAGGTTGCTGAGCAATGTGATGGGATTTCAACTGCCACACGCCTTGTCGGCCGCGCCCTGGGACGCGCAGCCCGGCTATTTGAACGTCCCGGCGATTACGCTGATCGGGATGTGCGCGCTGCTGCTCATCCGCGGCGCCAGCGAATCGGCGAAGGTCAACGCGATCATGGTGATGGTCAAGTTGGGCGTGCTCGTCGTGTTCGTGGTTGTCGCCTTCACTGCGTTCGACGCGCACCATCTGCGGGACTTCGCGCCGTTCGGCGTCGCGGGCATCGGGTCGGCCGCCGGGACCATCTTCTTCTCCTACATCGGTCTCGACGCCGTGTCCACCGCGGGCGACGAGGTGAACAACCCGCAAAAAACCATGCCGCGGGCGTTGATCGCCGCGTTGCTGACCGTCACCGGCGTCTACGTCTTCGTGGCGGTGGCCGCGCTGGGTGCGCAGCCCTGGCAGGCCTTCGCCGGTCAGCAGGAAGCCGGGCTGGCAACGATCCTCGAGAACGTCACGCACGGCAGCTGGGCCAGCTCGATCCTTGCTGCGGGCGCGGTCATTTCGATCTTCAGCGTCACGCTGGTCACCATGTACGGCCTGACGCGCATCCTGTTCGCGATGGGGCGTGACGGGCTGCTGCCCGCGAGGTTCGCCACGGTGAATCCGCGCACCATGACCCCGGTGAACAACACGGTGATCGTCGCACTGGCGGCCTCGACGTTGGCCGCCTTCATCCCGTTGCAAAAGCTCGCGGATATGGTGTCGATCGGCACGCTGACCGCGTTCGTCGTGGTTTCCGTCGGAGTGATCGTCTTACGGGTGCGCGAGCCCGACCTGCCACGGGGTTTCATGGTGCCGGGTTATCCTGTCACGCCGATCCTTTCGGTGGCGGCCTGCGGGTACATCCTCGCCGGCTTGCACTGGTACACCTGGGTCGCGTTCGGCGGCTGGGTCTCGCTGGCGCTGATGTTCTATTTCGTTTGGGGCCGCCATCACAGCGCGCTCAACGACGCGCAGTGATCAGCGCGCTCACTGGCGCGCGGCCGCGGCGTTGGCCGCCGCCTGAGCCCGCCGTAGCGTCGACGCGACATCGCCACGGCCCAAGAACATTTCGTCGAAATAGGACTGCAGGGCATCATTGCCGGCGGCGAACCCCGCGCCCCCGGGGGCCGCGATGCGCGGACCGTTCAGCACGGTGAAGAACGGCGTGACGTCGACGCCCCGGGTGGCCCAGTAGTGGAAGTAGACCGGCTGGGCCGACGACACCGCGGGGATGGCCGCGCCGTAGCGGCCCAGGTATTCGTTGCCCCGCCTGCTGCCCATCCAGGCCAGCACCTGACGCACCGCGTCGGGATGCCGCGAGGCCGCATTGCCCGCCGCGGCAATGCCGTTGGTGACGCTGACCCGGCCTACCGGGCCCGCCGGCATCGGCGCCACACCCCAGCGGAAGCGGGCGTCGCGGGCCACCGGGGCCAGGCTGTAGGTACCCGACTGGAACAGCGCCATCCGCCCGGCCAGGAATTGGTTGCGGGAAAAGTCGCCATTGTCGTTGGTGTCGGCCGCGGGCGGCGCGACGTGGTCGCGGTTGATCAGGTCGACCAGATATTGAAAGGCGGTGACGGCCCCGGGATTGTCGAACGCAAACTCATCGCCGCGCTGAAACACGCCGCCGGCAGACCCGATGTAGTTCAGGTAGATCCCCTGGGGGTCGTTGGCCGCGTTGTATGCCCACTGCCGCACCCGCCCCGCGTCGAATCCCTCGGTATCGCCGCGGTTCCCCTGCGCATCGACGGTCAGCCGGGCGAGCAGGGGCCGTAGCGTGTCACCGCCATCGGGACTCCATCGCAAGGTGCTTAGCCGGGCGGGGTCGATGCCGGCCGCGCCCAGCAGATCGGCGTTGTAGTACAAGGCGATTCCGGCGTCGGTGAGCTGCGGCACGCCCCAGAGCGTGCCGTTGCGGGTGAACTGCTCGACGACCGGTTGCTCCCAGTCCGACGCGGCCGTGGGGCCCAGCGTCGCACCGATGTCCAGCAGCCGGCCGCTGTCGGCGTAGGCCGCGAGGTAGGCGTTGGACAGCCAGAAGATGTCGTCGGCGCTGCCGCCGGCCACATCGGTGCGCAGGGTGTTGAAGTAGGACGAGTACGCCACCAAATTGACGTGCACTTCGATGTCGGGGTGGGCGCGGCTGAATTCCTGGAACGATTGCCGGTAGGCCGCGCCGATCTGATCGCCCCAGATGCGCACGGTCACAATGGTCTTGCCGCCGTGCGGCTGGCCCGAGTAGTCCAGCAGGACCGCCGTCGCCGCCAACAACACCGCGACCAGTCCGACCGCCGCGGCGACCAGTGTGGAGAACCGGGGCCGGGTCACTTCAATCCCGAGACGACGATCGAGGCGACGATGTGGCGCTGGAAGGCCACGAACAGCGCGATGAGCGGGGCGATGGCGATGGTGGTGGCCGCCATCACCAACGTCCATTGGGAGTTGAACCGCGACTGCAGGTCGGCCGTCGCCACGGTGAGCACCCGCCACCTGCGGCCGCTGGTGATCACCAACGGCCACATGAAGTTGTTCCACTGCGAGACCACCGTGATCAGCGCCAGGGCGGCCAGGACCGGCCGGCTGGACGGGATCACCACATGCACGATCTCGTCCAGCGTATTGGCGCCGTCCAGGCGGGCGGCGTTGACCAAGTCGTTCGGGATCATGCGAAAGTGCTCGCGCAGCAAGAAGATCGCGTAGGGCGAGCCGAACATGAACGGCAGCACCAGCGCCCAGAACGTGTTGCGCAGACCGAGCTGCGCCATCATGAGATACATCGGCACGATCGTGACCGTCGCCGGCACCATCAGCGTCGCGATGTACACCCAGAACAACGCGTCGCGCCCGGGAAAGTGCAAGCGCGCGAAGGCGTAGGCGGCCAGCACGGAAAAGGTCAGCTGGCCCACCAGAATCACCGCCGTCATCAACGCGGTGACCGCCGCCGCGCGGCCGAACCCGGCCCCGGCCAGGTTGGTGAAGTTGGCGAGCGTGGGTGGGTCTGGGAGCTGCAGCGGCGTACCCGTGACGAATTGGTGCGCCGAGGTGAATGCGGTCATCAGCCCAAGGATGAACGGCGCCAACGTGATCAACGCGCCCAGGGCAAGTCCGGAATAGATCAGCGCCTTGCTGGCGCGACTAAGTGAGGTCATAGCTGATCCGCCGCCGGAAATAGAGATGCTGAAGCAACGTGACCCCGATCAGGATCACGAACAGCACCACCGCCATGACCGACGCCCGGCCGATGGCTGCCGACCCGAACGCCTCGGCGTAGATGCGGTGGGCCACCAAATCGGTACTGCCCGCCGGGCCGCCGCCGGTCAGGGCATAGACCATGTCGAAAACCTGTGCGGTGCTGACGATCCCGGTCACCAGTACAAAAAAGGTCGTCGGCCGGAGCATGGGAATGGTGATGCGCCAAAACTGCTGCCACGCGTTGGCGCCGTCGGTGCGTGCGGCGGCGTGCACCTCGTCGGGAATGGCCAGCAGCCCCGCCAGGAACGACAGCGAGACGTATCCGACGTTGGTCCACACCACGACGGCCGACACGAGCGGCAGCGCGAAGCTGGGATCGGAAAGCCATTCGATGCTATGTCCCAATACGGTGCTCACGGCGCCGTCCGTGGGAGCCAGGATCCACCGCCACAACACCGCGATCGCCAGCGGCGCGCAAATCCAGGGCAGCACAAACACGGTGCGAAACAGGCCGGTGCCTCGAAGCTGGCGGGCCAGCATCGACGCGGCCAGCAACCCCAATGCCGTCTGCGCCGGCACCACGATCGCCACGAAGATCGTCGTCACGATGAGCGAATTGCCGAAGGCGCCGTCGGTCAGCACCGACCGCCAATTGGACAGGCCCACAAAGCGCAGCGGCCCCAGCAGATCCCACCGACACAGGCTCAGCCAGATCACCACCAGGATGGGCAACAGCAGAAAGGCGAGGACGCCGAACAGGCTCGGCGCCAGCAGCGCATAGCCCAATGCGGTCGATCGAGGACGAGTCCTGCGTTCGGCGCCGGCCATGGGGTAATTAAAGCGGGCGCTGCCCCGGTTTGACATGAGCGGCCGTTACGGTGGAGCCGTGACACCGAACCGGGGGATCGATGCCGACTTCCTCGACCTGCCGCGCCACGAACTGGCCGACGCCGCGCTGTCGGCGGCCACCGCAGCCGGGGCCACGCATGCCGACCTGCGCGTTCACCGCATCACCACCGAGATCGTCCAGCTGCGCGACGGCGCGCTCGAGACCTCGGTGATCAACCGCGAGGTCGGGCTGGCGGTGCGAGTGATCGTCGACGGCACCTGGGGATTCGCCTCGCACGCGGAGTTGGTGCCCTCGGTCGCCGCCGAGACCGCGCGCCACGCGGTGCAGGTCGCCACCACGCTGGCGATGCTGAGCACCGAGCGCGTCGAATTGGCGCCCGAACCCGTCTACACCGACGCGACGTGGGTGTCGAACTACCGCATCGACCCGTTCGACGTCTCCGCCACCGACAAGATCGCTGTGCTCGAGGAGTACTCGGGGCGGCTGCTCAGCGCCGACGGCATCGATCACGTCTCAGCGGTGCTGACCGCCGTCAAGGAGCAGACGTTCTATGCCGACACCTACGGGTCCTCGATCACCCAGCAGCGCGTCCGCATCCAGCCCACCCTGGAGGCGGTGACCGTCGACCCCGCGGCGGGCAGCTTCGACTCCATGCGCACGCTGATCCCGCCGATGGGCCGGGGCTGGGAGGTCCTGGCCGGCGACGACATCTGGAACTGGACCGACGAGCTGGCGCAGCTGCCGGCACTGCTGGCCGAGAAGGTCAAGGCGCCCACCGTCGTTCCAGGACCCACTGACCTGGTGATCGACCCGACCAACCTGTGGCTGACGATCCACGAATCCATCGGGCACGCAACCGAATACGACCGCGCGATCGGCTACGAGGCCGCCTACGCCGGAACGTCGTTCGCCACACCGGACAAGCTGGGCACCATGCGGTACGGGTCGCCCGTGATGAACGTGACCGCGGACCGGACCGACGAATTCGGTTTGGCCACCATCGGTTACGACGACGAGGGAGTGGCCGCGCAGAGTTGGGATCTGGTGCGCGACGGGATCTTCACCGGCTATCAGCTCGACCGGGTGTTCGCCCGCCGCCTGGGCAAGCCCCGCTCCAACGGCTGCTCGTACGCCGACTCGCCGCACCACGTGCCGATCCAGCGCATGGCCAACGTGTCCCTGCAGCCCGCCCCCGAGGACATCACCACCGACGAGTTGATCAGCCGGGTCGAGGAGGGCATCTACATCGTCGGCGACAAATCCTGGTCAATCGACATGCAGCGCTATAACTTTCAGTTCACCGGGCAGCGGTTCTTCCGGATTCGCGACGGCCGCCTCGACGGCCAGTTGCGCGACGTCGCCTATCAGGCCACCACGACCGACTTCTGGAATTCGATGGAGGCCGTGGGCGGCCGGTCCACCTGGCGCCTGGGTGGGGCGTTCAACTGCGGCAAGGCCCAGCCCGGGCAGATCGCGGCGGTCAGCCACGGCTGTCCCTCGGCGCTGTTCCGCGGTGTGAACGTGCTGAACACCCGCACCGAGGGCGGGCGCTGATGATTCGCGCCGGCGGCGATGCAGAGCGCAGCGATGAGGAGGAGCGGCGCCGATGATTACCGCGCAGCACGTCGTCAACATCGTGCTCGACGAGGCGGCAAAGCTCGGCGGCGCCGACGAGACCATGGTGCTGGTCACCGACAAGGTCGAGGCGACCCTGCGCTGGGCGGGCAATTCGATGACCACCAACGGGGTTTCGGTGAGCCGCAGCGTGTCGGTGATCTCCGTGGTGCGTCGGGGCGCCAGCGCGCGCATCGGCACGGTCGTGTCCGCCGAGGCGGATCCGCGGGTGCTCCCCGGTCTGGTGGCGGCCTCGCAGGAGGCCGCCGGTTCGGCGCCGGAGGCCGGCGACGCCGCGCCGCTTCTCGTCGATACCGGCGTGCCCGCCGATTGGGACGCGCCGGTGCCGGGCACCGGACCGCTGGTCTTCGCCGACGTGGCCGACTCCTTGAGCCGCGGCTTCCGCGCTGCGGACCGGCTCTACGGCTTTGCGCACCATAGCGTTTCGACGACGTTCTTGGCCTCGTCGACCGGACTGCGGCGGCGTTTCAGCCAGCCCACCGGGGCGGTGGAGATCAACGCGAAGCGTGGTGACGCCAGCGCGTGGGCGGGCGTCGGGACCCCCGACTTCGTCGATGTGCCAATCGATTCGCTGCTCGAGCAGCTGTCCACCAGGCTGGGCTGGGCGCAGCGCAGCGTCGAGTTGCCGGCGGGGCGCTACCAGACGATCATGCCGCCGTCGACGGTGGCCGACATGATGATCTACATGGCGTGGTCGATGGCCGGCCGCGGTGCGCAGGAGGGCCGGACCGCGTTCTCGGCGCCCGGCGGGGGAACCCGGGTGGGGGAGCGGCTCACCGAGCTGCCGATCACACTGTTCTCCGACCCGATGGCACCCGGCCTTGCCTGCACGCCGTTCGTTGCGGCGAGCAGCTCTTCAGAGACGCTGTCGGTGTTCGACAACGGCATGGAGATCGGCCAGGTGGACTGGATTCGCGACGGGGTGATCAACGCGTTGGCCTATCCGCGCGCCACCGCCGACAAATACGACGCTCCGGTCGCAGTCGCCGCCGACAACCTGGTGATGACCGGGGGGTCGGCCACTCAGGACGACATGATCGCGGCCACCGAGCGTGGCCTGCTTTTGACCACGCTCTGGTACATCCGGGTCGTCGACCCCACCACCCTGTTGTTCACCGGACTCACCCGCGACGGCGTCTACCTCATCGAAGACGGACGCGTGACCGCGGCCGTCAACAATTTCCGGTTCAACGAAAGCCCGCTGGACCTGCTGCGACGCGCCACCGAGGCCGGCGTGAGCGAGAAAACGCTGCCGCGCGAAATGGGGGATTGGGCCACCCGCGCCGCGATGCCCTCGCTGCGGATTCCGGACTTCCACATGTCCTCGGTGAGCCAGGCCCAATAGATTGATTGCCGCCGGGCGGCGCGCGCTCTAGCGTGTGACGAATGGCGGCTCCGGTTTCGGTTCGAGAAGACCAGCTCACGCGCCTGGTGGCGCTGTTTCCCGCGGCGCCCGCCGACGCCCGGATCGCGGCGTTGGTCCGGCGGGTGTGCGCGCAGACGATGTCGCTGCCGCCGCTGCCCGCGGCCGACGAGGTCGGCGAGCCGGAATCGGACGTCGAGGCCGCCGTCGTCGAATTCGCCGAACAATTCAGCGCCGACGTCTCGTCGATCACCGCCGAGCAACGGTCCCGGTTGTTAAAGCACCTCGGGGACCGCACCTTTGGGGTCGTCGTGCAGATGTACATCGCCGACTTCGTCCCCCGCGTGCGGGCCGGGCTCGAAGCGCTCGGCGTCGGCGCGCAGTACCTGGGCTGGGAGGCCGGACCGATCAGCTGGGATCACGCCACCGACCCGTCGGAGCTTGTGTTCAACGACTTTTTAATCGCCGTGGCGCGAATGCGTGCGCTGGACCCGGTCACCTCC